>DGIK01000008.1:4221-4459 GCA_002393195.1 Bacteroidales bacterium UBA3824 | reverse complement strand
ATTGGTTGAAGCGCGACATCGAGGCGATTGGTCTGAGGAGCATCAACAATGTTGTGGACGTCACCAACTTCATCCTCTTTGAATATGGTCAGCCGCTGCACTCTTTTGATGCCAACAAAATCAAAGGCAACAAGGTGATTGTCAAGACTTTGCCGGAAGGAACAGAGTTTGTAACGCTCGACGAACAGACGCGCAAACTCTCCGCCGAGGATTTGATGATTTGCAACACCGAGGAGCC
>DGIK01000008.1:0-4180 GCA_002393195.1 Bacteroidales bacterium UBA3824 | reverse complement strand
GCAACACCGAGGAGCCGATGTGTATGGCTGGCGTTTTTGGCGGATTGGATTCGGGAATCTCCGACAATACCCAAAATGTGTTCTTGGAGAGTGCTTGTTTCAATCCTGTAAGCATCAGAAAATCAGCCAAAAGGCACAATCTTCATACCGATGCAGCCTTCCATTTTGAGCGCGGTTGCGACCCGTCGATGACCGTTGAGGTCTTGAAACGCGCCGCAATGTTAATCAAGGAAGTTGCGGGCGGCGAGATTTCGTCCGAAATCATCGACGTATATCCCACGCCGGTTGAGAAGAAAGTGATAACGCTTGATTATCAATATCTTGACCGCATCATTGGCAAACAGATTCCTCACGACAAGGTAATCGGCATCTTGAAGTCGTTGGATTTTGAGATTGTGGAAAGCAATGACAATCAGATAATTGTAAAAGCCCCGACCTACCGCGTTGACGTTACTGCAAATTGCGACGTCGCCGAGGAGATTTTGAGGATTTACGGTTATGACAACGTGGAAATCCCCACGACCGTTCATTCGGTGCTGTCTTACGCCGCAAAGCCCGACAAAAACAAGATTCAGACCAAAATAAGCGACTATCTCAGCGACAACGGCTATTGCGAGGCAATGTGCAACTCGTTGACACAGAGCGCATATTACGACAATCTCGAATCCTACAAGCCTGAGAATGTAGTCCTCGTGAAGAACCCGCTTTCGCAACAGTTGAACGCGATGAGGATGACGCTGTTGTTTGGCGCGTTGGAGTCGGTTGCCTTCAATATCAACCAAAAGAACGATTCGATAAAACTCTACGAATTTGGCAATATTTGGTACAAGGGACTCCAAAAATCCGACAACAAGGGTCGTCTCGCTGACTACAATTTTGAGAACCATCTGATGATTGTACAAAGCGGCATCAATCAGACTGTCAACCACATGACCGTCGAGATGAAGACCAATTTCTTCTTCTTGAAGACCTACGTGCACAATGTTTTGGAGCGTTTGGGCTACAATATGGAGAGCGTCCGCGCCGACGAAACTAAGAAAGACGACATCTTTGCTTACGGTCTCACGTACACGATGGGACGCGATGTTTTGGTTGAGTTTGGCTCGGTTAATCGTCAGATTCTCAAAAAGTTTGACATCGACCAAGAAGTGTATTTCGCGGAGTTCAATTGGGACAACGTGTTGCGTTTTGTGCCCAAGGAAATCAAATACAAACAGGTTTCCAAGTACCCGGAAGTGAAGCGTGATTTTGCCCTGTTGCTCGACAAGAAGGTGAAATTTGAGGACATCAAGCGCATCGCCCAAAAGACTGAGAAACAGTACCTTAAAGAGGTAAACATTTTCGACGTCTATATCAATGAAAAACTTGGCGACGGCAAGAAGAGTTATGCTGTTTCGTTCACGTTCCAAAATCCCGACAAGACCTTCACTGACAAGGAGATAGACAAGATGATGGAAAACCTCCGCTCACAGTTTGAGAAACAGTTGGGAGCACAGATACGTTGACAATGCGTAATGCAGTAATGCATAATGCATAATTGGGCATCCGCCGGAAGTCTGATTATGCATTATGAATTATAAATAATAAAAAATGATATGTTAAAGGCTTGTAAATTAACTGATTATATTGCTGAATATCAGCCTGAATGGACGTGTGATATGCCTGTCGGATGTCCGCCGGAGGATATTGTGGTGGCGCATAACCACCCGTTTTTCCGTTTGGCGAGATATGCAGACCGATATGACGCCGGTGATTTCAAGAGTTACGTAGAACTTGCGCCTTATAAGGATTGGGGCGATGATTTACCGTTGGCAATTGGTCTTTCAATTATTGACGGCGAAAAAAATGCTCGTAAAAAATTAAAATCCCCTTTTTATAGCAGGTTCAAAGGCATAATTGCTATAAAATTGGATGAAGTTGATGGGGTGCTCAAACAGTCAGGAAAACATTTGTCGCACTATACGTGGTGGAGAACCAAACATTTTAGTATTGACAATTTAAAAATGTTGCAGTAAATGAGAACATTGACACTTAATAAGGTATTGGATTACTATGACTTTCCGCAGATTTTCGTTGGAGACGATGCTGTGGGAACACATTATTTGTGCCTATTATTTGCGTACGATGATGTCAATAGATTCCAATACATTGGAGTTCAGATTTCAAAGCAGAGACTTGACACTTATATTGCAGGGAAATTGGATCTCCGCGATGCCTATTTGAATCCTGAAACAGAGAACGCAGTGTTTCTTGTAATTGTTAAAGACAAGCAAATAACCGCTGTTAAGCAACTGCAACCTTCTGAAATTACGGAAGATATGCTGCCTGAGAAGGATTATTTCTTCGATGTTGACGATTATATTGATGACGACGAGACATCCATCGACAGGTATCAACTCGATGTCCCCTCAAAAGACAAGGAGACATTTTCTACGTTGATAAGCCGAATGGGTTGGCGAGTTTGGGAGATTGGCAAGTCGGCTGCAAATGTGGCGGCTGTTTGGTAAGTAAAACATTGATTAATAAATATTAAACACAATCAAATCATAAATGAATAAAATAGTAAAGAAGGAGTTTTTTTCGGAGAACGTTGTGATGTTTGAGGTGGAGGCTCCTGAAATTGCCAAGTCGCGCAAGCCGGGCAATTTCGTAATCATCAGGCTCGACGAAAAGGGCGAGCGTGTGCCGCTCACGATTGCCAAGGCAGACGAGGAGCGCGGCACGATAACCATTGTGGCTCAGCGCATTGGCGTTAGCACCTACAAACTCGCCGCATTGAACGAGGGCGACTACATCCACGACGTTGTAGGCCCGCTCGGACACCCGACGCACATCGAGAAGGTGGGTACAGTGTTGGCTTGCGGCGGTGGCGTGGGAGTTGCGCCGTTGTTGCCGATTGTACAGGCAATGAAGGAAGCAGGCAACCGCGTTGTTTCCATCCTCGCAGCACGCAACAAGAGTCTCATCATCCTCGAAGACGAAATCCGCAAGTATTCCGACGAGGTAATCATTATGACCGACGATGGCTCTTACGGCAAGCAAGGCCTCGTAACAAAGGGTATGGAGGACGTTATCGCTCGCGAAAAGGTTGATCTTTGTGTTGCGATAGGCCCCGCTATTATGATGAAATTCTGTGCGTTGACTACGCAGAAGTTCGAGATTCCCACAGTGGTCAGCCTCAACACAATTATGGTGGACGGCACGGGTATGTGTGGTGCTTGCCGCGTAAAGGTCGATGGCAAGACACGTTTCGTATGCGTGGATGGTCCCGAGTTCGACGCCCACAAGGTCGATTTCAACGAGATGTTGATGCGTATGGGCGGCTACAAGGATCAGGAAAAAGAAGCGTTTGAGGCTTACAAAAACTCACTCTAAACGTCAATAAACGCCTTACGGCGTTTGTTTTTTAACGAAAATTTTCGTGAATTACACATCAATTATCGTCAATTTATAAAAAAAATTGATGTTAATTGACGAAAAAATTGACGGTAATTTTTGTTTAAAAAAAATGCCGCCACCGGCGGTACGTTATTTAATAACATACATCAAATCAGGAAATTAAAATGACAGATTATAAATCAGAGAGGGAGCAACAGTGGCGTGTGGACCTCCGCAAAACGATACCGGCAAAGGAGCGCACCAACATGGAACGCGTGGAGATGCCGATGCAGGACGCAGTGGAGCGTCGCAGCAACAACAAGGAAGTAAACCTCGGTCTCACGGTCGAAATGGCGGTTAAGGAATCTCACCGCTGCCTCGATTGTGCCAACCCGACCTGCGTTACCGGCTGCCCCGTCAATGTCAACATCCCAAAATTCATCAAGAAAATCGAGGCTGAGGACTTCCTCGGCGCGGCTTCCGTAATCAAGGAAACTTCTACACTTCCTGCAATTTGCGGCCGCGTTTGCCCGCAGGAAAAACAATGTGAAAGCCAATGTTTCTACACTCAGAAACTCAAAAAACCGGCTGTTGCAATCGGTTATTTGGAGCGTTTTGCTGCCGACTACGAGCGCGAGAGCGGCAAGATGTCAGTGCCCGAGGTTGCAAAGCCAAACGGCATCAAGGTTGCCGCCATTGGTTCGGGTCCCGCATCGTTGGCGTGGGCGGCTGATATGGCTAAATTCGGCTACGATGTTACTGTATATGAGGCACTTCACGAGATTGGTGGCGTGTTGAAATA
>DGIK01000032.1 GCA_002393195.1 Bacteroidales bacterium UBA3824 | reverse complement strand
AACCCCAACAACCCGACGGGCTACCTCTACTCGCTCGACGAACTGCTGCAAATACGCGACCTGGCGTTGAAATACGACCTCTATGTAATTTCAGACGAGGTTTACCGCGATTTTTGCTACGACGGCACACGCCACATATCCATAATGCAGATGGGCGGCCTCGAGCAACACGCCATCCTCATCGACAGCACGTCCAAGCGTTACAGCGAGTGCGGCATCAGGGTAGGATTTGTAGTAACTAAAAATCAGGAACTGCTCGACACGATAATGAAATTTGCGATGGCAAGGCTCTCCCCGCCCTACTTCGGACAATTGGTGGGAATGGCATCGCTCGACACCCCGGCAGAATACTTCCAGGAAGTACGCGCCGAATACGTCAAGCGTCGCAACTGCCTTATCAACGGCCTTAACAAAATTCCAGGAGTTCGCAGCCCGATGCCCAAAGGCAGTTTCTACACAATGGCAAAATTGCCCATCGACGATTCTGACGTATTCTGCCGCTGGATGCTCGAGACGTTCCGTTATGAAAACCAGACCGTGATGATGGCGCCCGCCGCCGGATTCTACGCAACACCGGGACTTGGCCGCGACGAAGTGCGCCTTGCCTACGTCATCAACTGCGACGACCTCACCAAAGCACTCAAATGCCTTGAAGAAGGCCTCCGCGAATATCCGGGCAACACACTCCACCACAAATAAAAACGCCGCCTCCGGCGACGGATAGATAAACAAAAATTTAAGCGAATTAGAACGAATTAAAACGAATTATTTTTGTTATTAATTCGTTTTAATTCGCTTAAATTCGTTTTAATTTACGTTTTGGATAGAAGCCGCCGCAAGGCGGTTTTGTCGTTAATAGACGTTTACAACGGTACATTGTAATGATTGAGGGCAAACAGCGCGCCAAAACTCAGCAGATTGCCGATGATTGCGCTCGCGAGGAAATAGCCGTTGCTGATGCGCACCTCGTTGTTGCGGAAATAGCCCACATCCACGAGCCACTCAAATGTCGCCGAAATCAGGAAGGCGACGCCCAGCCAGGCATAATAGCCAAAGCCAGCCTCCGCTACCGGAATGAAGAGGCACATCACCGTGGTGATGGCGTTGCCAGTCAAGACGGCGAGCAAAATACGGATGATGTTGAGGCGTTTTTTAGCCACAATTATCAGAAATACAATGAATTCCAATAATACCATACCCGCAAAAATATACAGGGTGTTGAAGTTGGTGTTTAAAATATTTGCCATTTTCTTTAAACATTAAATTTTTTATAGCGCAAAAGTAATAAAAAATCATTATATTTGCGGCAAAGTTTTAAAAAAGAAATGGCAAAAATCCAAAAAAGCCGCGAAGATGTCATCAGCGACGTCCTAAGGCGGCTGCACGAGGCGCAGGACGGGCTCACGATAGACAAGCCGTCCAAAAAACAAGGTATGGAGTTCACAATGGAGTGCTTCAACATCCTCTTTCCCATAAATGCAAGGAAGACAAGGTGTTGCACTGAAGACGAATCCGCGCTCTACCGTCTCAGCAACCTATTGACGGTGATGCTCCTGCCAGTACGCAATGAAATAGAAGACACGCCCGAGACCATCGGACTCAAATTCATCGCGCAACTGCCCGACATATACAACAGCCTTATGAAGGACGCACAAGCAATCTGCGACTTCGACCCCGCCTCGGCAAGCATCGAGGAGGTGATAATCACGTATCCGGGATTCTTCGCCATCACAGCATACCGCATCGCCCACGCTATCAAGAAGTTAGGCGTGCCGATAGTGCCGCGCCTCATTAGCGAGTACGCCCACTCTGTTACGGGCATCGACATCAACCCCGGCGCGGAGATTGGCGAAAGTTTCTTCATCGACCACGGCACAGGCGTAGTAATTGGCGAAACCACCGTCATCAAAAACAACGTAAAACTCTATCAGGGCGTCACGCTCGGAGCGTTGCAGGTACGCAAAGACCTCGCCTCCACCAAACGACATCCCACCGTGGAAGACAATGTAATCATCTACGCAAACGCCACAATCCTCGGCGGCGAAACTGTAATTGGCAAAGGCTCTATCATCGGCGGCAATGTATGGATAACGAGTTCTGTACCAGAAAATTCGCTCGTATATCACACCAACGAAATCAAGATAAAAACCCACGCCAACAAATCTACAAATCACTAAAACGACAAATAATGGGAAAAGTAACCTGCGGAATAATCCGCCAAGACAATAAATATTTTGCCGCCAAACGTCCCGAACACAAGCAGATGGGCGGCATGTGGGAATTTCCGGGCGGCAAGGTTGAGGAAGGAGAATTTGAGAGCGAATGTCTGCACCGCGAGTTCCAGGAGGAACTTGGAGTGAGCATCATCATACTCAAAGAATATATGCCGGTAGAATACGACTACCCAAAATTTCACATCACACTATACCCATACGAAGTCGCGCTCTTTGAGGGCGAGCTCACCCTCAAAGAACACACCGACTCCGGGTATTTCACCAAGGAAGAGTTACTCAATATGAAACTCACCCCGGCAGATAGAATTATTGTGGAGAGGTATTTGGATTAGTCCCTTCTTGAGAGAATCGCCAGCAGTCTCAGTATCTCCATGTAAATCCATACGAGAGTTACCATTAGGCCAAAAGCGTAATACCACTCAAATTGTGCCGGAACGCCGTTGGCTGCGCCATTTTCGATGTTGTTGAAATCGAGCACAAGATTGAGGGCTGCGACGCCTACGATTATGAGCTGTATTACAATACCAAAGGCACCCATATTGAACACCGTGATATTGATGCCAAAGAAGCCGAGTATGAAGCTCAGCAAGTAGAACGCGGCGATGCCAAGCGTCGCAAAGGTTATTACCTTTACGAATGTATTGGAGGCGCGGAGGAGTCCAAATCTATAGCACAGGAACACCACGCCGCTCACAGCCAATGTAAGGAACAATGCCGATGTAATGATGCCCTCGTATGCGGCGGCATACATCGCCGATACAGCACCTATCAGGAGACCTTCGCACAGAGCGTACAATGGTCCGAAGATGTAGGCCTTGTCGGGTTTTACACAGGCCACGATAGCCATAATCACTGCTCCAATAGCACCGCCAATGATGCACGGCATGAGGGCAGAGCTTCCCACACCCGCCATTTTCCAGGTGATGGATGCAGTCAAGATGAGCAGACCAAAGAGCAACAGCGTCTTTGTTGCCGCGCCAGCCACGGTCATCTGTCCCGTACCTGCAAAATCTCCCGCCAACTTGCGGAGACGGCTCTCTGAAAACGCAGGATTTGATGTCTTTTCAAAATTCATAATCGTTTGGTATAAAGATTTTTACATAAATTACTATCTAAACGCCGTCTTACGACGGCTATTTTGTATCCAAAAATACAAAGAATAAGAAAGAATTAAAAGAATGGCTCTATAAAAAAATTCTTTTCATTCTTTGATAATTCTTTTAATTAATGGTCTTACGCCATCTTCACCTTATAATTGTGCTCAAACTTGCCTTTGGAGATGTTGGCGAGTTTGTTGCGGATGAGTTTGCGGCGGAGCATGCCAACCTTGTCGGTGAATAGGACGCCGTCCAAGTGGTCGTATTCGTGCTGCACCACGCGGGCGCAATTGCCGGTGAGAGTTTCCTCGTGGAGTTCAAAGTTTTCGTCGTAATAGCGAATTTTCACGCCATCGGGACGCACCACATTCTCGTGAAGTCCCGGAATAGAGAGACAGCCTTCGTTGTACGAAACGTTGGCTCCAAAAGTTTCAATAATCTCGGGATTGAGCATTGCACGCTTGAAACTCTTGGTGAAAGTGTCGTTGTCGTCGTCGGTCATCGGCGCGGCGTCGCACACAAACAGCCTTATCGAATGTCCAACCTGCGGCGCGGCAAGTCCCACGCCCTCAGTCTTGTACATCGTCTCAAACATATCGTCAATCAATTTTTGAAGGTCGGGATAGTCTTTCGTAACCGTCTCCGCCTTCTTCCTCAGCACCGAAGTGCCAATGATGCTTATTGGTAATATCATTTTATATAGTTTTGTTTTAATACATTCCTCTCTCCTCCATCCAGCCCTGCAAAATGAGTGCCGCAGCCAATTTGTCAGTGTTTCCTTTCTCCTGACGCTTCTTTTTCTTGATGCCAGCTGCCAACATGGCAGAGTATGCGTCTCTTGAAGTGTATTGCTCGTCATAAAAATCGAGCGGAATGTCGGGGAAAATCTTTTTGAGATTGTCGGTGAAAAGCAAGATTTGTTTTACGATAGGGTTTTCGTGTCCTTCGGGATTCACGGGATAGCCCACGACTATTTGATCCACTTTGTTTTTCGGGATGTAATCCTTTAAATAAGGTGTCAGCACCGTGGTCTGCACGGTCTCTAATGGCGACACAATAATCCTACTCGGATCCGTTGCCGCAAGACCCGTCCTCACGCCGCCATAATCTATCGCAAGTATTCTGCCCATTGGTTGTTGTTTTTATATTCGACAAAGGTATAATAAAATTTGGTTTTAGACAAATTTTTTTGCTGCCGACAGCCATAAGAAAAAATTTTTCACTTTTTTTTGTCAACATACAATACTTT
Source organism: Bacteroidales bacterium UBA3824 (assembly GCA_002393195.1). Taxonomy (GTDB): domain Bacteria; phylum Bacteroidota; class Bacteroidia; order Bacteroidales; family UBA3824; genus UBA3824. The sequence goes on along the minus strand of DGIK01000032.1, from coordinate 28,275 downwards.
TGTTTATATTTGTGGAAAATTTTAAGTACAACACTTAACAAAACATCAATAAAATGAGTAAAGTAACAGTAGTAGGAGCAGGCAACGTAGGTGCTACGTGCGCTAACGTGCTTGCATTTAACGAAGTAGCCGACGAGGTTGTAATGCTCGACATCAAGGAAGGCATCTCGGAAGGCAAGGCAATGGACATGATGCAGACCGCTCAACTTTTGGGCTTCGACACCCGTCTCGTAGGCTGCACCAACGATTATTCGCAGACCGCCAATTCTGACGTAGTGGTAATCACATCCGGCATCCCCCGCAAGCCCGGTATGACTCGCGAGGAACTCCTCGGCGTTAACGCTGGCATCGTTAAGAGCGTTGCTGAGCAAATCCTCAAATATTCTCCTAACGCCATCATCGTGTGCATCTCCAACCCGATGGACACCATGACATACCTGACGCTCAAAGCCCTCGGCCTCCCCAAAAACCGCGTTATCGGCATGGGCGGCGCATTGGACAGCTCGAGGTTCAAGTATTTCCTCTCGCAGGCTCTCGGCTGCAATGCCAACGAAGTGGAAGGCTTTGTAATCGGCGGCCACGGCGACACCACAATGATTCCTTTGGCTCGTTTCGCCACATACAAGGGCATGCCCGTAAGCAACTTCCTCTCCGCTGAAAAGATTGACGAGGTTGTTAAATCTACCATGGTAGGCGGCGCAACCCTCACCAAATTCCTCGGCACATCGGCTTGGTACGCACCTGGCGCAGCAGGAGCATTCGTTGTTGAGAGCATCATCCACGACCAGAAGAAGATGATACCTTGCTCTGTATTGCTCGAAGGCGAGTACGGCGAGAAGGATCTCTGCATCGGCGTTCCTGTAATCCTCGGCAAGAATGGCATCGAGAAGATTGTTGAACTCGACCTCAACGCCGACGAGAAGGCTAAGTTCGCCGCAAGCGCACAGTCTGTTCGCGGCAACGTTGACGCCTTGAAGAGCCTCAATCTCGTATAAGACACTAATTTGTTTGTCAACAATACATTATGAAAAGATGGCGGGAAACTGTAATTTATATTTCGGTTTTCCGCCTTTTTTTTGACATAATATTTGCAACTATAAAAAAAATTACATATAATTGCAGTTGTAAATCATAAAAAAGGCAAGCCATGAAAAAGAGCATAGAAAAACTCATACCAAAGATTCAGGATTTCTTTGAGACACAGCCAATCAACAAAGCATGGCTGTTTGGTTCGTGCGCTCGTGGCGAAAACAAACGCAACAGCGACGTAGATCTTTTGGTGCAGTACGACAAGGATGCCAACTTGTCATTGTTTCGTATGATAGAAATAATGAACAATTTGGAAGATATAATCCACAAACCTGTTGACATTGTAGAAGATGGAAGGCTGATGTGGTTTGCCGTAAAAAGTGTTAACAAAGACAAAATACTAATCTATGAGAGAGGAAATAAGGAATGTTGGTCGCCTCGACCACATGTTGCAAGCAATCAACGTGCTGCTGGAGTATAGGGACAAATACCCTGAGAAGACAATCCAAGACGACCCGATAATTTTCTTTGGTTTTGTGAAACACCTCGAAATTATCGGAGAAGCCGCGTATAAACTTACATTAGACTACAAGGCTAAACATACGGAAATCACTTGGAGAACAGTAGAAGGATTGCGGCACGTATTGGTACATGGATACTATAAAATCGACAAAAACACCATTATGAGAATCCTCAAAGAGGACATCGAACCCCTAAAACCAATTATTCAAAAACTCTTTAATGAGGAATTGAAAAAATACAAAGAAGATATATAAAAACGGGGCTGTCTAAAAAGGTGGAGTGCAGGCTGCCAGCCTGCCTTACAGATAGTTGCAGACAAATAGTCTACATTCTAACCTGCCTTTTTAGACAGCTTCTTTTTTTTATTCTCCCCTCACCAATAGCAGCTCCACCCGGCGATTCAATGCGCGCCCCTTGTCGGTGTCGTTGGATGCCATTGGCGTTGACATACCGAAGCCCTGCAAGGTGATGCGCTTGCGATCTACACCGCTCTTTACGAGTTGGTCATATACTGCACGACAACGACGTTGGCTGAGCACCATGTTGGCTTCTACATTGCCAATGCCGTCGGTATGTCCGAGAAGTTCCACGTTGTATTGGGGATACTCATTGAGGAATGTCGCAAGGCGGGTCAAGTAACCTTGGGTGTGGGCGGAGAGCTTAGACGAATTGAAGTCAAAATTGATGTCCTCCAATTCTATCGCGCCGCCGTGTCTTTTGTTGCCTTGGTCGCCAGTTGTATTTTTCTTCTTGAAATAATCAATGTATTCGACTTCCGTGGACGGTTTTTTGCGCCATTCTTCATATACTGTGGTATTCTTGCCGCCAAACCTCACAGTATCAACAATAGTAGTATTGCCAGTCCTGCCAAAAGGCACGGTGGTTTCCACTATCTGAGGGTTGCCCTTTGGCAGCACCACCGGGTCGGGACGGTTGTCAGACGAAAGCTCGGCGCAGTAGATGTCCCAGCCGCCGATGCCACTCAACATCTTGGCTGAAAAGTAGATGCGCTGTCCGTCGGCACTTACGACATACGCCACTTCGTCGCTCTCTGTATTGAGGGGATAGCCCATATTCTTGGGTTTGGTAAAATTGCCATTGTCGTCGATGCGGGAATGGAAAATATCAAATCCGCCCACGCCGCCGTGTCCATTGGACGAAAAATAAAGCGTCTTGCCGTCGCAGTGCATGTAGGGCGTCTTTTCGTCAAACTCGGTGTTGATGGTTGGACCAAGGTTGACGGGTGCGCTCCACGCCATATCGGCTGTTTTGCGTTCCACTTTATAAATATCGTAGCCACCGTATCCGCCAGGACGGTTGGAGGCAAAATAAAGCACATTGCCAGTGGGGTCGATGGACGGTTGACCATCAAAAAACTCCGTATTGATGGTATTGGTGAGCTTGACGAGCGGCTGCCACTCGCCGTTTACATTACGACTAAAATGAATGTCGCAATTGTCGCCATGGCATATTGTGATATAGATGATACGATTGTCGATAGATAGCGACGCACCGCCCTGAAGGTCGCCCATATTGAATGGAGGCCCCATCTTGATGCCCGGCGCGAATACTTCGCCTTCCTCGTCGACATGATCCAACGTACTCATCATAAGCTCCTCGATGGCTGTGCCGTTGCGCCTGCCCTGACGCCTCGTGTAGAGCATTATCGTGCCGTCGTGCGAAATCAACGGCAAAAACTCGTCGTCCTTGGTGGAGACATCCCTCAACATCTTGGAATCAAACTTGATGGGATTTGCCATAATCTCATTGTAATCGTCAATCATGGAGAGACGTTTTTTTGCGAGGGCAACACAAGAGCCGGCGGGATTGTCGTTGTTCAAGAAGTTGGTGAGCAACGTCTTGGCGAGGTCGTACTTGCGCGAGAGATAATAACACTCGCCTATCAAAAACGTAGCTCGGCTGCTATCGTAACTACTGCATGTATTGTAACTCTGCTGGAGGTATTTTTCCGCGCTCTTGGAGTATGTCAAAGCGTCCTTCTGCTCAAACCTTATCTGCGCGTCCTTCGTCTTATCAAGGTAATACTCACCAAGGATGAGCGTCGCCTGATAAAAATCTGGGGCAACGTTTACAAGAGCCGTCAGCGACTTTATGGCGGCATCCTTGTCGGTTTCCATCTGCTCGCATGCCTCGGCATAGCGTTTCTGCAAATCCTTAGACTTGATGGTGGGGCAATTGCTCTGCGCCATCATTGCAGACGGAGCAGCAACGAGTGCTAATATGACAGCAAGTTTTTTCATGATTAGTTGTTTGTTTTTTTATTTAACGCTTTCGGCTTTTTTGTTGGCTTCAGCAGTAATTTTGTCGGCTTCCCTCTGAGCAGCGGCTATGAGCTGGTCGCCCTTCTTTTCAGCTTCCGTTACAAGTGCGTCTGCCTTGGCATTGGCGGCGGCGAGGGTCTTGTCTGCCTCCTTGGTGGCTTTCTTTACCGATTCGTCGGCAGCCTTCTTGGCGGCGGTCTTGGCGACAGGGTTGTTGGCTTTTGCTACCAACTTGTCTGCCTCTTCCTGCGCCTTCTTCACTGCGGCATCTCGCACCCGCTGCGCTTCTGACTTAGCTTTTTCGGCTGCAGCGCGGGCTTCTTGCACAAGTTTTTCCTTCTGCGCCTTGGCGTCGGCTACGAGTTTGTCTGCCTTTGCCTTGGCATCGGCAATTATTTTTTTGGCTTCGTCAGACATTTTTTCTTTCACCTCGGCAATTTTTTCGTCCACTACTTGCTTCAATGCGTCGGTGGCTGAGGTGCTGAATCCCGTCAACTTTGGGTCGGTAACAGTACCGCCAATTTTTGCAAGTACATTGATGGTGCTTGCAGCCTCGCCGCCAACCACCTTGCCAAGCATTTCGTTAGCTATTGTACCTGCAACTGGTATGCCAACGCTCATATCAAGCGATTGGTCGAGTGATAGTTTGCCGTAGAATTTGCCTTCTACGTCGCTAATCTTGAAATCTGTGGTGTCCACGTTCACCGTACCATCCACAATCTTGAATCCAAGGTCGAGGCTTTTCATGGTCGGGTTGATGAGTTTGGGATTGTTGGAAGCCTTGCCTATCAGCTGAAACACTTTGGAATCCCTGATGCTTATCTCTTTGGTAATCAGACGACCGCCGCCATTGACGGTATTATAAATCGGATTGAGGTAGGCGTCCATATCTGACGAAAAATTCACCTTCGCCGAGAGTGTGCCGTGCGTGGATTTTGCAATTGGCGCAAGGCGTTCCACGGTGTTGAATGTATTGGCAGCCGACTGTATGCTGATATTATTGAGGTCGAGCTGGAGATCCACTTTGGGATGGTTGGCATTTGAGCCGTCGTAGAGACCACTGCAAAGCGTATTGCCGCCCAACATGTCAAATTTGAGGTTTTGGAGCGAGGCGACGCCTTTTTTAAGTCCAACGCGACCGGAGAGATTGTCGATGACAAGCGAATCGTACAATATTTTGCCGATGGAAGTATTGAGGGCAAAATCGATGTTTGTAGGAATTTCAGGTGCTTGGGTCGGCGATTCAGGCTGAACGTCGGCTGATGGTGCTGAGGCTGCTGCTGGTTGCGAATGGTCATACGAGTATATATCGTTGACATCCAAGAGATTGCTCTTGAAATTGAAGGCAGCCTTCAATGTGCTGTCTGCAAAGATGTACTGGAAGATGTTGTCAATCTTGCCGTCGAGAGCAAAATCCGATTTGCCAAGGTTCATATTGAGGTATTCGAGATTGCCAGCCTGCGGAGATATTATAAGGTGAGCCTTGTGAATGTCAACGGGCGGCAGGTCGTCCATGACGGTGCGGAAGTTGGCAAGAGTGATGTCGCCCTCGGCAGCAAACCTGTCGTAACGCTCCTCCTCAATGTCGGAGAGGTTGCCCTTGAACGAAATACCAGCCTTGACAAGTCCGGCAACTGTCATGCCATCGAGCGGCACCACGTCCTTCACTACACCAAGATCGAGATTGGCATCGACATTGCCATCGAGGGAGATGTCTTTTGCAGAGGTCTGCACGATGATTTTGGCATCCACTGGGTTGTCAGCCATTTCAAGGTGGAATTTTTTGACGTCGATATTGATACTGTCGAGATTTCCATTAGGACACTTGATGTGCGCATCGATGTTGATATTCTCGGCGGATTTTGGCAGGTCGGGATATTGGAAACGTGCATTGTCAACTATAAAATCGACCCAAAACCTCGGGAACGAAACAGCATTGAAATCGCCCTGTGCACCGCCATCAAAACTAAACTTGCCCGCCGTCTTCACGCCCTCCAAATCTTTGGCGTACTCTGCCGGTATCATACTCAGGACGCTCAGGAAGTCGGTATTTTTTGCCCCAAACTTCAAATCCATCCTTACGTTGGTATCGGGTACGGCAATCCAGCCGTCGAGTTCGAGACCGAGTTCGTTGATGCGGAATAGATTCTCCTTGAATGTGAATTTCATCTTCTGCATATCGGCGTCGAGGTCAGATTTGAGACTTACGACAGCATCGTTGATATAGATGATGGGACCCATGCGGACGTTGAGTTTTGCAATATCCATCAACGCCGAGAGTATTGTCTCTGTGTCGCTGAGGTCGCCGCGCAGGTCAAAATTGAGGTGGTCTATCAACGCATGAACATCCGTAACAGAATCGGTGTAGGTAACATACAAATTGTTGACTTTCAGTTTCTTGAGTGCCAATGCAAACTTGGAAGCCACAGTATCTTCCTCCACGGTTTCTTCTGGCGTTTCCTCGTCGTCTGGCATCGATATGTCATAATTGGGCTTGCCCTGCTTGGTTACGATGATATTTACCTTAGGATTGTTGAGCTCCACAGACTTCACCTTGATTTTGCCGCCAAAAAGCGACATCACGTTCATCGTCAGCTCAAAGTTGTCAAATGCCGCCAGCGTGTCGCCCTTAAACTCATTGCGACCCACTACCGACACATCGTCCAACACGACTGTCGCGCCGGGAAAATTGGAAATCAAACTGAGGTCGAGGTTGCCGATATTGATGTCGGCATCCACATAATGCCCTGCCACTTCTGTGACCGTCTTCAAGACCTTGTCCTTGAAGAATATAGGGATAATTATCAGCAATATAAGTATTGCCAATATGCTAAATCCGATAATCTTGACTATCTTTTTCATAATAAAAAATGATTAAAAATCGAGAGCGAAATTAAGAAAAATTTTCGTATTGCTAAAAAAATTGGTGTTTTATTTGTAATTTTGTATCGAAAAATACATCGATTAAAAATGTCAGAACTATTGTTAAGCACGGCTTATCTGCCCAACATTCAGTATATCAGGGCAATAGCCAACAAAAAGGCGGCTGTGGTAGAGCAATGGGAATCGTTTCCCAAACAGACCTACCGCAACCGCTGCGAAATAGCCACGTCGGGCGGCAGGATGACGCTCACCGTACCAGTGGTGAAGGCGTGCAGCAAGCAGCTCACACGCGACGTCAAGATAAGCTACGATGTGCCGTGGCAGTCAAAACATTGGCACGCAATAGCTTCGGCATACGGTTCGGCACCGTTTTTCATGTATTTCAGGGACGAATTGGAGCCGTTTTTCAGGCAGAAGACGGAGTATTTGATTGACTTCAACAACCAAATCACCGAAACCATCCTGTCGATACTCGGCATCAAGGCAGAGATTAAGCTCTCCGACGATTACATCCGCAACAACTCCCCGCAATACGAAGACCTTCGGAATGTGATTCACCCAAAAGTGGCGCAGCTCCAAGGGCAAAATTACTACGACGCGACGCCATATCCACAGGTGTTTGATTCGCGGATGCCATTCGAGCCAAACCTCAGCGCGATAGATGCAATTTTCAATTGCGGAAGGATTGAGGTGTGAGAGAGATTAGAAATTAGAAATTAGAGATTAGAAATTAGAGATTAAAGATTAAAGTCGAGATATAAAAAACTTTCGTATGCGTGATGCGTGAGGATGCTGCCGAAGGGCAATTATGCATTATGCATTATGAATTATGCATAAAAAAAATGTACAAACAAAAATTTTACATACCTTTGGTAATTGCGGTGGCAATGTTGCTGGCGGTATCGTTGCCGCTGCTTGGGTTGCCGTATTGCTACAGCGAGACAAGGCTGCTGGGCGATTCTATTTTCTATATGAAAAACCACGGCATCGGACTCGTTTTCAATGGCGATAGCGTGGAGCTGCCCGACTTTTTCTCGCTGATATACAGTCTATTGGCAATGATTACCACCAATCAAATAGCATTGCACCTATTTGCGATGGTATTCCCGGCGTTGGCGATATATGTAGCCTTCCAATTTGGCAAATATTTCTTCTCTATACAGGGCGGCGTGATTGCAGCCTCCATCATGACGGTACAAAATGTATTCATCGCCCAAAGCGGTCTCGTGCTGCCAACTATGATGCTCACATCCTGCATATTGGGCGGCATATACCTATTCTTCCGCGAACAATACAAAGGCTGCACTGTGTTGATGTGCGCGGCAACTCTCACCGACATCACCGGACTTATAGTAGCCACATTTCTACTGATTGCATACTTCCGCATCAAATACAAGGAGTGGAACGCCAAGAGCAACTTCATGATGGCGTTGCCCATAGCATTGTGGTTTTTCTATCAGGCATTAAGCCTTGGCATCTGCGGCAAATTTTCGATGCGCCACTGCGACTTTTCATTTGCCAATTTTGCACACAATGCATGGTTCATCTTCATAGCGCAACACCGTTGGGCGATGACGGCGGTGCTATTGGCTGTGCTTGCCGTAAATACCGCCAATAAAAACATGCTCTACTTCGTCAAGGAAATGGCGTGGAAGGGCGCGGCAATATTCGCGTTGCTGTATATCACCAATTCGATATTGTCGTCGGAGGAGAGCTACTGCCTCATGCCCATATCGCTGATGGCTGTATATACCGGCTGCGCAATATCCACACTGCACACGAGTTATCACAGCAAATACATCGTGGCGTGCGCCGTGATGGCGGCGGCTGCACTCGGTGTAGCCGACCGGTCAAGCGTTACTGATGCATACGTCAATTACAAATCGAAGGTGAAGGTTGACCAAAAGACCGTGGCCCTCTTATCAACACGCGCCAAAAGCTACGAGCCGATACTCTGCGACAGATATTTCACCAAATACATCAGCAGCCGCGATTATGGCTACCTCGACGACAATGTGATGCCGCTGCATAGTTTCATGCCCGACGAAAAATTGCAGCCGCAATGGTTGATATACACCAATTTTGAGTCAGACGCCCACATCCAACTCCTCCGCGAATACGATACCTACGAGAAAAAACACACTATATATATAGGTGAATGTCTCAACGAAATATTCTGCCTGAAGTAGGCAATAATTTTTTGAATTGTCGAAAAAAAATATTAAATTTGCTGCGTAAAGAAACAAAAAGATATGAATACATACAGACTGAAAATAGAAAACTACCATTCAATATCCAAAGCCGACATCGCCCTCAACGGCATCACGGTCTTGGCAGGCATCAATGGCTGCGGCAAAAGCACATTGGCAAGGTGGCTGTATTATATTGTGAAAGGTGCAAACGGGTATGATCAAAACCTTTTCGAGGATTATCGAACAGATATGGATGAAATAGTATCACAATACATTACAACACAAAAAGACGTATATTATTATCCGAACTTGAATAAAATTCTTGGAAAAGCAAAAGGAGCAATTATAAATTCTACATACACGGATTTAGAATCTTTTGACAAAATAGAGAAAATTGTATTAGATATGACTTCTCATTTTTCAAAAACAGTGCGAAATATTTATATTTCTATGAACAATGATTACAAGATTCGGCTACTAAAATACTTAAACATAGAACGTAAAAATGGAGAAACAGACGATGAAATGCTTAAAAATTTTTTTGCTGAAAAGACAAGCGAAATAAAGGAAACATCAAAGTATTATTTAAATTTAAAAGACAGGCGACCAATAAAAAGATTCTTTGAACATATCAATTTCTATTATACAGAAAGTGATTTCCCGTCTGTAATGTCTTTCAAAGAAGATGGCGTAGAAATATTTAATAATGAAAATATTGGAACAATTTTAGGACTTAAAACTGCAATTTATGTAGACACCCCAATGTCTGTAAACGCAGTATCTAATAATCCGTTATGGGAAGAATTTCGTACATATTTACAGAATAAAGTAAGCTCCACAAAGAACAACGAAGTTGCGCAAAGATTATTGGCAAGGATTAGGAATATTGCGGGAGGAAGTGTAATAGACGAGGAAGACTTCTTCGGAGACAAAGAACTCGCCTTCAAAAGAGCAAGCGACAACCTCTCCATAAAACTTGAACAGATGGCGACGGGCATAAAGTCATTCGCCTACCTCGACAGGCTTTTGGAATATGGCTACCTGACACAAGGCAACATCCTCATACTTGACGAGCCGGAAGCACATTTGCATCCGCAGTGGATTGTTGAGTTTGCGAGGATGCTCGTGAAAATCCACAAGGAGACAGGGCTTTTCATCATGTTGGCGAGCCACGACCCCGACATGGTTTCGGCAATCAGATACATTGCTGAGAAAGAGGAAGTGCTCGACGACACAACATTCTATCTCGCAGAACAGGACAAGAATGCTGAAACGTTCAGCTACAAAGAATTGGGACACGACATCGAACCAATCTTTGCATCGTTCAACAAATCGTTTGACCTAATCGAAAAATATGGGGTTGACAATGGAAAGTAAATACAAAATAGACAATCCAACAAATATCCGCATCAACGGACTGTTGCCCGCCGACATCAAAGGTCTGCGCACAATCCTCAAAAATGAGGGCTGTATAGACAGTGAAAACAAATTCACCGACAAAGAAAAGGCGATAGCCCTCGATGACGTTCAAAAACATTTGTCACAAAAAAACAGCAACAACAAAAAATCCTCAGCCGACATATTAATATGTGTCGTCAAAAACAAATATCTCCTTGCAGACGCAAAATTCAATCAGAAGAACGTTGAAAACCTCGACGACAAAGAACTCAAAAAGAAACTCAACGACTCAAAAAGCCTCATCCAAAGTGATGATTTTCAGTTTATGAACGCCTTTTATGTCTTGTTCAAAGGGAAAATTCTCACAGAAAAAGCCCGCAGGAAACTGAAACAAATGTTCATAAGCAGCCCCACATACCGATTCTTAAATGCGATAGAGTTCCACAATCTATTTGAATAATTTTTTATGAAACTAACGCCAAATATTCCAACTTTTTTATTTATATTTGCGCCGTGCTAACCAACCAACTTTCAACAATGAAAAGTTTTAACATAATCTCAATTATATTTTTGGCAATCGTCGCTTGCATTGCGGCGGCATGCGGCGGCAGTGTGTCTGGTGGAAAGATTAGCGAAGGCGTCATAACATACAAGCTCGATTATTCCGAGAGCAAGAGCATTCTCGTGCCATTGCTCCCCGACTACATGACAATGACATTCAAGGACAACAACACATCAATGCTCATCAAGGGGTTGGGCGGTTGCTTCATGCTCAATGCCATAGCCAACAAAACCCAAAATCAAAACTACACCGCCTTTTCTACAGTGATGGGCGACAAGGACGTACTCATTTCTGATTTTGGCGACACTCCATTTGGCACCGAACCAATGTCAGACATCGCAATCTCACAGCAACCAGACACGATGACAATATGCGGCTACCTCTGCCACAAGGCTGTGGGATACAGCAAACAATGCGACCGCAACTTCACATTCTGGTACACCAAAGACATCGACATCTCCAGCGACTGCATACTATCGCCAATAAAATCGATAGACGGCGTACTGATGGCATTCGACATAGTGATGATGGGCATCTACATGAAAGCAAAGGCAGTGTCTGTGAACCACGAAAAAGTGCCTGACGAGACCTTTGAAAAACCCACAGGTCTCAACGAAGTATCAAGGAGCGAACTCGAAAACAAGATACACACCTTTTACGACCCGACACAAAACTAATCAAACCAACCCTCCCCCATTGACTTCAATGCGGCATAGTCGGTACAATCTACTGTAACCGGCTGCACTGTGATGTAACCATTGTCGAGCATCCAGGTATCTGTATCTGTGGATTCAGGCTCCAAATCGTGAAAACCGCCGGTAAGCCAATAATAAGGCCTCTTGTTGGACGGGTGAAAATGCCGCACAAAATCCTCTATCCACTCGCCCTTGCCCTGACGCACCACCTTGACGCCCTTGATTTCCGATTCGGGAAGACAAGGTATGTTTACATTGAGACACGTAAAAGGCAACGAGCCGAGATTTTCGATAGTCTTGGCGGTAATCCGTGCTGCATACAAGGCGGCGGCGGCAAAATCGGCGTCGCTATTGAAACTCAACAACGAAAAACCTATCGACGGTATGCCATGTATCGCGCCTTCCATCGCCGCGCCCATCGTACCAGAATACAAGATGTTGACGCTCGAATTGGAGCCGTGGTTGATGCCCGATATAATGAGGTCGGGCTTACGCTCCATGATGCGGTAGAGCGCGATTTTCACACAGTCGGACGGAGTGCCGGTGCACTTGTAGGCGCGGTCGGCGTCGTCAAATTTGGATACCATATACCACAACGGCGCATCGAGGGTAACGGCGTGTCCCCTGCCGCTCTGAGGCTTGTCGGGCGCCACCACCACTATCTCGCCGTAAGGACGCAAAGCCTTCACGAGCTCGCGTATGCCCTTGGCAAAGATGCCGTCGTCGTTGGTAATCAACATCAACGGACGGCGAGGCGCATTGTCAGCCGTGCCAATAGCTGTTGCTTCTGTTTCTTCCATAATCCCAAAAATTTTTTACAAATATACGCTTTTTTTGAAAATAAATTCCTAAATTGCGCACAATTTTTACACAGGAAAACCACTAACCACTATAAAAATGAAACTTAAACACTTGATGGCCGGTGCATTGCTGACTTTTTCGTTGGCGGCGGCGGCTCACGTCAACGAATGTAACATCCACATTCCTAACATTATGGATACAAAAATCATCAACAGTTTTGACTACGCGAAGGCGTGGCAGGAAGTGGAAAAACTCGACCACGACCTCAAGCCACGCGAAGCCCTCGCAAAGGTGAAGGAAATCAGGACGCAAGCCCTTAAAGAGAAAAACTACCAGCAGGTATCACGGGCGTTCATCTACATCATCGGCTACTCCACCCGTCTGGAAGAATCCGAGGATTGGAAAGCGGAAATCAAGCAACTCCGCGCCGCAGCCGACGACGCGCCCGAAGCTCCAAAAGCGTTCCTCAACTACCTAATTGCGCGCTATTACGCCTACTTCCGCGATGCCAACCTCCGCAAAAACTTTGGACGCACCGACGTAGAAGACGACCAAAGCGACGACATCGAGACATGGAGCCGGGCAAGGCTCGACCGCGAAATTGCCGACTATTGCCGCAAGGCGGTAGCCAACCCAAAGGCAACGCAGGCTGTGCAGCTCGACGCTTGGAAAGATGCAATTGAGAGAGCCGACCGCGACGCCACTAATACGCTCTACTGCAAGACCCTCTACGATTTCATAGCGTGGAACATCATCGACAACTACTGCGCCAAATCGCCCAACTACCACGGCGACTTCAGCTACAAGGACATCGAACTTGTGAGCAACGACAATACATTCATCAACTTCCAGCCCAAAAACAACGACACATGGTCGTCGGAAAATCTCAGGCTCTCGCTCTATCAGGAACTCCTCCGCGCACACAAAAACGACAAGACGCCGGTGGCTTACGCCTTCAACAACATTTTGCGACTCAATTACTTCAAGGAGCACAGCGTAAACGAAAACGCCGACGACACCTACCTGAAAACATTGCAGGACATCAAGTCGCGCTATGCCAACGACCCAGAGATTGCGCCGATGGTGTCATACTACATCGCCAAGGAATACCGCAACCGTGGAATGTTGAAGGAGGCTCACGACATAGCCGCCGAAACATACAAAAAATTCCCCAAATCATCAGCTAATTTCGGCGAAGCGTGCAACACCCTCGCCCGCGAACTCGAACTAAAATCGCTCACTTTCAGATCCGAAAACATCGTAGCCGCCGACCTGCCATTCCCAATGAGGCTCGAATACACCAACCTCGCGAAAGTGTACCTGCACATCTACAAGATTGCAGACCTCGAAGCCTACAACCACAACAGCTACGAACGCACCGAATACATCAAAAACAAGCTCGAAGAAGTGCGCGCCATAGATATTGACCTCATAGACCGACACGACTACAAGCGCCTCAATTCAGAAATCATAATCGACGGACTGCCCAAAGGCTGCTACGTAATCCTCGGCAGCAACGACAAAGATTTCATCCCCAAAAAATCGGATGTGATTTCGTACCTGATGGTAAAGGTCTCCAACATATCTGTATTGACGATGACCGAAAAAATCGGACACCGCAAATTTTACGTCGTGGACCGCACCTCAGGTCGCGGCATCGCCTCTGCCAAGATTACACTCTACTCCAACGACAAGGCTGTATGGAACGCCACCACCAACAACGACGGCATGGCGGACATGGACATCAAGCAAATCAACTTCAAATATTGGAGCACCGACGTAGAAGTAACACTCCCGGACGGCGACGTTATGGAATTTCACGATTATTTTTCCTACAACGACCCCGACCACTCCTCACACCTCACCTCGGCAATATTCACCGACAGGAAGATATACCGCCCAGGACAGACAGTATATTATAAGGAGATATTCTACAATGGCAACGGCAAAGAGGCTCAGGTGGCTGCCAACATGAAAGGTCGCATAGAACTCCGCGACGTCAACCACAAGGTAGTGGCGCAGAAAGACTTCACCACCAACGAATTTGGCAGCATACACGGCGAATTTACATTGCCAGTGGGACTTGCCAACGGACGTTTTACATTGGTGGACAATCTCACCAACAACCATTACACCATCAACGTCGAGGAATACAAACGCCCGACATTTGAAGTGAAAATCAACACACCCGAAGGCGAGGTGAAAATCAACGACCGAGTAACCCTCAACGGCTCGGCGGCCACATACGCCGGCACCAAGATTGCTGGAGGCAAGGTGCGCTACGAAGTAACCCGCATACCCGAATGGCGCGGCTGGTGGCATTGGAATTTCAATTACAAAGAGACCGTAATCGAAACCGGCGAAACCACCACCGACGACGACGGCGCATTCAAGGTGTCGTTCACAGCCCAGCCCGATGTCAACGCCAAGGAAAGCGAATACCTCGTGTACAACTACCGTGTAAAAGTGTCCGTTACAGACACCAACGGCGAGACCCGCGAGGCTACCACAATCACCTCCGCAGGATTCAAGAGCATGTTTATATCAGTATCGATGCCGTCAGACTTCAATGTGATGGACAAGGCAAAACTCGACGAATCCATGATATACTGCAACAGCGCAAACGGCAGCCCAATCACCGCCAACGTTACGGTGAAGGTGTCGCGCCTCGCCAACTACGACAAGCCTCGATTCACCAAAGAATGGCAGTCATGCGACAACCCGCTGCCCACCGTTACACGCGAGATTTGGGATAGCAAGTTGCCCAACCTCGAATACAGCGCGGCAGACCTCAGCATCGACAGCCTTGCAGTTGTCAAAGAAATAAAAAACCTCCAAGTGCATTGCGTCGATGGCGAAGGCAAGGTGGATCTCAGTTTCCTGTCCAAGGAAGGTTCGGGACATTATCTCGTGCAGATAGAATCGCAAGACCGCGAGGGTCGCCCCGTAAAATTCGAGCGCAGGTTCACCGTTTACAATCCCAAAGACCGAATCACCGACGTCAACAAGGTATTCTTCTCCAACGTTGACAAGTCGTCATACGAACCCGGCGAAACCGCCATCGTGCAGATTGGCTCGGCATTGAGCGGGCTCAAAGTGTACTACCAAGTACAATGCGGCGACGACATTTTGGATTCGGGCATCAAGACATTGGACCAGTCGGTGGAAAAAATACTAATCCCCATCAAGGAAAATATGCGCGGCGGACTTGCTGTAAAGATGTTTTACGTGCGCAACAACCATTATGACACGCCCTCAGAATACATCAACGTGCCATACTCCAACAAGAAACTCACCGCCAAATTTGAGACTTTCCGCGACAAGCTCTACCCAGGCGACACCGAAAAATGGAAAATCCGCATCACCGACTACCAAAACAAGGCTGTTCGCGCCGAATTTGCAGCCACTCTATTCGACGCATCTGTAAACGCCCTCGCCGCCAACCATTGGTATCTCAACGCCTTCAACGGCAATTACAACAGCAATTGGTTTGGCACGCAGACCTTTGGCAGCTCCTATACAAGCGAGTTTGTCGGCGACAACAACCACGCACCGCAATCTTCCACGCATTACAGCCATCCGGTGCTCAATTGGTACGGACACGCGCCGAGATTCCCGAGATTCATGATGGACGAAGAGCCGGTGTATATGATGATGGACGCGGCAGCCACCAATGGACGCGGCGTAGTGGAATCGCAGCCGATGTTGATGAAGAAAGCCGCAATCGTCAACGCAGAAGCCGCAGACGTAGCTGTTGCAGAAGAAGCAGTGGCTACCGACGAAGACTTCTCCAACGCCGAAATCCGCACCAATTTTGCCGAGACTGCATTCTTCAAGGCGGATATTGTTACAGATTACAACGGCGACTTGTTCGTAGAATTTACAGTGCCACAGAGCATCACCCGTTGGAAAATGCTCGGCATCGCCCACACCAAAGATATGGCTGTTGGCACATTGACCAACGAACTTGTTACCAACAAGGATTTCAGCATCATCCCCAATCTGCCTCGCTTCATGCGCTGCGGCGACAAGGTGGAAATCCCCATCAAATTCTCCAACCTCGGCGAAAACGACGTTGTGCGCGGACAGATAAAGATGGAAGTGCTCGACGTGGAGACCATGCGCCCGCTCAAGCAATTCAAGATTTGGGAGCCGTTGCAGGCGTTTGAAGTGTTCAAGGGCAAGACCGAGGCTTCTAAGTTTGTGGTTGACGTGCCGCAATACGAAAAGCCTGTCGTAATCCGCATCATGGGCGTGAGCGGCGTACACAGCGACGGCGAGCAGCACATCATCCCCATCCTCACCGACAAGACTCTTGTTACCGAGGCAATGACGCTCTCCGTCCGTGGCAACGAGACCCGCACGTTTGAATTTAAGGATTGGACCAACAACACCTCTACAACGGCAATAGACCACAGCCTCACGCTCGAATATTCCAGCAACCCCGCATGGTACGCCGTGAGCAGCCTGCCGTGGCTGTCGCAGAATCCTTACGACTGCTACGAGCAGACATTCTCCAAGCTCTTTGCCAATTCGGTGTCTAAGCTCATCCTCGACAACAATCCCGAAATCCCCACAATACTCGCCGATTGGTTGGCAAAGAACAGTCAGGTGCTCACCTCGCCGCTGCTCAAAAATCAGGAACTCAAAACCATTCTCATCGACGAAACCCCGTGGGCTATAGACGGCGACAACGAGACCGACCGTATGCACAATCTCATTCAGCTCCTCGACGCCAACCGTATCGCCACAGAAAACCAAAAGTTCATCACCAAACTTTCCGACGGACAATTGCCAAGCGGTGCATGGCCCTGGTTTGCAGGCATGGTGGAAAGCACATGGATTACTCAGCACATCGTGGCAGGATTTGGCAAGCTGCGCCACATTGGTGTTGACATCAATAAAGACCCGCGCATCACACAGATGATAGACCGCGCCATCAGCTACCTCGACGAGGAGGAGGCAGAACGATTCAATCTGTACATCAAGAAAGACAAACTTGCGCCGGGCTACTACGGCTACCAATACCTCTACATGCGCTCCTTCTTCCCCGAATACAAGCTCACAAAATCGAAGGAAGCATACGACTACTACCTCAAATACGCCAAGGATCACTGGCAAGAGTTCAGCATCTACTACCAGGCGGTACTCTGCACGGTATTCAAGCGCACCGGCGACATCGAAATCGCCAAAAAAATAATCGCCTCCTTCCAAGACCGCGCACAGCGCAGCGACGAATTTGGCATGTATTTCAATGAGAATGTCAATGGCTTCCTCTGGCACGAAAACAACATCGAAACCCAATCGCTGATTGTGGAGGCGTTCCAAGAGATGGGCATGAAAGACGAAGTGGAGGAATTGAAAATCTGGCTCATCAAAAACCGACAGTCAAACCGTTGGAGCACCACCAAGGCTACGACCGAGGCATGCTACGCAATGTTTCTCTGCGGCAACAAAATCAAAGCCAACGAACCGCTCTGCAAGATAATCGTAGGTGGCATTGCCGCCGACACCAAAAACGCCGAGGCTGGCACGGGCTATTTCAAGCAATCCTGGCAAGGACACGAGATGGACAAGAAGATGGCTAAAATCACCGTCGAAAACCCCAACAACCACATCAGCTACGGCGCGGTGTACCGTCAATACTTTGAAGAATTGGACAAGGTGGTATCCACCGACAACAAGCTCCAGATCGAAAAACAGATGTACCTCAATGTCAAGGACAAAGCCGGCAACACCGTGCTCCGCGAGATAACGCCCGATACCGAGGTGCACCCCGGCGACAAGGTAACTGCAAGATTCATCATCCGCACCGACCGCGACCTCGACTACGTACACCTCAAAGACATGAGGGCGGCAGGTTTTGAACCTCTCAATGTAATCAGCCGCACCAAATCTCAGGGCGGCATTTACTACTACGAATCCACAAAGGACGCAAGCGAAAATTTCTTCATCGAGCACCTCAACAAAGGCACATACGTCTTTGAGTACCAGCTCATCGCCGTACACGCTGGCAACTTCTCCAACGGCATTGCCACAATACAGTGCATGTACGCGCCAGAATTTACCGCCCACAGCGCGGGCATGAGGTTCAAGATTGTGAAATAGCCTTCGCCAATCACATAACAAGCGTGTAATTATACATAAAGTGGCTGTCTAAAAGGAAAATTTTTTGGACAGCCGCTTTTTTATACGTGTTGCTTTGTTATAAGAATTGATTTTCAATAATTATCAAAAAAAATGTAAAATAGATGCCCTAATTGTTAAAAAAAGTGTATCTTTACGCCGAGAAACATAACCATCAAATGACAAATACAATATGAAACAACTCAGATTCCTGGCAGTCATCTTGGCGATGATTGCAATGGCGGCGTGCTTTGGCGGCGACACTTCCACCGGCAAAAAACACGTCGGCATCCTCCGCAACGGTGCTAAAATGGAAAAAAAGGTAATTTTCAAGACCAAAGGCATCAATCCGACCAAGGTAATTGTGCGCGCCGACGGCACAAGAATAAGGCTCGGCGGCTGCAATAGACCCGACAAACAGGTATTCTCCAAGGCTCCATCATACAGAGCCAAATACAAGGGAGGCCAGCTGCCCAAAAAGGTGGATCTCCGCCAGTACATGACCAAAGTAGAAGACCAGGGCGACATAGGTTCCTGCACCGCCAACGCCACCGCTGGCGCATACGAGTACATCCTCAAGCGTTACAAGGGCATCAACTTCGACATCAGCCGTCTGTTCCTTTACTACAATTCGAGGGCTATCGAAAACGAGGTCAACGACGACTGCGGCGCTATCATTGCCAACGTCATCAAGACCATCTCCAAGGACGGCGTGTGCGACGAAAAAAAGTGGCCCTACACCAATGTAACCAAAAACTTCAAGAAAAAACCGTCTCAGGATTGCTACACCGACGCCAAAAACAATAGGGTAATCAAGTGCCAGCACGTAAATACCAACCTCGAAGAGTGGAAAAGCGCATTGGCTGAGGGTCATCCAATCATCTTTGGCGTGGATGTATTCGGCGACATCTACAATGCTCGCAATGGCAAAGTGCCAACCCCCAGTGGCAACAAGCGTTCCGACGGCGGACACGCAATGTGCTGCGTAGGATATTCTGACGTTGACAGGGTGTTTATCGTCCGCAATTCGTGGGGTGTGCAGTGGGGCGACAAGGGCTACGGCTACTTCTCCTACGACTACCTGATGAACAAGAAATTCAACAGCGGCGATAGTTGGATTATCTTTGAAGTCTCCACAGGCGGCAACGACAAAAACAACAACGATTCCGACGCCTGGAGCAACGACAACAACTCCATCTTCACATACGACGACGAATTTTCCAAGATGGACGACGCCACCTGGAAAAAACTCAATGACGAGTGCGGCGATTACGATATGAGCTACCGCCTTGCAGCCCTCTGCATCGCTGGCGGCGCAGGCGACGAGACTCTCTCCGACGAGGAGGCAAAAGTGGCAGAGACCAAGCTCCAGCATCTCTACAAACTCTTCAATCTCAACTACTCCGCATCTAAGGTCATCGACAAGTGCATAGACGTATTCGACGAAGACTTCATCAACGAGACGGTAAAAATCGTAACCCGTTACTTCTCCAAAAACGCCCGCAACGCCATCGCCAAAGATATGTACGCGATAGCCAAGGCTGACGAACTCCTCGATTCTGAAGACGAATGGCTCAAGCAGCTCATCGGCAATTGGATCATCCAGACCAACGACGACAACAACGACAACGACGACAACGGCGGCCGCGATAATGACGATGATTATAGCTATGACGACGACAATGACGACGATTATGGCTATGATGACGACGACGACGATTATGGCTACGACGACGATGACGACGAAGACTTCTGGGGCAACGACGACGAAGACTTCTGGGACGACGACTACGACGATTATGATTATGATTACGACGACTACTACGACGATTATGATTATGACGACTATTATGATTACGATGATGATGATTACGACGACTACTACGATGATTATGATTATTGTGACGATGAAGATTATTATGACGACGAGGATTATGAATATGATTATTATGACGATTACGAGGATTATTACAATTACGACGACGAGTATTACGACGACTACTACGACGATTACAGCGGCTACGACTGCTGTACCGACGGCTACTACTACGGCAGCAAGAGCAAGAGTAAGAGCAAGGGCACTATCAAGCGGAAAGAGGCAAAGATTCCTCAATCCAAGTAGCTACAGCAACAGCCTAAGACTAAACGCAGCGGCATAATAATTACTATCCATCTATCACAAAGGCGGCGGGAAGCATTGTTTCCCACCGCCTTTTATATTATGTACCAGCGCACTTTTTTGACAATCTATTAAAACGTGGCAAAGTAATTGATATTGCATATTAACAACGCAAAATCAAAACCTTTGCAACCAGCTATGAAACTGTTTACAAACATAAAAGGACGTGTGCTCAACATACTGTTTTGGTCGATAATCTCGGCGGCATTCATAGGGCCTGGCACAGTAACCACCGCCACGAAAGCGGGGGCAGACTGTGGTTTCCAGCTGCTGTGGACGCTTGGGTTTGCCACCATCGCCTGCCTTGTATTGCAGGAGGCGAGCGCACGCGCCACGATATATTCGGGGCTCAACCTTGGACAAGCCATCAAAAAACATTTCCAAGGCACAAAGATGGAGCTTCCCGCCATTATACTCGTGGTGGGCGCCATTATACTCGGCTGCGCGGCATACGAAACAGGCAACATTCTCGGCTCTGTGGAAGGCGTGGCGTTGATGTTTCCTGGCGTCAAAAAATGGATGATTGTGGCTGTATTGGGCATACTATCAGCCATCGTGCTTGCAATGAAAGACATCAAGATAATCTCCAACATAATGGGGGCATTCGTATTCCTGATGGGATTCACATTCATTGCCGTGGCGATACTCGGACATCCATCGGCTGGCGAGATAACAAGCGGCTTTGTGCCGTCGCTTCCAGACGTGGACGGTGTGAGCCTGCTTGTGCTTGGGCTTATCGGCACCACGATAGTACCTTACGACATCTTCTTGGGGTCCAACGTCGTGCAAAAAGATACCACAATCCGCGATATGAGGATAGGCGTTACGACTTCGGTCGTAATCGGCGGTCTTATCTCGATGGCGATACTCGTGGTAGGCACGCAGATGAGCGCAGACGCACAGACCCAAGGTTTTTCATACGAATTGCTCTCCCAAACACTACAATCGCACATAGGACAGGGCGCGGTATATGTTTTTGGAGTGGGACTCTTTGCCGCAGGATTCACGAGCGCAATCACATCGCCGCTCATCTCAGCACTCACAGCCAAGAGCCTTTTTAGCAAAGACAACGACAAAAAAAGCGGACGCGATTTCACCGCCGTATCATACGCCGTGTTGAGCATAGGTCTTATTTTCGGATTCCTACAAGTGGAGCCAGTACCTGCCATCATTATGGCTCAGGCTTTCAACGGATTGATATTGCCATTCGTGAGCATTTTCTTATTCACAATCATCAACGACGAAAAGATAATGGGGCGCGAACACGTCAACAACTTATTCTCCAACATCGCGATGATACTCGTAACATGGATGACCCTCGTACTCGGACTTGTAAAAGCAATCAGGGCATTCTGGAGCATAGATTGGGTGCAACACATCTGCCGCGCAGTATTAGGACACAGCATCCCATCTTCCGACGAATTTTTTGTAATATCGGCAATACTCGCCATACTCATCACATTGACTGTGGTATGGTACATCGTCCGCCGGAGAAAAAGCGGCAGCAACATCGGAAAAATTAAATTCGTATAATCAAAATTTTTCGCTAACTTTGCAGCGGTTGTTTTATCCAAAAATTTTAAGAATGGCAAAGAATTAAAAGAATATCTTTTCCATACGAAAAAAATTCTTAAAATTCTTCCTTATTCTTGTAATTTTTGTAGAAGAAAAAAGCCGCCGCAAGGCGGTGGGTAACATACAAATTAATGTTCATAAAGATATGACAGAAAAAATAGAACGCAAGAAAGTTACCACGCAGACTTTCCAAGCGATGAAGCAAAACGGCGAGAAGATAGCCATGCTTACAAGTTACGATTATTCGATAGCCGGACTCGTGGACGCCGGTGGCATAGACGCAATACTTGTTGGCGATTCGGCAGCCAACGTGATGTCTGGCTACGACACCACCCTCCGCATCAGCCTCGACGAAATGATATACTACGCCGCAAGTGTGGTGAGGGCTGTCAAATACGCCATGGTGGTGGTCGATATGCCGTTTGGAACATATCAAGGCGACCCATACGCCGCAGTCCGCAACGCCGCACGAATAATGCGCGAGACGGGCGCACAAGCCGTGAAAATAGAAGGCGGCATCGAAATAGAAGAATCCTACAAAGCAATACTCTCCGCCGGCATACCAATCATGGGACACCTCGGACTTACCCCTCAATCTGTCAACAAGTTTGGCGGCTACGGCCTCCGTGCCAACAATCACAACGAGGCAGAACAACTGGTGTCAAACGCGCAGTTGTTGGAGCGGCTCGGCTGTTTTTCAGTAGTCCTCGAAAAAATTCCCGCGCATCTCGCCGCCAAAGTTACCAAAGAACTCACGATACCTACAATCGGCATCGGTGCGGGCAACGAGTGCGACGGTCAGGTGCTTGTATTCCACGACATGATAGGCATCAACGACGCCTTCAAGCCCAAATTTCTACGCCGCTACGCCAACCTCGCCGACACAATCCGCACAGCGGTAAGCAGTTACGTGGCAGACGTGAAGTCGAGCGATTTTCCCAACGAATCCGAATCTTACTAACAGATGAAAAAAATATTTGTATTGGCAGCCACAACGGCAATGCTTGCGTCGTGCGGCACAAAAGAGCCTGAATTTCAATCGCTTGGTGATGGAGTTGAAGCCTGTTTTGTGGAAGTGAACGCCGATTCGGCAGTAGCCAAGCCGGGCGACGTTTGGAATATGGATTTTGATTATTACAATTCCAACGACTCCCTCATATACACGAGCCGCGACGTAGCTCAGGATTTTCTGATGTACGCGCCCAAGGATATTGCAAAAGGCAGCGTCGAAAAAGGCATCATGATGATGCACAAGGGCGACAGCGCAGTATTCAAGGCGAGTGCCGAAGTATTTTTCCGCGAAGTGAGGAAGATGAAAAAAATGCCAAAATTCGTAAAGCCCGGCGACCTGCTCACATTCCACGTCCGCATGAAAAACATCTACGACGGCAAGGAATACCAACGCCAGATAGACGAATACAACGAGCGCATGGAGGCTCAGGAATTGCTGATTCTCCACGATTATATCCGCAACGAAGGCATCAAGGTACAGCCCTCTAAGACAGGACTTTACAAGATAATCAACAAGCAGGGCTACGGTGCAGACACCGCCGCCGGCAAGACCGTAACAGTACATTTTGTGGGCAGTTTCATAGACGGCCGGGAGTTTGACAATTCCTACACGCGCCGCGAGCCATACACCTTCAAACTTGGCGAAGGCAAGTCGATACCCGGCTTCGAGGAAGGCATCGCCACAATGCGCAAAGGCGAAATCTGCCGCCTCATCATGCCCTCAACACTCGGCTACGGCTCTCGCGGCATCAGCGGACGCATCTCCCCCTTCGCCACGCTGATATTCGACGTAGAACTCGTAGACATGAAGTAACAACATTGCCGCCGCCTTACGGCGACGGGATTTTTTGAACGAAAAATTAAACGAATTTCAATGGAATTAAAACGAATTACTTTCCTAAAAAATTCGTTTTAATTCGTTCTAATTCGCTTTCATTCGCGTTGAAAAAAGAAAAAATTGACGTTTAATTGACGGTAATTGATGTTTTACAAGCCGCCGCAAGGCGGTGCAAATAAATATAAAAAATGAAAAAATTTTTGTTAATTATCGTTGCCTTCACAGCAATGATATTTGCGTCGTGCAACAAGGAAAATGACGCCAACGACAAGGAAAAAGAAGTAATCGAAAAAATCCTCGCCCGCTATGGCGACACGTGTTTTGTGGAGCACAACGGCATCTACCTCTATATTATGGAGGAAGGCGACAAGGAATATGGCAACAGCGATGTCGTAAAGATGATATACACGGGACAATCACTGCAAGACAACAACACCTTTGCCAAAAACGACACGATGAAATTTTTTTATGGCAAACCGGGACTTATCTCGGGATTTCAGAGGGCGTTGCCATACATCAAGCGCAACAGCAAAGGTCAACTCCTCATCCCCTATCAATACGGCTACGGCTCCCGCCGCGTAGGCACCATCGAGCCATACAGCACGCTGCTGTTCACGTATGAGATGCAATAGAAGTCAACTCATTATCTATTTTCCTCCAATCACCTCCATCTCCACTTCGTGCTTCGAGGTCGCCTTGTTGTAATTGATGCCGCAGAGGATAATGCGCTTTGAAAAACCTTTGAGGCTCTTAGGGTAATCTTTGCGACGGATTTGGTCGATGGCAGAATCGGCGGTCTTGTCGTATTTGAGTTCAACGACAATGGCAGGACGCGGCGACCTCGGCAACGGCACGAATACCAAATCCGCATTTGGAAACCCAAGTTTCCACTGTCTATGAATCGTGGCATAATTGTTTTTTTTAGTATTTTGCAAATATAACCATTATATTCGATTCTATGAAAATATTCCTAAAAATTTTCTTTGCAAATTCCTAAAAGAATTATAAGCAAGCCGACGACGACAAACATTGGCGACAATTACGAAATCAAATCTTTTATGTGATGCAATAGACAAGCTGCAACAATCTCTACAATATAAACCCCTCCGACTTAAACACTTGTATATCATTGTCGATGTCGGTGGATTTGGCGGCGACGAGGATTTCGCCGACGGCGGAGGCGTTGATGCCAGCCTGCAACGCCTCCTTCTCTATGATTTTGATTTGCGAGCGTCCACGCGCAAACCTTATCTGCGCCCTCGGATTTATAAACCTAAACAGCGCAAATGTTGTCAAAATCTCCTGACTGCCAAGTATTTGGTGAGTCTCGAATGGTGTGCCGTTGAAGGCAAAAAGAATGTTCAACGATATGGAATTTACCCCAAGTTCGCGGAGTTTCAGAGCCAAGTCGATGCGGTCTTCCATAGTTTCGCCCATGCCGATGATGCCGCCCGAACAGATTTCAAAACCAGCTTTTGCGGCGTCTTGGAGAGTGCGGTATTTTTCGTGAATGTCGTTGGTGGTGCACACCTTTGGATAATAACGCTCCGAAGTCTCGATGTTGCAATGATAACGAGTAACTTTGGTCTTTGCTTTCAGACGTTGGAGCTGCGGCAAGGTGAGCGTGCCGAGCGACGCGCACAGCCCAATGTCGCATTTTGCGCTGATGGCATTATAATAATTGATAGCCTCATCAAGCTGCTCGTCGGTTAATGAGCTGTGAACGGCAGAAAGTTCAATACGTTTCACGCCCTTGCCGTGAAGCTCCGACACACGCTCAATCACCTTGTCGAGTTCAAAAGTCTGATAGGCGGCATAGTCGATGGTGGCGAGTTTGGAGAGCGGACACCAATGGCAATCCTCCTCGCACACACCATTTACAATATTGAACATCGAACACATCTCAAACCTGAACCCACAGAATTTGGCGCGGAGTTGGTTTGCACTATAATACAACGCCTCGATGTGGCCGCTCTTAGAAAGCTCCAACGCCTCTGCACGGGTAATCTGGTAGCCGCACATTATCTTGTCCTTGAGTGTCTTAATCTCCTTAAAATTCATAGCAAATCCTTTATTTTGACAAACTCCTTCTCAAAATTGGGCGTGAATACACCCTTGCCGATATTTTGCTCAATCTCGTCCAATGTCCAAAACCTTGCGTCATCTATCTCCGCCACGGCAACCGGCTTTGGGTTTTCATAACGACACTTGAAAACATTGATGTACTCCGATTCACGCTGACACTCCCACAAGTATTGTGTCAACGGTACAAACTCGCCGTCCACGACACCAGCCTCCTCCCAAGCCTCGCGCCTGAGAGCCTCCTCTATGGGTTCGCCGTAAGTGATGTGTCCGCCGACGGAAGTATCCCACTTGCCGGGCTGAATGAGTTTCTGCATACTGCGTTTTTGCAAAAACAACTCGCCCCTGCCGTTTACGATGTGAACGTGTACGACAGGATGCGTCAAAGTGTTGTCCTTGTGGCACTGGCTGCGCATAGCCTTGCCAATGATTTTGCCGGTGCTGTCCACGAGAGGAAGGAGTTCCTCGGCATCGGCAGGAATTTGAGTGGTGTTCATAATAAAATCTTCAATTATACCGCAAATTTGGGAATTTTTTTGAGAAAATACAAAAAAATTTCTGTAGTAGAAAAACATTTTTTAACTTTACGGCGTTGTAAAAACAAAGTTTGCGGGCGCAGAAGAAAGCCCTCAGTCAAAATCAGCAAAATATAAAATATTAAAAATGGCATTGACAATAACAAAGCCCAATCCAAATGCCAAATTAATGGCGATGATACGCAACCTTCATAAACAGGGTTTGTTGGATAGTCCAAGTTACAGACAGACACTGAAAGATGAGGCGGAAAAACTGCGTATATCAGATGAGGAACTTGAAAGGCTGATTGTGGAGGTGAAAGCTCCAATGTTCAGGCTAAAAGAAATGATACGCAAGTTCCATAAAGAAGGTTCATTGGACAAGCCAAGTAATCGACAGAAGCTGAAAGATGAAGCGTCTAAATCGAGTATGTCTGATGATGAACTTGAAAGGCTAATTGCGGAGGTGAAAGACCAAATGTTCAGGCTAAAAGAAATGATACGCAAGTTTCATAAAGAAGGTTCATTGGATAAGCCAAGTAATCAACAGACACTAAAAGATGAGGCTTCTAAATCGGGAATGTCTGATGATGAACTTAAAAGTCTGATTGCGGAGGTGAAAGGAGAACAACAAGGCGATTATTCAGGAGGTACTACGGAAGGAGGCGGCACAATAACTGGAGGCGACGGGGAAAACGTCAAAAATGATAATGATAGAAAATATACCCCTTATATTATAGGTGCAGCAATCATAATTGCAGTGGCATGTCTGTTGTTTTGGCAACCGTGGAAAAACGGACCCGTCGAACCACCGCCACCACATCCGTGCGATACCGTTGTCAAAATCAAAAACATTGCACGTGCGAAGGCCAACTATGTTAATTTGCTTAGGCAAAAACCTGACGACAGCGTGAACATCAAGGAATGTATCGACAAGTGCGACGAGATACTCGAAACCGCAAAATACTCTACCTTGTCCGCGAAAAGAGGAACTTCACCGAATGGAGAGCAAAACAAACTCGGCTTTGAAGATGAGAGAGGGTACATTGTCATAGATTTCCTTTATGACGAGGAGATTGGCAGACATTCGGAAATAATTGCTTTGAAAAACAAAGGCAAATGCGGCGTTGTCGGCGGGACTTTGAAAGACGGAGTATCGGAGTTCAAATACATGGAAGTATTTTGGATTTCGGGCAATAGGAGTTACTATCGTCTTGTCAAAAACAATTCTGGCGACGCGGACGAAGCCAAAGTGAAAGACGGCAAACTGATTATTAACGAACACATAATAGACTAAAATGAAAACAAAGAATCTGATTCTAATGCTTCTTCTGACATTATTGTTTGCATTTCAGGCTAATGCACAATACCAAGACAGCATTCCACGGGCACAACGCCGTAATTGTCCTGAGATTCCGTCCTTTGTTGACATTGACAACATGGACGATATTGAGTATTTATTGAAAACAATTGTCTGCAATAAAAAAGACATGCCAAACAGAAACCAATTCTTCGATGCAAATTGCATCGTCAGGATTCTCGGAGAAGACGGCATGACACAGTTGGACAGGGTATCAATAAGCAC
>DGIK01000211.1 GCA_002393195.1 Bacteroidales bacterium UBA3824 | reverse complement strand
GCCCATCGTGTAGTGGATGGCGGGGTATATCATCATCGGAACCTCGTAGGGATCCTGGTCGGTGATTTTCTGGTACATCTGGAAGAGGTTGCCGTAACGCTGTTCTACGACGTCCTTGCCGAGGCGTTTGATTGCGTAGCTGAAATCGAGGAATACGGCGTTGCCGGTGCTATTGACGCCATATCCAGCGTCGCAGCGTTCCTTGGCGTTGCGCGAAGCCACGTCGCGGGGCACGAGGTTGCCGAATGCCGGGTAGCGGTTTTCGAGGTAGAAATCGCGGTCCTCATCGGGAATGTCTTTGGCTGTGATGAGGCCTTTGCGGAGCTTTTCGGCGTCTTCCTTCTTCTTGGGAACCCAAATGCGGCCGTCGTTGCGGAGCGACTCTGACATAAGGGTAAGTTTACTCTGGTAATCGCCGTGCTGTGGGATACAGGTCGGGTGAATCTGCACCATGCAGGGGTTGGCAAAATATGCGCCCTTGCGGTAAGCCTTCATTGCTGCCGAGCCGTTGGAACCCATAGCGTTGGTGGAGAGGAAATATACATTGCCGTAACCACCGGTGGCGAGGATTACACAGTGAGCGAAGTGCGATTTGATTTCGCCAGTCAAGAGGTCGCGGGTAACGATGCCACGGCAGCGACCGTCTATCATCACGAGGTCCATCATTTCGGTGCGGCTGTGCATCTCTACGTTGCCGAGACCAATCTGGCGGCTGAGAGCGGAGTAAGCACCGAGGAGGAGTTGCTGTCCCGTCTGACCACGGGCGTAGAATGTTCTTGATACGAGCGCGCCGCCGAATGAGCGGTTTGCCAAAAGTCCGCCGTACTCACGTGCAAAAGGCACGCCCTGAGCGACGCACTGGTCGATGATTGAGTTGGATACTTCTGCGAGGCGGTAAACGTTGGCCTCACGTG
The DNA here is from genome assembly GCA_002393195.1 of Bacteroidales bacterium UBA3824. Lineage (GTDB taxonomy): Bacteria > Bacteroidota > Bacteroidia > Bacteroidales > UBA3824 > UBA3824. The sequence goes on along the minus strand of DGIK01000211.1, from coordinate 46,864 downwards.
CGCGGTAGTCGCCGCCCTTGATTGTATCATAGAAAAGGCGGTAAACCGAGTCGCCGTCGTTGGGATAGTTTTTGGCGGCGTTGATACCGCCCTGTGCTGCGATGGAGTGGGCGCGGCGGGGCGAATCCTGATAACAGAACGCCTTTACCTTGAAGCCCATCTCTGCGAGGCTCGCTGCGGCTGCACCGCCGGCAAGTCCCGTGCCGACTACTATAATATCGATTTTCCTCTTGTTGGCGGGGTTTACAAGGTGCTGGTGTTCCTTATAGTTGGTCCACTTGTCCTTCAAGTCGCCTTCGGGGATTTTGGAATCCAATGTTGCCATATTGATTTTCTTGTTTAATAGAATTTCGTTAATTGATTGTTTGTGAAATTGTTGGCGTAGAGCCAGGAAGTTTGGTTACGCTCCGCAGCAATTCCTGAAAAATGCCACAAGCACTACGAGCGCAAAGCCACCCATGACGATGGTGGAGAATATAGTGCCGATGGTTTTCAAACGCGGAATCCACTTGCTGTTGCTTGCGCCGATGGTTTGGAACATCGACCAGAAGCCGTGGTTGAGGTGCAGCCAAATGGCAACGAACCAGAGAAGGTAGAGCGCCACGTTGTACCATTTGCTGAAATGGAATCCAATCCAGGCGGCACCGTCGGCTGCGACTGCGCTGATGTCTGCCGCGTTTGCAACAGTAGGCTTGAAGCCTTCCGGCAATGCGCCAGTACACTCGAATAGTTCTACGGCCATCATTTTGGACCAGAACTGGATGAAATGTAGCACCAGACCGAGGAACACGATTGCTCCGAGGATGTACATGTTTTTTGACGACCATTCCACGCCCGGGGGCAGGGTCTGATTGTCATAGCGGTCGTTGCCACGTGCCCTGCGGTTCTGAATTGTCAGAATCGAGGCATAGACAATGTGAAAGACGAATCCGAGCGCGAGGACCAGGGTGCCAGCCACGGCGTACCAATTGGAGCCGAGGAACTCGCAGACCATGTTGTATCCCTCAGCACTGAACACATACACGAGATTCATGCACATGTGGAACGTCAGGAACAGAATCAGAAAGCAGCCTGTAACGCTCATTATCAACTTCTTTCCGATCGAACTTTTGAAAAATCCTTTCATAGCAGATTGTTTGTTGTTTTTATTCTAATTATTTATAATGTTAATTTCAAACTGCAAAGTTAATCTATAATCTTAGATTTGGAAGTATTTGACGGATAATTTTTTTTTAATATTTTTAATATTGTCCGCAACTACCTGATTATTAGATATTATACGTTGAAAATAAAAAAAAGTTGCAGCCTGCGGCAAGTTTTTTTACAACAATTTAGGCGGTTTTGCTGTTATAATGGTGTATTACGAACCCTATTTTTTCAATAGAATATGAAACATTTGATATACATAATTGCGATTTTCTTGCTGCCGCTCACGGTTTCGGCGCAACAGACCGGCATCCGCATCGGCGACATCATCCCCGAGATAAGCGGCGACGGCCCTGAGATGGAGAAGTTTGACCTGCGTGAATTGCGCGGCAAGGTGGTCCTGGTGGATTTTTGGGCGTCGTGGTGTCCGCCGTGCCGCGCCGAGAACCCTGAACTCGTAAAATGCTACGAGACTTATAAGGACGAGCATTTCACGAAGGGCGACGGCTTTGAGATTTTCAGCATTTCGCTCGACTCCCGCAAAAATGATTGGGTGAAGGCGATTAATCGCGACAATCTTTCGTGGAAGCATCACATTTGCGATTACAAAGGCTGGTACTCGCCGATTTGCGACGAGTTTGGCATTGAACAAATCCCAAGCAACTTTCTCATCGATCTCAACGGAAAAATCTTGGCGACAGACCTCCGAGGCGACGCACTTGAAGCGACGCTTAAAGCGTTGATGATAAGAGAATAGAATTTATTTTGAAAAATTTTGCGAAAGATTTTGAAAAATTTCCCGCCGAAAGGCGGCAATGTTGTTGCCTAACGGCAAGAAATTGTACAAAATTTATAGGAAAATTTTACAAAATCACAGTTATAATAATTAAGGGCTGAGGCGATTGCCACAGCCCTTAATTCATCTATAAACAAATCTCTAAAACCTTAAACATCATTTTACAATGATGTCGGTTGCAAAAACCGTGCAAAAAGGTTAGTCATTGGTGGAAAAAATCATTCCACTTCCCGAAACTCCACATACTCCCCGAAATCCCCTATTGCGCGGCGTTTTTGTTTGACGGGTTGGGCGTCTGCCTTTTCGATGATGACGGGGCCGTCTTCGTAGCGGCGGTTTTGACGCTCGCGCTCCCGCTGTTGGAATTGTTGGTATTGCTGAAACTGATTGCGTTGTTGCCAACGGGCGTCGTTGATGGGGGAGGACGATTCGTCGTCGCCGCCGCCAAACAACTCACCAAACAACAACTTGTTGATGAGCCATATCGACAATACAAATATTATGAGGACGAGGAGTATCATTTTGCAACGTGTTATTTCATGATGATGACAATTTCTGTGCGCCGGTTTTGTTTCTTGTTGGCATCGGAGGTATTGGTCGCCTCGGGGTTGTACATTCCGCGACCCGACGCCGTGTATGCCGTGCCGGGCAGTGTGCTGTTTTCGGCAATCGTGGTGATTACAGCCGCCGCCTTGCGTGCGCTTTGGTCGAGGAGTGCCTTGGCTGTGCCGTTGTTGTCGGTGTGGGCGATGACGTTGATGCGGCAGTTTTCATTGAGGGTGAATACGGCTGCAAGTTTGGCGAGCAAGGTCGCGCCCTTCGTGGAGATTTCAGTGCCGGCGGCGGTCTTGTATAGGTAGTCGTTGGAGATTGTAACTATGACTCCCGGACCCGCAATCTTGGCCTTTGCGTCGCTCTGATTGATGCCGGTGAGAGCCTTGTTGATGGTGGCGAGCATCGTCTGAAGCTCTTGCTGACGACCCTCGTCGAGGTTGCGGATGCTGTCCTGCGCCTCCGATTGGAGGGCGAGGATGTTCATAAGGCTGTCGGCGGTTCGGGTCTTGCGGGCGAGTTTCTGGCGTTCCTCGTTAAACTCGTTGATGGAGTTGATGAGGTTTTGATTGAGCGTCGCCTTGTCGCCGGCGAGTTTTTGGTTTTCACGGATGAGGCTGTCGAGGGTGATGTCCTTGGATGAATTGTTGGTTTTCAGTGAGTTTGTGGCTTGATTGAAACCCTCAACAGTCTTGTTGAACACCCTGTTGAGGCTGTCCAATGAGCGGCGGCCGTTGGCTACGGCGGTGTTGTATTTTTTCTTGCTCACTATGCACGATGTCGTGAGCGTCGATATTCCAAATAATGCGAGTGTCGCAAGTATCAAAACTCTTTTCATAAATGATGTTGGTTATGATTGCTAAAAAAATTTGACCAAAGGTATAAATTTTTGTTGGAATATTTGCAAATTTTTTGAGAAAAAATTAATTTTGGGCATTATTACAACCAAAACTCTTATGAAAAAGATATTTATTACCATATTGGCGGCTGCGTCGATGGCGGCCGCTGCATCCGCACAGAGAGCCGTGGAGGGCATTGTAACCGATTCTGCCACGGGCAATGTGCTGCCCTTCGTCAATATTGCCGTCTCCGGCACCACGGTTGGCACCATCAGCGATATGAATGGCGAATTTCGCCTCAACGTCCCCGCCGGAATGGAGGGCAAACAGTTGTCGTTTTCGTCTGTGGGGTATTTGGCGGTGTCAAAGAGCCTGCCCGCGTCGTCCGACGAGAGGATGACCGTTGCCCTTGCGCCTGTCGATTACAAAATCAACGAGGTCGTCATCACCGACAAGAGCCAAGCCGGTCGCCGTGTATTAAAAAATGTGGTGGAGAATGCATCCACCAATTATATAAGCCGTGATTATTCATACGACGGCACATACGTGAGCACGGTGCGTATGGATGGCAACAATCGCAAATCCACTTACCACGTCATTGGCTACGACGCCGACGGCTACACCCGCTCCGACGGCAACAATGCTTTTGCAGCCTTGAATTACAGGTTTGCGAGCGTGGTGCGTGATTATAAGGTCAACGATTACGAATCGGGCAAAAACCACTTCGACCAGGTGTGCGGATTCGACATAGTGAGGTATCAGTTCAATGTGCTTAATAGTTACACTCTCACCGATTTCGACTTCACCATCGAAAGCGAAACTTCAAGTGAATATATAATCAAATTCACCTGCAAAAAGCCTCGCCTCGTCAATACCGGCGCGTGGTTGCCTGTGGCATATACTGGAACGATTACGGTAAACAAAACTGACAACGCCATCACCGCCGCAAAATACTCAATGGAACTAAGCGGATATTCTGACCTCGCGCTGTCGTACAAGCGTGAGCCGTCGAGTAAGAACACTGTGATTTCCTGCGATGTCAAGTACGCCAAATATCAAGGCAAATATGCCGTCAAGAGCATTGAGACAAAGGCATCGACTGGCGGCGCGGAGGTTTTCAGCGACAGTTTTGTGGTAAACACGGTGGAGCAAAAGTCGCCAAAGAAAATCAGCGGCAAAGTTTTTTATGCAAGATAGTATTGTTTTTTGACAAGATATTTTGTAATTTTGCCGTGCCAACCGAAATACGGTATCCAATTTAACTAAAATGAAGCGTACAGTATTGGAGATGCTCAAATCGGCGTCTCAGGAATATAAGGATTACAATTATGTATCCGACAAGACCGACACGGGGTGGGAGAGCCTCACATTCAGTGAGGTGGACGCGGTGTCGTCAAATCTTGCAATTGGTCTCATCAAAGAAGGCCTCCACCCGATAGACAAGGTTGGCATTATGTCGGAAGGGCGTTCAGCGTGGATTGTTTCGGAATTTGCGATACTCAAAGCCCGCGCCGTCGCCGTGCCGCTTAGTGTCAAGTTGCAGCCCGAGGAGATTGCGTTTCGATTGTTGCACTCCGAGAGCAAATTCTTGGTGGTCTCCAAAAACTGCATTCAAAAGGTAATTTCCATCGCCGAAAAACTCCGCGAGGCTAATGTGAAAATCGTATATCTCGACAAGCCCGACAATGACATCGACGACTACAAGAAGTCGTTGCCGCAGTTTTTCTATTATGACGACCTCGTGATGTTTGGGCATAAGCACAATTCCGAATACATCAACCTCCTGCAAGAGCGTATGTCGCAGGTAGCCGAGGACGATTTGGTGGCTATTAGTTACACCTCCGGCACGGCTGGCAACCCGAAGGGCGTTATGCTCACACACCTTAATTATTGGTCAAATTCCCACGATGCCGTGCAACATTTCAGGCTTGAAAACCATTTGAGGTTGTTTGTAGTGTTGCCCATCGACCACGCCTTCGCTCACACTGTGGGCATATATTGCGGCGTGTTGTGCGGATTGTCGCTGTATTTTGTGGATTCGAGGGGTGGATTGCGCAATCAATTGAAAAATATCGTACCAAACATAAAGGACTGTCAACCCGAATTTATGCTCAGCGTGCCTGCGTTGATGAGCAATTTTATGCGCAAGATTCAGGATTCGGTCGCAAGCAAGGGCAAGTTTGTCAATTGGTTGTTTAAAAAAGGCCTCAAAAATGGCATTCTCTATTATGGCGACGGCGTCCAAAAGCCAAAACTAACCCGCCGCCTGTTCAGGTATCCAATTTACAATCTCGCCGAAAAAATGGTTTTCAGCAAGGTAAGGAAGGTGTTTGGAGATAGTTTCAGGTTCTTCATCTGCGGTGGTGCGTTGTTGGAGATTAAGCAACAACAATTTTTCAACTGCATCGGCGCACCCGTGATGCAGGGCTACGGACTTTCGGAAGCGTCGCCCGTAGTGAGCGTCAACCAAAGGCATTATCACCGTTTCGGCTCGTCGGGCAGGGTCCTTTCGGGTTTTGATTGCAAGATACTCGACCACGATGGCAAGGAGTTGCCGCCCAATACGAAAGGCGTTGTTACGCTCCGTGGATTGAGCGTGATGAAGGGTTATTATAAAAATCCTGATGCCACCGCCGACACTATCCACGACGGCTGCCTCAATACCGGCGATATGGGTTATCTCGACCAAGACGGCTTCCTCTACGTAACGGGACGCGAAAAGGCGTTGCTCATCAGTGCCGACGGCGAGAAATATTCGCCCGAGGAGATTGAGGATGCCGTTGTCAATTGTTCGGATTTTGTGATTCAGTGCGTCCTCTACAACGACCACAGCAAATACACCACGGCGTTGATAACTCTCGACCGCGACCGCCTGAAAAAGTACGCCTCGGAACACGACATCACATCGCCGGAGAAGTTGCTCGACGTTGTTAGGAAATCGTTCCTCGCATTTGTAGATGACTACACTTACAAAGATATGTTCCCGAAGCAATGGATACCGTCGGTGTTCCACATTGTAGCCGAGCCATTCTCCGAACAGAACGGCCTCGTTAATTCCACGATGAAGATAATCCGCTACAAGGTTTTGGGCAAATTCAAGGACGTTTTTGTCCAAATGACCACTCCCGAAGGCAAGGCAGAGAACGAAAAGGAAAATTTGAAAGTGTTGGCGGGGATGATTAAATAAAAAAATATTGAAAAAAATTTGTTTTATCCGCCGATTGTAATTAACTTTGCAGCGGTATATAATAACACAAAGAACCACTATGGAGCATATCGTTAGCGCAGGAAATATGAAGACGCCTTGGGTCAACCTCGACCCTGAGAAAGGCTTGATAGAACTCGGAGGGCGTTCCATCCCGGAAAACACCGAGAGTGTCTATCGTCCCCTTATAGAGTGGCTCGAAGAATATATCGCCGCACCGCAAGACACCACGACCGTGAGGGTAGATTTCGAATATTTCAATTCGAGTTCGGCTAAATATCTGATTCGTTTCTTGGAATACTTCACCAACATCAAGGCAAGCGGCAAGGAGGTAGTCATCAATTGGTATTACGACGACGACGAACTACTCGAATACGGCGAAGATTTTCAGGACGTCTTGGAGATGAAATTCAACTTCTTCCCTGCCAAAGAGTTCAAGAAATTCTAAGGCGCATTAAACAAACAATATGAAAGACCTTGCTACCAACCATATTGCCATCAAACAGAGCATCCTGAGCGGGCTTGTAAACGGAGTGGATTTAAGTCAGGACGCAAAGGTCAAGATTAGCCTACTTAATAATGCGCTTGTATTCCCTGTGCCATTTAGTTTCGATTTCGGCGACTTCTCTAAGTCGTTGTTTTCGTATATAAACGACACCCTAAAAGCCACCGCAACCGAAGCGCAGCACGGCGACGACATCAAGTCCATCACATTTTCGCCGATTGGGCTCGGACTGATGAAAAAAGCGGTTGTGTTTAGCCTGATTGATTCTCATCTATACATCAACATCGTCCCCGCCAAGGAAATCGAAAACCCCAACTACACCGAGGGCAAGATTTCGGAAATCATTTCTTCCGGCAAGACCGACAAGATTTATGAATACACGCAGGACTACATCATCCGATTGTACCCGGAGGGCGTTGCGGAGACCGTGAAGCCCAACGGACGGTATTTTTACACGACGAGCACCGGATTGTCAACGATACTTGCTTCGCATTTGGAGGATAATGAGCGCATCCTCGCCAAACTCGACATCTACCGCATCGACGCCTCAAAGTCCAATGCGCAGACCACGGAGATGGATTCGGCGTTTTACCTCTCAACCACCAACGGCTCGTACCTCTTTGTACTCGACAAAAATCTTCAAGAAAAATACATCGAGACCCTCACCGCCGACCCGATGACCGTGAAGGCGGAGATTGGGCGCGACCCCGTAACCTGCGGCACTACCAAGTGGATGACCAACCGCGACAACGATTTCCTTTTTGATGAAGTGAGCCGCGCCAACACCCTCGCTCCGCAAGAAAAATTGTTGACATTCAGTCAGTTGCATTTCAATAATGGCGACAGCAAGGACGACCGCAAATATGCGTCGCACCTTATTAATATATATGCCGAAAACGACGGCTCTCCATTCGCCAAGTTTGCGGCAAAGATGATAGATTTTTGCGTGTCGATAGATGAAAAGTCCGAAGTCATCAACAAATTGCTTGCAATCCAACTGATGGAAACCGCAAATGCGTTACTTTCAGACAATGAGTTTGAAAAGAAAATTGGCGATTTCGTTTCAAAATACAGTTTTTCGGCGATTGATCTTGCAACGCTGATTTTTGTCATAAGCCGCGTGAAGAACAGCCTTGATGACACAAAACTGTTCGCAGAGATGATGGTTGCGCTCAAAAAGCGTTATTATGACGCTGACAGCGACACCCTCGCCCGCGCTTTCATTTGTGTTTCCATTGCAAAAAAACTCAATGTCATTGGAGAGTGCAAGGAAGCGGGCAAACTCGCGCAAGAGGCTTTGGATTTGTGTGGAGACATGTCGTCGGCAATGCTTGCGCCCGGTCTCGACACCACGCCCGACATGCCGTATTCAGGTCCGTGCCTCCAATATGCTGCCCTCGAAGAACTCTTCAAGGCTGCCGAATCTGATAAGGATAAGTTTAAATTTGCGCTTGAGATGGCGTTAGCAAAGCCATTGATTGAAAATAATTTGGCTAATGCTGCACAATATTGCCAGAATGACGCGCTGAAAGTTCGGTTGAATGCTGCGTTGTCTGTGTTTGACGTGGAGCGCTACAATAATTATACTTACACAGCCTCAACAACTTTGGAGGGCAAATTTGACAAGATTAGTTCAACATCCTTCATCCCTGACTGTACAAAACGGCGCAGGACTTATTCAGGTTTTGCGGAATGGGTTGACCGTGTAACTCCCGACAAATCAATATCTTCTGTAAAATCTTACGGCGAACTTGTCAATACAAATAATTATCATCTGTTGTTTGAGTTTGATGAGTCGTTGACAAAATATTTTGACACAGACGTTGATGTTTTCGTCTTGGCTAACCGCAATCAGGGCATCATATCCAACGATGACGGCGACAATAAATACATCATCATTGATGCCGAACTCCTCGACACTGACAATAAAAACTACATGAACGGCAGCGAGTTGCTCTTTGAAATGGCTCGTGAATTTGCGAGTCTGAGGCTTGGTCTTTCACGCCTTTCATGCCATCCGCAATGGCGCAATTATTCTGTGAATGGCGTTCATAGTCAGGATGTTATTTCATTGTTTGCGCCCGAGCCGAATTTCATTGCACCCATTGTCAACCGCTACACTTGCATCCTCAATTATGGCAAGTTGATGTCCACAGCAAATTATTTCAATTTTGAGATTGAGGACACAACAGCCGCCGCTGAGATGCTTGAAAAGACCATCAACGCCCTGAATTTTGAAGGCAATCGCCCCGACAACCTCAAAGAGATTGAATATGCGGCTTTGTCGCAACTCACGGCGATGATAGCTGACCGCGCCGGTCTTTTGGTGTCAGGCAATATCGTAACGTCCATCAAGGCAATGATTCATAATGACAGTCAATTAAAGGGTGGCAACTCCGATTTTCCCGCCGATGCGCCTGTTGCATCGACCTCCTGCACCCGTGGCACAGACGGAAGACCCATCAATTATGATTTTGCAATGCGTCTGAATGCTTTGTTAAGTTTTTATATATCAGATAATTATAAAATAAAATAAAAAAAGTTGTCAAAATATTTGCACAATTCAAATTCTTGTCATAAATTTGCACCGTCAAATCGGAAGAAATGACAATTGAAAGGATGGTCCTTTCGTCTAACGGTTAGGACGCAAGATTTTCATTCTTGTAATACGGGTTCGATTCCCGTAGGGACTACAAAGGTTGAAGTTGATGAGGCTTCAGCCTTTTTTTGTATTAATTGAATTTATTATGGACATCGAAGAATACATAGAAAACCACACGACGCCCGAAGATGAGCCTTTGCGTCAGCTCCGCCGCCATACCAACCTTACCACAACATTCCCGCGCCAACTTTCGGGACCGGTGCAGGGCAAACTCTTGGAGATGCTCAGCCGTATGATTGCGCCCAAAAATATCCTCGAAATAGGCACTTTTACCGGTTATTCGGCGTATTGCCTTGCCAAAGGGGTGCAGGACGGCGGTATGTTGCACACCATCGAGGTTAAGGACGAGATGGAGGAGCCGCTTTTGTCATTCTTTGAAAAATCGGGCATCGCCGACCGCGTTGCTCTGCATATTGGCGACGCTGTGGATGTGGTCAAGGATTTGGATGTGGCGTTTGACCTTGCCTTCATCGACGGCGACAAGCGTCAATATCCTGATTATTACGCCGTTGTATTCCCAAAAATCCGTGTTGGCGGCTATATCATCATTGACAATGTCCTTTGGTACGACAAGGTAATCACCGAGCCAAAACACAACGACCCCTACACCGCCGGCATCATCGCCCTCAACGACATCGTGCAGAACGACCCCCGGGTAGAAAATGTCATCGTGCCGGTGAGGGACGGGCTGACGATTGTGCGGAAGGTGGAGGGATAAACTTTGCACCCATCCCGTTGATACATTTCTGCGGAATGTTCAACAATTTTTCCGTTTATAGCGTGCGGAAATCGTTAAAAAAAGCATATTTTCGCACTCTATAAACGGATTTTTTTTGTGCTGGTGTAATTAACAATCTTTAATATCTTGTTTGCAAGACAATAGAAACAAAGTTTTTGTCAAAGTGGGCGGTTTTTGAGGGGTAAAAACCTTAATATATTTTTGCGTGATTTTTTCCGAAAAAAAGTTGCGGGGAAACTTGGAAGAAATAAAAAAAGCGTTTATATTTGCAGCATCGTTTAGCCAAATAACGGCAATACGATTACACGGCTTAAAAACCGCGAATGAATAATTAACATATTGTAAAACAGCGTTTGCTATTTATTTGGGACACTGAAAATTTGCCGATTTGAAAGATGTTCTTGTAGGATAAGTTCACGAACGTCCATGCTATGCGTGGACGCGATTCGAAAGAACTTATACAAGGACAGGTTACGGTAAATACCTCAGTGTACATAAGGAGTGTTCACGCTTTTTTTGTGTACATCTGACAAGTATTTGAGTAATCTGTTACCAATAAGTTAGAGGCGCAAAACACAGATTAACTATGTCTACAGATTGTATTATATCCGAGCATAAGGTTCGGATTGCTAATTTTTTCTTGATAGTACTTGTTATAATGCTATCGGGCGCGATTAATGTGTGTACGGGACAGTCGTTGTCAATAGATTTTGACAATGGTAATAGTCTTTATTTAGAAGAAGGCGAATCAATGTTTTTGAAATTACCGAGTTCAGATTCTGAGAAAAAAGAATTTCTAAAAAATGTGTTCACTTCTGACATGTCTAAAATAAAGACCAAATCACCGTGTTATCCTGAACTTGTTAATCCTACAACAATTTTCGAATATGTAGGTTGCAAAACGAAGGAAAAAAAGACAAGATATTATGATAATAATGTACCATATTATCAATCTTATTATGTTTATTACTACAAATTTAAAACCCAAAACTATACATACATATTTACACAGAAAAGCTTGGAATATGCAGTTTCATTTGTGCCATATGAAAAAAATTTGCAAACATTGTCCGAGAAATACAATTATATTGATACCAAATACGCACCGGAGGATACCAAACTTAATCAAAGTAAAGACCGTTTTGTAAAAGTGGTCTGGAATAGTGTAACATTGTCCAACGACCAAAAACCTATCTACAATTTTAGCGTAGGAAGTGATAATTACGGATTGGATATTACAAACATTAATAAAATAATTGTTTCTGATACAAAATTTGAAGAAATGACTAATATCGCATCCAGAGTAAAAAATCAGTACATTAATAAATTCAAATACATTGATGTTAAACACTGCGAGACAAGTTTAGATCAAACAAATTTGGTATGCGATAGATTTATTCCAATGCAAGTAGTTGGCATCGATATTGATGCGGCTCGAAATGTTACAATTATACTCAATATTGATAACAAAATATGGAGAACAACAGAAGATGGCTTACTTCATAAAGGCGTTCCTTCTGAGGTAGTGGATAGATGTGCTGAAGTTTTTAGATTTGTTGAATCGGCAAAAAGTCAGTATAAGTATATAGATATAGCATTTGACGACTATGTGAAAAAAAACGTTGCAAAGAGTCCTAATCTATTGTTTGGTAATTACATACCAATTAACATAGTGTCGGCAGAAACAGACGAACATTACGATGTGTATGTAAACATCATAATTAATTCTCGCTATTATCGCATACCAATAACAGATTTTAAGAAATTTGCTGTTAAACAACAAGAGATGGAGAATATATATACAACTCAAAGATTTTTTGAAGAAAATTTTAAGGGCTATACATTTAAAGATGCAGGAAATGTAAAAAAATATTTTGGAGATAGTGGTGAAGGAATATTGGTAGGAGCACTTATAGATGCCGCATGCAACAATGCGGTGTCATATTCAGAAACATACACATTTTTTGATTGTAAAAACGGGCTACAAGCAACTCGCGGAGATATTAACGCAAAAAAAATACGTTTAGAAACGGAAAGCGATTTCAGAGCCCTTGGAGAAACATTCTATTATGCTTCTGCGTTGACAGAAGACAATTATTTTTCATACAAAATAGTTGGGAATGTCATTGAAATAACAAAACAGATAAAGGAGTATACTCCAAGGACAAAAGCTGCTTCGTTTAGAAGTTATCGGGGAATATATCCGCACGACAAACCTATGTATATAGAATTTTGGGATTATAATTATTATAAAAAATATCCGGGAGAAATAGGTGTTCTAAAAGACGGTAAATTATTACCTTACGATGAATGGGAAGAAATGCGCCGTTATATGGCAGGCGATTGGAGATTGGAACCAAACCGTGTTGCTTATAGTGCCACAAAAGAACGTGATAAGGATAGAAATGAATACAAGGAAGGCGTTGCTTTTTATGACTATAAAATAACGGAGACTGTACCTGCATACACGATTAAAGAGGTTACGACAAGAATTATTTACAGTCCAGAGGATAACACATTGCGGATTGGTGATAAAATATTTGTTAGGATAAAATTGGAAGGCGAATAACAAAGCAACCGGAACCCACCTCCTTGACTTCTTCTGCACCGTATTACAATGGTGTGGAAGAAGCCAAAGAGGTGCAGAAACGTGGCTCGTCCACGCTCCGCGTCATACCATCCCGCCGCATATAGCGGATAATTGGTCATCCATCCTTGGTCGATGAAGTCGAGCATTGATAGGCGGATGGCTTTCATATTTTGGTGGCGGTCGACTTTACTCTTGCAACATTTTTTACGGATAGTTTGCTTTACTTTTTCGCATTTTTTTAGGATTAATTTGGAAGTGCATACACAATGTTCAACAATTTTTCCGTTTATACCGTGCGAAAATTCCCTAAAAAACGCATATTTCCGCACGCTATAAACGGATTTTTGTAGTGTCGTTGCGCACAACGTCTAAAAAATACAGATTTATTTTGCAGTTTCGTTTTTATTCGTTTTCTTTGCAGAAACAAAAACATTACGGAAATGAACGGAGAAACGACACAAGTTTTAGCGTTTGACACTGTTTCGCTAAACATACCAAAAGCCGACCTCTCGTTTTTGAAAACGTTGGTCAAGAAGATGGGTTGGAAAATCAACCGCAAGCCCAAGCCTCGCCGCAAACGTCTCTACGACCCCGAAACCGGCAAGTATCTCAATGACGAGACGATGAAGGCGATAGAGAACAACGACGACATTGCTTTTTCGGGTACTGTCGATGAATTTAAAGAATGGGCTAAAAATCTTTAAGGTATGGGCAAACTTCTTTTCCATATCGGACGTTATTTTGTGCTGATGAAGCGGGTGTTTTCGCGGCCCGAGCGTTGGCGCGTGTTTCTGCGCAACACCGTCCGCGCAATCGACAGTATGGGCGTGAGTTCCATTGCGATTGTGCTGATAATATCGTTCTTTATGGGTGCGGTGTGCGCCATTCAGATGGCTTACAATCTCCAAAATCCTATAATCCCGCGTTACCTCATCGGATACGGCACGAGGGAGACGTTGCTCCTCGAATTTTCAAGCACAATCGTCGCGCTCATCCTCGCCGGAAAAGTTGGTTCCAACATCGCCTCCGAACTTGGCACTATGCGCGTTACCGAACAAGTAGATGCTTTGGAAATGATGGGCGTCAATTCTGCGTCGTACCTCATATTGCCCAAAATTGTCGGATTTGTGCTTTTCATACCTGTATTGACTATTTTTTCGATGGCAATCGGCATTTTGGGCGGCTACGTGGCGTCGTTTGGCACAAGGGGACTCACGCCGCATGATTATGTGGTGGGCATTACGTCGATGTTCCAACCGTTTTATGTAACTTATTCGTTAGTTAAGTCGTTGGTATTCGCGTATATAATAGCCTCCGTTTCAAGTTATTATGGATATTATACCAATGGCGGCGCGTTGGACGTGGGACGGTCGTCAACGCACGCTGTGGTTTACAGTAGCATAGTTGTTTTGCTTTTCAACCTAATACTCACCAAACTGATGCTATGATTGAGGTAAGGAATGTATATAAGGAGTTTTCGGGGCACAATGTGCTGAACAATATCTGCGCACAGTTTGAGCCGGGCAAGACCAACCTGACCATCGGACAGTCGGGTTCGGGCAAGACTGTGTTGCTCAAATGTATTGCGGGGCTTCATTCGGTGTCGTCGGGCGACATTCTCTACGACGGGCGTTCCTTCGCCAATATGAACGACAAACAGCGCAAGGCTATCCGCAAGGAGATGGGAATGGTTTTTCAGGGCGGGGCGTTGTTTGATTCCAATACTGTGGAGGAGAATGTGATGTTTCCGTTGGAAATGTTTACCAAGATGAGTTATGAGGAACGCCGCGAACGTGCCAATTTCTGTCTTAAACGCGTAAATATCCTCAACGCCAACGACAAGTACCCTTCTGAAATTTCGGGCGGTATGCAGAAGCGCGTCGCCATAGCCCGCGCCATCGCGTTGAATCCCAAATATTTGTATTGTGACGAGCCAAATTCGGGTCTCGACCCCGTTACATCCATCGTCATCGACAATCTCATTAAAGAAATCACCATCGAATACAATATAACGACTATCGTCAACACCCACGACATGAACTCCGTGATGGAAATCGGCGACAAAATCATCTTCATCTACAAAGGCCACAAGAAATGGGAAGGCAGTAGCAACGAAATTTTCAATACAGGCGTCAAGGAGTTGGACGACTTCGTATTTGCGTCGGAAAGGATGAAACAGTTGCGGGATTTGAATAGGTAAAAAAAACGCCTTCTTGACCATCCAAGAAAGCGTTTTTAGTTTTAGGAGAGTTTGTGGGTAATTACTTGCGCAATTTGCCCTTGCTGTCGAGATATTCGATGAACGTTGCCCAATCGCCGGCGTGTTTTGCGCGGTTGGCTTTCACGGCGTCAGAGTCGGCGTACCACGACGGATAACAGTCGAGAAGGTAGTAGCCATTGCGGACATTGCCGTCTTCGTCAATATCGCCGTAACACAACACAATGTCGTCGAATATCTGACTGCAAGCCAGACTTACAGACGTGCAACTGCCCGAAAACAGCATCTTGTCGCCGAGATGAAATTCGATGCCTTCAAGCACGCCGATTTTCTTGTAGAGCGAATCCATTTCGCCGAAGAATTTGAGTTCGCGGGTGTTGACATCAAAATAACAAATGTCGTTCTCCGTGAAAATCACGCTGTTGCCGTACTCGGAAGTCGCGACGCTGTTGCCGTCTGCATTTGCCGTGGGCATCACATTAAATCCGTTGCATACGAGCGACGGTTTCTCTGCGACGGGGCAAGTAGTGAAGGGTGCGTCTGTCTCGTGGTTGTCTGGCAACGAGCATGAATTGAGTGCCGAGCCTGCGACCGCCATCGCGACCGCAAATACTGTTGTGTTGATGAATCTGTTCATAATCTTGCAAATTTTGTTAATAAAACGTTTGTTTGTGTTTTCTACTTATATAGTCCACAAAAACCGCTTGTACTGCATGACGCTACCAAGAAAATTTCAGTCCAACCGGCACAACAAACATTTTCGGATGCTCTGTGCGGTAGGTTTCGATGCCTGATAGTGGGAAATAATATTGTAGCAACGGCTCTGCAAACAATCCGATTTTGGGCGTGATGTTGTATTGCAACCCAAATCCGCAGCCCGCCGACCACTGCCACGGTGCTTTGATTGTAGTTTTGTCGCTTGTCTCGTACACACCCGAAATGTAATAATCAGAACGTAGCGAAGCACTTGATGGAATTTCAGTTGTGATGTTCAATTCAAAGTAAAGGTTCAGCCTTCGTTTGTCGCAAACGGTGTAGATGCCCTTTATTGGCAATCCGATGTAACTGATTGACTGACGTTCCTTTATGATATTGCCGTCTGCGCCAATCTCAAAGTCTGAAATCATGTTTGTAAAGCCTAACCCGGTCTCAAATCCCAAACGCTTGTCGGACTTGTATTTAAGCGTCAACGTCCACGAGGCGGGCATTTGGTGGATGCTTGTGCGCAACATCTTGTCGTTGCCGGGCTGTGCGGCGTTGTTGAGCGCAATCCTTGCGATGGCGCGGCTCGCCTTGCTACTTACAAGTTCGGGATGGTTGGAGAGATAGATGGCATAATCGTTCCAATTGTCTATGATAGAGGGCGCTGCAGGCGCAACTGGACTAATTATTGGACCTACAACTGGGGTGGATTGTATGTCGGAAGCCACAGACGACGCCGGCTCAAAAATGTACGGCTGGTTGTAATGGCTTGTCTTGTCGAAAGCTCCTGAATAAGAAAGTTTTACAGACCATTTGCCGTGGCATTTGGGTTGCGGCACAATGTTGTCGGGCTGCCAAGTCGTGGTGTCGAGTTTCACAATATCTGCGTCATGCTCCGTTGTCGTTGAGTCAATGGCGACAATTTGCATGAGCGTGTCGGACAAATCTGGCGTTTGTATCGCAATGTTTGACGACGTGTCAGGCAAGGTGTCGTGGATTATTGCGATTTTTGACGGTGGATTATTATTGGCCTCAACAACGCCCTCTATTGACGTCGTGTCGTTATGAGCAGGACTTGAGGGCGTTATAGTAAACTGTTGACGCTGATGCCGCAATTGGCGCGGCGTGGTCGTTGAGAGTAATAAAAGCAACAAAATCAGCGACTTGCGGAGTATGGAGCGCAACATTGACTTTGCCCTCGACAGTTGGGACGAGGACGAATGAGGTTCGATGCCCAACTCTGCGGCAATCTGTTTGTGTGTCATTCCTTCAAAAACCGACAACCTGAAAACTTTGCCATAGCCTTCGGGAAGTTGGTCGATGAGTTTTGTAACATTTGGAATGTCAACGGGTTCGCTGTCGTTATCATCAATAATAGAGGCTGCGTCTTCAAGGCTGACAAACGGCGTCGCCTTGTATTGCAGTTTGGCTTTTGAGGCAATGTTTCTGACAATAGACATCATCCATGCCTCCGCCTTGCTCGTGTCGCGCAGGCTGTCGAGCGTCGTGAAAATCACCACAAACGCATCGTGCAAGATGTCGTCAACTGTGGCACTGTCAGCAAAATAACGTCGGCACACGCCCTTCATTTTGTTGGCGTATGTGCTGTACAACTGACTTAATGCCTGTTCGTTGCCTTGTCTGCATTGTTCGATGAGTTGCGAAATGTCCATTTTTGAAAGTCTCTATACATATAGTATGTACAAAAATACATCAAAAGACTGCAAGAGAATGCAAATATAATGATTTTTTTACCTTGTCGGCATCAAGGTGTTGGACGGCTTCGGTTGTGTGTCGGTTTATTCCTCTTAAATGGGGTGTGTTAGTAGTGATTTGTAACAATATTGTAACGCCAATTATTTGCTTTTGATGGATGCCGTCTATAATTTTGCCGTCAAAATCAATCACTTAAAAATGGAATCACAATCCCCTGATTATCTAATGATTGCGCTCAAATTGCTGGGCGCGCTCGGCCTTATGGTCTATGGAATGAGGCTGATGAGCGAATCGTTGCAAAAAATTGCTGGCCCTCAGTTGCGCCACATTCTCGCCAAAATGACCACCAACCGAATTTCGGGTATCCTTACCGGTGCTTTTGTAACCAGCGTCGTGCAGTCGTCGTCGGCTACCACGGTGATGACAGTCTCGTTTGTCTCGGCGGGATTGCTCACGTTGGCTCAGGCAATTGCCGTGATTATGGGCGCAAATATCGGCACCACGCTCACGGCTTGGATTATGTCGTTGGGCTATTCTGCCGACTTGTCGAGCATTGTTTTCCCGTCGTTTTTTATCGGCGTGATTCTTCTCTACCAAAAACGCCGCCGGTATGTAGGCGAGTTTCTGTTTGGCATCGCCTTTTTGTTTCTTTCGCTGGTGATGCTGAGTGCGTCCGGCAAGGAGATGGATTTGGAACACAATAGTCAGGTGGTGAATTTTTTTGCCAATTTTGATACGTCGAGCCACTTTACTATTATAGCCTTTGTGGCAATCGGCACGGTGCTTACTTGCATATTGCAATCGTCGGCGGCTCTTATGGCAATTACCATAATGCTCTGTACTACAGGAGTATTGCCCATTCATCTCGGCATAGCATTGGTAATGGGCGAAAATATCGGCACCACCGCCACCGCCAATCTTGCGGCGTTGGGCGCGGGCATTCAGGCGCGAAGGGCGGCATTGTCGCATCTTGTGTTCAATGTGTTTGGCGTATTGTGGGTGCTGATGGTTTTTTATCCGCTTGTCGATTTGGTTTGCAACATTGCGGGATACACCGGCAATGCTGATTCGCAGCGGCTTTCGGTGGTGCTTGCCACGTTCCACACGTGTTTCAATGTTACCAATACGGCGATTATGGTGTTCTTTATTCCCAAAATAGAGACTCTCGTTTGCAAGATACTGCCCAGCAAAAACGAACAGGAAGACGTTTTCCGATTGCAATACATCAAGTCTCATCTGGTGGAAACTCCCGAAATCGCGGTGCTCCAGGCACAGAAGGAGACCACGAGATTTGCCGAAAGCGTCAGGGATATGTTTGTAAAAGAGATTGATCTCTTGGATGATGACAATAGCAAACATTTTGACAAGCAATTTGCCTCGATAGAGAGGATGGAAGATTCGTCGGATCGTGTGGAGGTGGAGATTGCGCACTATCTCGAGCAAGTGAGCGACGGACACCTCAGCGACGAGACCAAGCAAAAGATTCGCAGCATGATACGCATCATCGGCGAGCTGGAATCCATCAGCGATTCGTGCTACAACCTTGCGAGGATTATCAACCGTGGCAAAAATATGAAACGTAATTTCTCTGGCGACCAAATTGTCGATCTTAAAGCCCTTACAGCTTTGTGCAACAAAGCCTTGGACCAGATGTGTGTGGTCATGGCAGACCATTCGGGCACCAAGGACATCAAGGAGACATTCCGCATCGAAAACGAAATCAATAAGTTGCGCGACAATCTCAAAGCCAAAAACATCGACAATATCAACGAGCACCGCTACGATTACACCATCGGCATCATGTTTAGCGACTACGTGTCGGAATTGGAAAAAATCGGTGATTATATTGTCAACGTCATGCAGGCAAGGTTTGGCAAATAGTTAGGTGAATTTGTAACTGTTTTGTAACCAAAAATATTGCTGCATTTGCCAATAATGCAGTAACTTTGTAAAACTAAAAATCTATTCACAATGAAGACAATCAATTTTTTGATGGCGATATTGCTGACACTGAGTTTCATGTCGTGCAACGCCCAGAAGAATGACAAGAAAATCGACGTTGCGGCACTGCCAGCCGTTGCGCAGGAGCTGATAAAGAGCAATTTTGCCGACGAGCAAATCAAAGCCGTAGAGCAAGATTTGGCAAAAAACTATGCCGACAAAAAGATTGTAAAGATTGAATGCAACTCTTACGGATATGAAATCGAGCTCGACAATGGCGTAGAAATCAAGTTTGACAAGGATTTCAACGCTACAATCGACAAGTAGAGAAATCAGTTAAATCATAGTTCGTTTTTCTCCATCGGATAATTAAAATGAGTGCAGCTTTTTGATTATCCGATTTTTTTATAATTTTGACACATGATGCAACCCAAAAAAATTCTTATCGTCGATGACGAACCCGACCTCTGCGAAATACTTGAATTTAATGTCAAAATGGCTGGCTATCAGGCTACAATCGCATTCTCGAGCGAGGATGCCTTGCAACTGGATCCGTCGTTGTACGACCTTGTGTTGCTCGATGTGATGATGCCCGGCATTTCGGGGTTTGACCTCGCCAAAATCTTGCGGCAGAGCGGCTGCAAAACGCCGATAATTTTTCTTACCGCCAAGGACACCGAGGACGACACCCTTCACGGATTTGATGTAGGGGCCGACGATTATATCACCAAGCCATTTTCGGTGCGCGAAGTTTTGGCGAGGGTCAAGGCGGTGCTCAGCCGCACAAGTCTCGAAGAAGATAGCGACGCGATAGTGTTCAAGGGCTTAAGCATCAACCCCGTAAAAAAATCCGCCACCATCGACGGCATCAACGCCGAGCTTACCAAGACCGAGTTTGAATTGCTCTATCTCCTGATGAAAAACGCCGGCAAGGTGCTTTCGCGGCCGCAGTTGCTCTCCGGCGCATGGCCCGAAGACGTGGTGGTCTCCAATCATACTGTCAACGTTACTGTAACGCGGCTCCGCAAAAAGTTGGGCGCCTATGCCGACCATATCGTGGCAAGACACGGGTACGGTTATTGCTTTTTGATTGACAACTAAATGTCTCGTTATGAAAAAATTGAGTGAAGGACGGCGTATGTGGTTCACCATTATGGTGATGTTTTTGGGCTACGCTGTGGTCTTTATCCTCTTTGAAGATTACGACCGCAGCAACATGATGCCATTCAGAGAGGCGAGCGACTGGCATTTGCTCGCTTTTTCGATTGTTGTGATGTTTGTGTTGGGCATACTATTGCATCGTTATTCCAAAAGCATGGACGAGCGAATCACCCGCGAGCAACAGGAAACGCACAATCAGATGCGCCGCGAACTCACCCAAAACATCTCCCACGAGCTCAAAACACCCGTGGCGAGCATCCTAGGCTACACCGAAACCATCATCAACACGCCCGACATCGACAATGCGCTTTGCCGACAGTTTGTGGAGCGCGCGCATGGTCAGGCGCAGCGGTTGACGGCTCTGTTGCAGGATATTTCCACGCTCAATAGGATGGATTATGCATCGAGTGTCATCACGATGGAGCGTGTGGATGTCTCCAAACTGTTTGCCGACATAGTGGACGAAACCGCCATCTTGTTCGGCAAAAAGCGGATGACTCTCTCCAACTGCCTGCCGTGCGATATTATCGTCAACGGCAATTATTCGCTGATATACAGCATTTTCCGCAATTTGATAGACAATTCGCTCAATTATGCCGGACAGGGCGTCAAGGTGGAGATTTCGGCTTACGAACAGTCGGGCTATTGGCATTTTACCTTTGCCGACAATGGCGCGGGCATACCGGAGGAGCATCTGCAACGCATTTTTGAGCGTTTTTACAGGGTTGACAAGGGACGAAGCCGTCAGCTCGGCGGCACCGGGCTTGGGCTTGCAATCGTTAAAAACGCCGTAGTCCTTCACAACGGCACTATCTCTGCCAAAACTACCGACGGCGGCGGGCTTACGTTATATTTTTCGTTAAAAAAATAATGGCTTTTTGCGTTTTCGTCTAAAAAATCACTACCTTTGCATCGTAAATCCAGTATAAGATATGCTTTTGCGACTTTTGACATTGGTATTGCTCTTGATTTCGACATCGGGCTGCGAGATGCAGCGAGGCGTCGAGGTCAGGGATTTTGATGCCAATTGTCAGGTGGCGACCTTGGATGACGACAGCGACGATTACGGCGTAATCCGGGATTATTGCTGGCTCGGAATCATTGGTGAAAACGACGCGCCCACATTGCGCACTTCGCCGAGTCCACGCACGTCGCAACGCACTTTTGAGAAGCGCAAGTTGGCTTTTGACGCGCTCTCAAAGGTTGCCATCGACAACAACACCTTCAAAATATCTCGTATCGAGCGGCAGACGTATTGTCATTACGAAAAATCTGGTCGTTCGCTATTGCATTTCGTTTGCAAACTTTCAATTTGATTTGCCATTAATCTCCCAGTTTTTTTGTAATTGCAAGTGATAGACAACTTGCTCTATGGTAATACTATTGTCTAATTTAATTAAAGTAATACTCAAAATGGCAAATTCTAACAACAACAATAATTTCGTAACCATCGAGGACGGCATTTCTAATTTCACCGGCGGCAAGGTTACGAGCAAAAAAACTATCAACCCAATGGGCATCGTGTGGCTCGCAATCGGCGCATTGATGTTTGTAGCCCAGACATTCGACAAGGAAGACGGCGCGCTCACAATGGCTCTCTTTGTGATGGGACTTTGCGCCGTGGCGTATGGCGCAATCACACTGTTCGTGAAAAAGTCGCGCTACTACTGCGACGGCAAGTCGATGAAGCTGCACAAGTTTATGTTTGACGCCGACCGCTACGCCAATGTCATCAGGCTGTACGAGGCGGGCGAATTTAGCGAAATGCTCGACATCCCCCGCAACTCCGCCGCCAAGATGATGATCAAAATCTTGGTTGCCAACGATTACAGCGTGGCGTATTCGCAGGTGTACAAGTTTTCGTCGCAGAGTTACAACTTTGAGCCTTCCGCCGAAATCCGCGAGCACGGCAAGGCAGAATGTCAGAAAATCAATACGCTCGTGGTAAGCTACTAAGCGGTTGGTTGACTGAGAATTGTGGTTTTGGGGCTGACGGAGATAATTTGTCAGCCCCTGTTTTGAGGTTTTTAATACGATGTTTGTGTTGTGATTGGAATTTTCTTAAAAATCAGCCTCATAGTCTCCTCGTCCAACGGTTGCATCGTGGGCAAGTTGAGACGTTTAACCATGTGGAGCGTGCCTTGCTTGTATTTGAGGAAATGTTCGGTTTTGAGGTGCGCTTGGTAGGCGGCGTCGGAGGCGTAAATTTCGAGAATGCGGATTTGAGTTGGGTTGTCGGCACTCTGCATCGGAAACAGGCAGATAACGCCCGGCTCGCGCTCTACGCTCAGACGGTCAACCTCGTTGGCAAATTCAAGATATTCAGCCAGATACTGAGGATAAACCTCAATTTCGGCAATGCGGACAATCATTTTGTCTGGGTCTTGGCTATGAACGTCCACAACGCCCTGAGCCAACAATGTTGATGTTAACATAGTTATAATCGATGTAATGACAAATCTTAGCATAATTTTTCGTTATTATAATTTCCGCAAAAATATAATATAAATCGCATTTTGTAGATGATAAATCACGGATTTTTTTACCAAAATTACGGAAATGGCGCGTCATCTTTTTTTTCAATTTGGCAAAAATTCCATAACTTTGCCCCAAAAAGAAAGTAATCATGCAAATTGTACCGTACAGCCCCGAACTGAAACCCGCTTTCATTGAAATGAATACGGCGTGGATTTCTGCAATGTTCAAAATTGAAGACTCTGACATCGAGGAGTTCAATGCCATCGACAGTGCCATCAACGACGGCGCACAGATTTTTTTTGCCATTGACGAAATGCGCAATCCAATGGCGTGCTGCATGATACGTCCGGTTGGCAGCGACGAATGGGAAATCTTGAAATTTGCCGCCAAAGGAATGTACACCGGCACCGGCGCGGGCTCGGCATGTTTCAAGGCTTGCATCGACTATGCCAAAAGTCAGAACGCCAAGAAGATAATCATCGTTTCCAACAAAAAACTATCGCAAGCACTCCACATCTACCGAAAATTTGGTTTCGTAGAAGTCCCCGTTGACAAAACCAAATTTCCCTTCGAGCGCGGCGACATCGCGTTTGAGATGGAGATGGGGGGATAAATTTTTTCTCCGCATTTTGCCGTGTGTTTCCTTTTTAATTTATAACTTTGCGGTTAATTATAATTGTAAAAACAAATGGAAAAAATAGATTACACACTACCCTGCAAGGTGCGCGACATTTCGCTTGCCGCTCAGGGGCGCAAGATGCTCAATCTCGCCGAGTCGCAGATGCCCGGCTTGATGGCTCTCAGGCAAAAATATGCCGATTCCAAACCCTTGAAGGGCGCAAAGATAACAGGCTCGCTTCATATGACCGTGCAGACGGCTGTGTTGATAGAGACATTGACGGCTCTCGGCGCGGAGGTGCGTTGGGCAAGTTGCAACATATTCTCCACACAGGACGAGGCTGCGGCGGCAGTTGCTGAACGTGGCGTGCCCGTGTTTGCGTGGAAGGCGGAAAGCCTCGAAGAATATTGGTGGTGCACCGAACAGGCGTTGACCTTTGGCGACGGCGTGGGTCCCGACCTGATTGTTGACGACGGCGGCGACGCTACGTTGATGTTGCACCTCGGCATTGATGCTGAAAACAACCCCGCAATCCTCAACACCTTGCCTTCGGGTGAGGACGCAGTGCAGTTGTACAAGCGCATCCAATTTGGACTCGCCGATGATCCGCAGAAGTGGCACAAACTTGCCAAGAACGTGCGAGGAGTTTCGGAGGAGACCACGACGGGCGTTCACAGGCTCTACCAAATGGCTGAACAAGGCAAGTTGCTGTTCCCCGCCATCAACGTGAACGACTCCGTTACAAAATCCAAGTTTGACAATCTCTACGGCTGCCGCGAATCGTTGGCGGACGGCATCAAGCGCGCCACCGACATTATGATTGCCGGCAAGGTTGTGGTTGTTTGCGGATACGGCGACGTTGGCAAGGGCTGCGCAAGGAGTATGAGGGGCTTTGGCGCAAGGGTTTTGGTTACGGAAATCGACCCGATTTGCGCATTGCAGGCTGCTATGGAAGGTTTTGAGGTAACCACTGTGGATGACGCGCTCCCATACGGCGACATCTACGTTACCTGCACCGGCAACCGCGACATCATCTCCGCTGAACAGATGTCGAAGATGAAGGACAAGTCAATCGTTTGCAACATTGGACATTTCGACAACGAGATAATGATGGCTGACCTCGAAAAATGGCCTGGCATCAAGAAAAACAACATCAAGCCGCAGGTGGACCAATACGTGTTCCCGGACGGTCATTCGGTGGTAATTCTTGCCGAAGGTCGCCTCGTAAACCTTGGCTGCGCTACGGGTCATCCGTCGTTTGTGATGAGCAATTCGTTTACAAATCAGACACTTGCGCAACTCGACCTCTGGCAGAAGAAGTATGAGATTGGTGTTTACCGTCTGCCCAAGTATTTGGACGAGGAAGTGGCTCGCCTGCACCTCGACAAACTCGGCGTAAAACTCACCAAACTCACTCAGGCTCAGGCTGATTACATCGGTGTAGATGTCAACGGCCCGTACAAGGCGGAGCATTACCGCTACTAACAAGTCTTTATTATTTTATTGCCTGCTATACAATGGGGGATTCGCCGCCGCAAGGTGGTGAGTCCCTTTTTTTGCAAATGTGCAGTATTCTTAACGTCTAATTAAAGTTTTGTTAATACTATAAAACTACCTTTGCAAAATTCAAAGTCAGCACTGCAAATGAAGGTATTGCTCGTATCCACATCAGACCAAAAGGGCGGGGCAGGCATCGCTTGCCTGCGCATTTTCAGGGCGTTGCGCAAGTACAGCAACGACGAGGTTGATATGCTCGTTCGCGACCGACAGTCGGACGAGCCGGGGGTGCATACCGTCAATACCAATTGGTTCCGCAGGTGCGTCAACTTCCTGAAATTCTGTATGGAGCGTGCTGAGATTCTGTGGCTTCTGAGGTTCAGGAAAAAATACCTTTACCACATCTCCATCGACAATTTTGGGGCAATGGGACTGCTCGACAATCCTCTCGTCAAGAATGCCGACGTCATCAATTTCCATTGGACGAGCCAAGGTATGCTCTCGCTCAAACAACTCGAAAAACTCCTCAATATGGGCAAGCGCATTGTCTTCACGATGCACGATATGCACTATTTTACGGGCATCTGCCATTATGCGCGGAGTTGCGAGCGTTACCTCGTGGGCTGCGGCAACTGCTATTTCCTCGGCAGGGGCAAGGGCGACAATGATTTTTCGCGCCGTTGGTTTGAGCGCAAGCTCTCCATCCAAAACCGTCAGACGATTTCGTTTGTAGGTTGCAGTCAGTGGCTTACGGATTTGGCGAAGAGGTCGAAGGTTTTCAAGGATATGCGCGTCATCAATATCCCAAATCCCATCGATACCAACGTATATCGCGCCATCGACAAGGACGACGCCCGCGAACAATTTGGAGTTACGGGCAAGTATGTGGTGCTTTTTGGTGCTTACAGTGTCAAGGACAAGCGCAAAGGTTTCCATTATCTCGAACGCGCCCTCAATTACATTCACGCCAAATATCCCGGTTATGACGACGTGATAGAACTCCTGACTTTTGGCAAGGGCGACCCGTCGATGCTCTCCAACCTGCCTTACCGCAGCAAATCGGTGGGTTACATCACCGACGAGAAGACTCTTGTGGCGTTGTATTCGGCGGCGGATGTGTTTGTGATACCGTCGTTGGAGGACAATCTGCCCAATACCGTGATGGAATCGCTGTCGTGCAGTGTGCCGTGTGTAGCCTTTGATGCAGGTGGCCTATCCCAACTCATTGACCATAAGCGCAATGGCTATCTTGCAAAATATCGCGATCATGAAGACCTCGCCAATGGCATTATGGAAATCCTCCAAGCTGTGGATCGGAATGTGATGCGCCACGCCGCCCGCAAAAAGGTAGAGGAGTACTTCTCTGAGACCGTTATCGCAATGAAGTATCGTGAGTTGTACAGGGCTGTGGCGGGATAAATGGTTCTATCGTTTTCTCTCCTCAATCCTGAATATCAATTTCTTCTCCGACAATCCTACTTCTCGTATTGTGTCGGTGCATCCGTTGACGGCAACGATCGGGATATTGTTGGCAATGCGTACCGTGGTGAGCGAATCAACTGCAAGATTATCAATGTTGTAACAATTGAGCGTTGAGTCGTTGTTGACGATTGTTATCTGTCGAAAACCTTCGTCGCCTTCACCGATGAGGGCTGGGAACACTTTTTCATGGATTTGGATGGTGTAGGGAGACGATTCGACGGTGCGCTCCACTTCGCCGCCCGAATAATACGGGTCAATTCGCATAAACGGTACGCGGAGAAGTACGGATTGCAATTGTTGTCCAAAAAGAAACGAACCCATAAGAAGAAATATCGACAGAATTGCCCAGGTTTTTGCAATGAAGTTTTTCATAGTATTGGATGTTAAAAGATTAGACGAAAGATAGTTGTAAGTCCGCCGTTGGCGCACGAACCCAAGAAAATCACCATAAACGAGTACGCAAGGTAGAGGAAAATAATCCTCGCCGAGCTTGCGCTCACTTTGGCGGACGTGCCACGGATGCGGAAGTTGAGGGCTTCTGAGGGACAATTGTCGATGCATTTTCCGCATTTGGCGCACGTGATGCCTGGTTTGTGGTTTTTGTTGATTGCCATCAACGGACATTTGGAGACGCATTTGTTGCACTTCTTGCATTTGTCTTCGTCGAGGGTAACCTCAAAGATGTTGATTTTGTTGAACAGCGACATCAACGCGCCCATCGGACAGAAGGTTGCGCACTGAATCCTCTTTTTTGTGAGGATTGGCAACACGATGCAGAGCGCAATGAAGAGGGTGTAGAAGATGATGTTTTTAATGAGTGTGGTTGCATCAACAATCCTCTCGCCTTCGGTAACGGCCTTGAACGGACAGAGCCAATTGCAATACTGCGGCACAAGGCTCTCTGCGCTCCACAACGCCATCAAAATCAACATCGCAAAACTGAAATACTTGAACGATTGATTGATGCGCTTGATGAAGGGACGAGATTTGATGCACGATGTTGCGTCGTCCCAACCGCCATAAAAACATCCCCACGAACAGAAGGCACGTCCCAACAATATCGCCGCAACAGCCACAATCACAAGCATTGAGGAGATTGAGGCATAGCCGTCGCTAAGGCTTCCTCCGAAGATGATGGTCTTTTTGATTGCCGCCGGAATTATCA
The DNA here is from genome assembly GCA_002393195.1 of Bacteroidales bacterium UBA3824. Taxonomy (GTDB): domain Bacteria; phylum Bacteroidota; class Bacteroidia; order Bacteroidales; family UBA3824; genus UBA3824. The sequence continues at coordinate 18,851 of DGIK01000211.1, read as the reverse complement.
CCATCGTCGTTACAATGTGACAAAATGGAATGTCGCAATTGTAGATTGTTGTGGTGTCGTAATTGATTGAACCTCTTACTTCTATGAGGTTCGCCATAAAGCCCACCGCGAATAATACCGCCGACGCTCCGAAGGCGATTGCGCGGTACTTGTCGGTCTTGCCCTTGTAGAGCATCAAGAAGAATATGAGCGTGAAAAACGCCGTGCTGACAGCCCACGACAATGCTTGTGCGGTGTCGGCAAATGCAAAGTTGCCCTGCGTGGAGAATACCACGGTTATCAGGAACATCGGCAATGTTACCAAGATGCTCCGGACGATTTTTCCTGTGGTTTTGTATCTGTTTTCCATAATTATTTGTTGATTTATTGATTTGTTAATTATGAATTATGCATTATGCATTATAGAAATTGCGTTGTAGAGATACACACATCCCATAATCGCGGCGGCGTAGCGTCCGATTACTTTGAACACGGCGTTGCGGCGCGACAATCCGACAAGTGGCACGGGCAGGAAGTATGGCAACGTCCCGACGAAAAACATCGTGAACAATCCCACTGTCCGCATCAATGATTGTTCGCCCGCCGTCTGCAAAACGAGCGTTACAAATGGCGGGCACAGTGAAATTGACGTTATGAATCCCATAATCACTGGCAGAAGGCTTTCGTGATTTCTTAGGAACGTACGCAAATGCTTGTGTTTTAATGGATTGATGCACTTGCTTGAAAGTTTTCCTGCGGCAAATAGTATCATAATTAGCGCAAGCAAAAATTGTGTGGCAATCATTACGATTTTGTTGGAAACTACATCGTAAATCGCCGATGCAAACATTGCTGTAATCACCGCAGCAATCAGATAGGCGCACCATCGCCCCGACAGATACACGGCGACAAACCTCGCCGACTGCGCCACAGTGGAGCGTCGTCCCAAGAGTATCGGCAGCACGCCCGGCAGGCAGACCGATATGCAAGCAATGCCGCTACTCAATCCTAATATGAAAGTCTGTAAGTAATCCATTTGTTTGTATGATTTCTGTCCGAAGGACAATTAAATTTTTGTGCAAAATAACGATGGATTTTTCAGGTGTGCAATAGAGAGGGACGCATTACAAGGCTATGAGGGACGAAAAGTGGAATTTGGGACGAATGATGGGGTTTGGGGGACGAATGACGTGGATTTTGGGACGAATGGTGTGCGGGAATGTTGAAATTTGGGATAAAATTACCCCTCAAAATACCCCAAAACCTCAGCAATATACGTCCGCGACACCGGCACTGTGGCGTCGTGGAACTTGATTTTTAGTTTGTAACCCGAAGATGCAGAGCCGAGGATGCCTTCAACGCTTTTCATATTGACGAGGAAAGCGCGGTGGCAACGGATGACGTGTCCGCAGGGTTTTAGTTGGTTTTCCAATGTTGTGAGAGTGGAGCGGAGTGTGGTAGTGCCGTCGGCAGTGGTGATTTTGCAATAATTTTTGTCAGATTCGATGTAGAGAAGTGCGTCTGGATTGATTGTAGTTTTGTCCGATGGTAGAGACGCAAAATTTTGCGTCTCCACGGTGTGTGTGGATGTATTTTCGGTCAATCGTTGGTTGATTTGTTGCACACGTTCTATTTCGCGGCGGAGGCGGGCGTTGTCAAATGTCATATAAACGCCAACAATCAACACCGCAATCACCAATGTCTGCCACACTGCCGCCCAAAGCATTGACAATGAGGACGAATCAGGATTCAATGCCATAAAATACAGGAAGTTGCCTATCATTATCAACAATACCGACAATAAAAACGCCGTGATATTTTTGCCGTTGGAAAAAGTGCCTTCTGCAACTTCTGTTTTATAGATACGGTGCATAATTGCAGTGGGAATCACCGAACCGACATACGTAATTATGCCAAAACCAAGTAGATAGAAATATTTGCTGGCGGGACCTTCGTTGATGCCAAAAGGTTGCAACACCACCAATATCATATACACCGTCAATCCCAACGCAATCGCCACGATGTGGTAGTTGGAATTGACGGTGTGTGCCGGTGCTGTGAGATAGCGTTTTATATTATTGAGTAGCGACATTTTTATTCATCATCCTTCGTCCCCTTGAATTTGAGCCTGAATGTCAGCAACAGCGACGGAAGGAACAGCAAGTTGGTGAACATCGCCACAAAGAGCGTTATCGATACCAACAATCCCAAGGCTATCGTGCCGCCAAACTGCGACGCGCAAAACATCAGGAAGCCGCAGAGGAGTATTATTGCCGAATAGATGATGGAAACTCCGGTCTCCCTCAATGCCTCGTCAACCGATTTGGCGATGTCGCCATTGTGGTGCTCTATCGCCTGACGGAATTTGGTGAAGAGGTGGATGGCGTTGTCAACCGAGATGCCGAAGGCGATGTTGAACACCAAAATCGTGCTCGATTTGAGCCTGATGCCGCAGTAGCCCATTATGGCTGCCGTTACTATCAACGGTATAAAATTGGGGATAATGCTAATGATTACCATTTTCCAACTCTTGAACAACCACATCATACACAGCGAGATAAGGAATATCGCCAAAACCAATGATTGAACAAGATTGTCGATGAGTTTTGACGAGCCGAGCGCAAATACCACCGATGTGCCGGTAACGTCTATTTGCGCCTTTTCTGGCGGGAAATAATGGTGGATGATGGCGTTGATGCTGTCGGTAACGGACACCATGCGGATGGTGCCTACGTCGGCGATGCGGAGTTGTATGCGGGCGCGTGAGAATGTGCTGTCCACCATTGCAGACATGATATTGTTGTTGCCGCCGGTCATCTGCGCCTGCGAGCCTTTCAGGTAGTCGCTGATGGTGATAAACTCGGTCTGCATCGGGAGTTCATAAAAATCGTTGTTGCCATTGTAATAGGCGCGCTTGATGAGTTTCAGGGCGTCAACGAGCGACGTGCCGTGCGAAAGGCAGTTGAACGACGTAAGAGAATCCTCAATCGCCTCTATTTTCTTGATGGTTTTGAGGTCGAGGAGGCCTTTTTTCTTCTTGGTGTCGATGCTGATTTCCAACGGAAGTATGCCGCCCATCTCCTTTTCAAAATATTTGAGGTCGGCGTAGATGGCGTTGTCTTCGGGAAGGTCGTCCACCTGGAAACTCTCGTTGTGCATGAGCCTGATGCCGATGATTGCCAACACAACAATCGCAACCGTCGCGCCAAAAATGAGCGGTCGTTTGTTTTCGACGAGATAGACAAACTTTTCTACAATCTTGTGTACAAACTTGGTGTCGAGGTGTTTGAGTTCCTTTTCGGTGGGCGCGGCTACATAGCTGAATATCGACGGCACCATGAGCACCGAGAGGAAAAACATCGTAATGATGCCCAATGTAGCCACCAATCCAAACTCCATCAACATCGCGTTGCCGGTGATGAGGAACGTCGCAAAACCCGCCGCCGTGGTCAGGTTGGTCATAAAGGTTGCCTTGCCAACCTTAGTGATTACGTCGTGGAGGGCGCGGTACTTGTCGCCGTATTCGCGGTACATCACGTGGTATTTGTTGAGTAGGTAGATGGTATTTGGAATGCCAATCACTATCATCAACGGCGGCAACATTCCGCTCATCATCGTCATCTCGTAGCCAAACAGAGCCATTATCGCCATAGTCCACACTACGCCCACAACGACAATCAGCACTGCCCAAAGCGTGGTCTTGATGCTCTTGAAAAACATCATAAATATCAGCGTAACAATCACCAACGACAGTATCGCAAATACAATCAATTCGTCCCTGACCATAAACATCGTCTTGCTCCTGATGTGGGGCAGTCCCGAGATGTGGCTCTTGATGTCATATTTGTCCGTAAAACCATATACCAACTTCTCCATGTCGGCAATCATCACGTCGCGCTCCTTGTGGTTGATGACTTCGGGGTCGCAGGTGAGTGCCATCACGTAACAGTCGTTGTCTGTATATAAAAGGCGTTCATAAAATAGAAAATTCTTCACCGCCTTAAACATAGAATCCAATTCGGCCTGTGTAGTTGGCTTTGGGTCAAATATTTTGTTGATGACAAACTTTTTCTCGGCGGTGTCCTTTGCGAGCGTGATTGCGTTGGCGTAGGAAAGCACAGCCTTGATGCCGATTACTTTTTTGAGGCTGTCTTGGAGGGCTACGAGGTCGTTATATTTGTCTAACCTCACAAAATCCTTGTCCTCAAATGCCACTACCATCATCGAGCCGTCCTCACCAAAGGTCTTCTTGAAATCGAGAAACCTTACGTATGCTGAGTCGTGTTCGTTGAGCAATAACGCCGAAGTGTATTTCATACGAAGGTTTTTCATGTTGTAGCCCATAAAAACCGTTATGATGCCAATGACTATCAAAATGTAACGCTTGTTGCGTAGTATGAAGTCCGCTACTTTGTTCCACATAATTATTTGTTGAATTGTTGAATTGTTTCCTAATCAATCTTTGCCGTTATGCTGCCGATATTTTTGCCGTCGCAAAAGATGTCTGCCTGATAGACGCCGCCCTTGAGCACTTCGCGTGAAATTGCGTAAATCGTTACCGGCTGAGCCTTGCCGTCGTAGTTGATGGTTTTCTTGCCGGAGTATGCGATTTCGCTGCCCTGATATTTGAAATATCCGAGGTTTTCGTTTTTGAGGATTTCGCCGTCGGGCTTCACGATGCGGAGATAGACATCTTTTTCGCCGGTCTTGGTCATTTCGTTTTCGTTGATGGTGAAGGTAACACGGAATTTCTGCGTCTTGCTGATGCGCGAAGTCTCGTTGTCGCGGTCGTTGAGGGCGGAGAGTTTCATCGAGACCGCCTTCAATGCCTCGGCGTCCTTTACGCGCATCTGCAACGAATCCTTCACGTTGGAGAGTTTGCGGTTTTCGCTCTTGGCGTTGGAGAGTTGACCCGAAAGTCTGGTGTTTTCCTCGGTGAGCATTATGTTTTTGGTGTTGAGGCTGTCAATCTGAACCACAAAACTGCGCATGATGGAGCGCATAGTTTCGAGTTCCGCCTTGTATCTTTTGAGGGAGTCGCGGTTGGACGCCTTGGTGCGGCGCAGGTTTTCCATAAGTTCCACGACCTTCGCCTTCTGTTCTTCGAGCTGGGCGTTGATGGTGTCGTTGTCGATTTTTAATTGGTTGTAGTCGTCAACGAGTAGGCTCATCTCGTGGCTGAGCGAGTCTTTCTCCATATTACCAATTTCGATTTGGCTGATGAGCCGTTCCGACTCCTTTTTATTATTGTTCATAACGACAAGGAGGGCAATGATTACCGCCGCCTCCACAATCGTCATGGCGAGCAAAAGCTTGTTGACGCCCCCGCCGTTGGTATTGTTGTTTTCTTGCATGATATGTCTTGTTAATTAATTCTGCAAAGGTAATAATTATTTCGGTAGTTTTTTTTTAATGTATGCAATTTTTTGATTTTTTAAAGGTATCTAATCGTTAATAAAAAAAATCCCGACGCAACCGATTGTTGCAGCCGGGGATTTCTTGTGGGGTGGGGGAGGGGTTAGTGTGTGGATGGCATTATCTTGTTGCCGCCAATGGTGATGTACGACGGAAATTTCATCACCGAGCCTCCAATTGTAAAATACGGCTTGATGGAGAGTTTCACGCGGGAGGCGTCGGCGTTGTTGGTGGCGAGCCCGCAGCCAAAGCTTACAAGTTTGTCGCGGGATTCCGATTTGAGAATGTCTAAGAGGTCAATCGTGAAACCTATTGGCATCATCACCTTTTGGTTGGCACCTACGGAAACTTGCTTGGTCATCGAGCCTGCCGTCATCTTCACGTCGTCAATCCACAAAATGTAATCAAAACCATCGAGACGAGCCGTGGTCGTGTTGGGATTCTTGACATCCACATTAACATTTAGCGTCAATGGGAACGACTTGGAAGTGATGGCGTTAGCGAGTTTCAGTGCATCCGTTACTCCAAAGTCCTTGATGCCTTTCTTTGTGTTGACGTTGATGCCGCAGAGCGACACGTCTGTAACGCTGTTGAAGTCAAAATTGCACTTTGCAAAATTGGTCAATCCCGACAATGCCGAGCATCCGGCGATAATGCCCATCACCAACAACAATGCGAGAGTAATAATGATACTTTTTTTCATAATTGTATAGTTTTAATTAATTCATAAGTCGCTTCGCGAGAAATCTTACAAATCTTATCAAATCATACAAATATTAATTTGAAAGATTTGTAAAAATTTGTGTAATTTCTGTCCGTTAGGACACCCAAAAAAACAATTACTTGTCCCTATTCACGACGTAATCGGCAAGCATAATGAGCGATTTCTTGGCGGCGGAGTCGGGAAAATAATCCAATAATGCAACAGCCTGATTCTTAAATTCTTCCATCTTCTTCACAGCATATCCCACGCCGTCGTATTGATGAACGAGATCAACGATTTTTTGGATGTCGTCGCTTGATTTCGACTTTTTGCCAAAGATGCTCATCGCCTTTTTACGCTCAATGAACGACGCCTCGCCGACCGCGTGAATGACGGGCAGGGTGAGTTTGCGCTCCTGAATGTCGTTGTATTTGGGTTTGCCGATGATGCCGGTCTTTTGGTAATCGAAGAGGTCGTCCTTGATTTGGAACGCCATTCCTATCAACATTCCAAAATCCTTCATCTTGGCGACAGCTTCCTCGCTTGCGCCGCTACTGTACGCGCCCGCCTCGCAACAAGCCGAAATGAGTGCGCCGGTCTTTTTGCGGATGATGTTGTAATACGATTCCTCGTTGATATTGAGGCGGTTCGCCTTTTCCAACTGTTCGAGTTCACCCTCCGACATCTCCCTCACAGCTTGCGAAACAATGCGCAGAATGCCCGTCTGCCCGGTGTCGAGACTGTGCAGGAGACCTTTGGCGAGAAGGTAGTCGCCGGTGAGCACCGCCGTCTTGGCCTTCCACAGCGCAAATATTGAGAAGAATCCCCTCCTGTAAAAACTTTCGTCCACCACGTCGTCGTGCACGAGGGTTGCTGTGTGCAGGAGTTCGATGAGTGATGCCGCCACCATAGTGGAATCCGTAACGCCGCCCGCCACCTTGCACGATAGAAATACGAGCATCGGGCGCATCTGTTTGCCCTTGGCGCGGAGCAAGTAACGAATCACAAAATCGAGCATACGGCTGCCTGAGCGCATCGTGTCCCTGAAATAGGGTGCGAAACGCTCCATCTCCTCTTTGATGGGTGCTTTTATTTGGTCTATTGCCGACATCCTTGTTTTTTCGCAATTTTTGTTTGAAATCAGAAAACAAAATTATAAATTTGTTTCGACAAAAAAACTTTATTCACTCAAAAAGCGCATTTCGCTATGAAAAAAATATTTTTGAGACGCTCACGGCACAAAATTATCGCCCCGATGCCCATCGACCGGGACGATTTTTTTGATAAGGTTTGCCGCGCCCTCGATGGCAGCGGTATGCGCCGCGTGTCTGATGGCGAAGTGCTTTTGGATGTAAAAAACCGCGTCCTGATGGTCTCCTACGGTGTCAAGATTGAGGTGAGGCACAGAAGGGTGAGGTATAGTTTTGGCTCGGAGGCAGTGGTGATGGCGATTATATTTATGGTTTTTGGCGGGATGCTGTTGTTCAACGGACGTTTGGACACTTATCTGTTTTGGGCGGCGGTTTTGGGCGGGATTTTGTTTTGGGCTGACAACGCCTTGACCGACAGCCGCATCGACAATGCCATCAGAAGTTGCATTCCCAAACCCGAAGACCCGCCCGCCGCCGAGCCCGACCCAACGTGCAGCATCACTCAACAATACACTTGCCCGGCGTGCCACTCGTTTTTGTCCGGCTTTGGCGACGCTTGCCCCGAATGCGGCATCTCGCTGTCTTACAGGCAGGAAAGCGTCAGCAATTACAAGGGGTACAGGTTTAAATATTTTCTGAAATCAAAATATTAACGCCGTTTCCCTCTGTGTTTTTGTACTGATTTGCTATCAAATATTTTTTTATTGTATTTGCTAATTAATTGTTATATTTGCGGTACGAGAATACAATTGACTATGGAATAGCAAACCGGATTTGAAGTAGTATATATGGGGGATGCGAGCGAGTTCTTAAAGAACCTGCCTGAACAGCCACGTATGAAGATATACTACAACATCTCAATTTTATTAAACCTACGGCTATGAAACTATATACACATGAAGAATTGCTCGACAGAGATCTCGGTCCCGTTGGAACGCCAAAGCGCGACAAATTTGACCAAGAGGTTGCAGAAGCAATACACGCTTATCAAGTTGGCGAGGCCATCAAACAGGCACGATTGGCACAGAACCTCACCAAGAGTAATTTGGAGAAAAAAAGGAGTGCAACGTACCAAACTTTCTAAATTGGAGAACGGAGAGAGCATCACCCTTCCTATATCTGGAAAGGTGGTTAACTTTGTTTTTTTGATAGTGCCGATTTTTTTGTTATATTTGTGCGATAATTTTTCGATTAATCGAACTGTTATAACACTCAAACCACCAACAATAATGTCAATCACGATAAAATCAATCAAAGGATACTATTTCCTTGATGCTTGGATTTTTGCGAACATAATTCAACAGGCCACTTTGGTGTTTTGCAAAAAGCATCTGAACCTGAAAAATGATCCTTGCGGCAGAATGTTTGACCAAATGACTATGGCGGCGCGTTCTGCGGTGGCTAATATTGCCGAGGGTAGTAGTAGGAGGCAAACTTCTAAGGAAACCGAGATGAAACTTACTGATGTGGCGAGGGCAAGTTTGAGCGAACTTTTGGGCGACTATTTCAGTTTTTCGCTCGCTAACAATGTAACGCCGTGGCTGAAAGAATCTGACAATTACAAGAATTTTAACCTTATCCAACTCGCGCCGCCTAATTATACCACAAACATCGAATATGATGCTTGGATGCGGATTAAAAATGAATACCAAAAATTTGCGCCGTGGATTGAACATCCTAATATTGACGTTTGCCTCAACTCGCTGATGATGCTTATTAACCGTACTATCAGTATGTTGCAGAAGATGATAGGCTCTCAACTCGACACTTTCAAACAAGAGGGTGGCTTTACTGAAAACCTCACACAAGAACGCCGAGACACTCAAATACAACAAGCCGAACAAGGCGGTGCGCCGTCTTGTCCTATTTGTGGCGGCGTGATGATTAAACACGTCGCGAAACGCGGCGCAAATTCAGGGCGAGAGTTTTGGGGATGCGCAAATTACCCTAACTGCAAGGGTACGAAAAATCTTTAACGCTTTACTCCCGTCCCTCTACTATCGCTATCTCATCATCTGTCAAGCCGTACAATTCATATACAAGTTTATCTATCTTGCCCTCCAAATACGTCGTGTCCTCGGAGGAATTTTGCTTCTTCTTTGTAAGAATATCGTCAACCAAATCTATGATGGGCTGTTGTTGCGCAGTGGTGGCAGCGGGGATGGGGAGTTGCTCATACAAATATGTTTGTATTTCGGGAAAAACATCCTCCTTTTTCGTTGTAAATTTCTTTTTGTAATAGAAATCCACTATTTTTGAGTTTAATAACGCAGTAATAAACCTTATATCATAGCCGTATTTCGGGTCAATTTTTATTCCATACACGTTTTTATTGAAACCGAATGGAATATCGGAAATTGTTGCTTCCAAGCAAACATCAACTCGTCGAAGATATATTAATGCTTCATTGAAAAAAGAAGCCAATCGTTTATATTCTCTGTGATTTTTGTCAAGATATGTATCGTTCCACTCAATCAAGTATTTATGAACATCTTGACCAATCAACGACTTTAATCCTTTATTTGTATTTCGTAAATCGTTTTTTGAAACCTCAGCACCACGTTTTGATATGGATATTGCTTTTAATTTGGCATTATTACCTAATTTGATAAGCAAATCAATAATGTTGTCATTGAGGCCTATAACCCATTCACCGTGCAAATTGGTTGTGCAATAATCCAGATTCACTATATCACTTTTTGTAAATTTACCTTCCAAGTATTTGAAAACATTTATGTAATGTTGTTCTGTCGCATTATTTGTAACCAACAAAATAGAGTTTTCTGTTACAACATTTTCAAATGGATTACACAGAGATAAAAACTTGATTGTGGTTTTATGCGCAAAATAATTGCGCATTTCTTCATCGTCCAAGTTTACCATCCAAAATTTGGGAGTAATGAAACATAATACACCCGATGGGAGCAAAATGTTTGTTAAAGAAACTTCAAAAAACATTTTATACAAATCAGTGTTCCATCTAAATTGAGGATAATTTTTTTTATTTTTTACAACATACGGCGGATTACCAATTACCACGTCGAAACCGTCTTTGATTCCGAACATCCATTCGGCATCAAAGAAAGAACAGTTGTCGGCAGACATATCGTAGGGATTCCATTCGCAGAGACGCTCGGCGTAGGTTTGATAGGGTTGGAACTGTCCACCGTCGGCGAATAGTTGAAGTTTGCGTTCCCAATCGGCTTTTATGCGGCGGAATTTTTCAATTTCGTCTTTGCGCTTTGAGATTTTGCGTTTTTTCTCTTCTTTGTCGCCAAAAATGTTGTATTCTACATAGACCTCAGTCCTTGTGTCGTCGGGTTGCGCCAAAAGGTCGTCGATGGCTTTTTGGGCGTTGGCAATTTCTTGTTTGCATTTTTCAATTTTTGAATTGCGGTATTGGTCTATTTTCTTTTTGGTTTCGTCGGCTATGCTGTTGCGCAGAATGCTGTCTTGTTCTTTGAGTTTGAGTTTTTTCTTGCGGTCGGGCGTGTTGAATATCTTAGACCGATGGTCTTTGAGTTGGTTTGCAAGATTTGAAATCAGTTGCTTGAACTCTTTGTTGAACGCATCGTCGAAATTGTTGGCGTTTTTTGTCGGGTCGGGGTTGTCTATCAGCGTGTTGGCGCAGGTAAACTTGGTTTCGAGGTTTGGGAGTGTCTGAATGTTGTCGTTGTCGCGTTGCTCCACCACAAGCGAAATGAAAAACCTGAGTTTTGTAATCTGCATTGCAATGCGCTGAATGTCAGAACCGTAGATGCAGTGTTCGAGTATGTAGAGTTTGCGCAGGTAGTTGGGGTATTTGAGGTTGTTGGTGAAGTTTTCGGTAATCTGTTTTTCGGCTTCCTCAAATTCTGTTTGGTTGAATGTTTTCTCAAACCTTTCAGCCTGTTTAATGTGGGCTTCTTTGGTTTGGTTGATTACGATTTCCTTCCAAAAAGTGTTTTTGTTGTCGTCGAGGATGCTGACAATGTTGTTTAAAACGTGGAGGCAACCCATAGGGAATGCGCCCGAACCACAGGCAGGGTCAAAAATCTTGCAACGGATTACAGCCTCTACAATTTCTTTGCGGTGGCTATCGACGGTTTCGGAAATTTCTTCGTCTTCGATGAGCCGCAAAAAGTCGGCGGCGGGTACGTCGCTTATTTTGGATGCGAGATACTGCGCCACGCTCTGCGTTACCATATATTCCACAATCTCTTTTGGTGTGTAGAACGAGCCTGTCGCCTTGCGCATAGTAACTCCTGTTTCGGGATTATATACGCTGAGAAGTTCCTCAAACACGTGTCCGAGAAGTTCGGGGTCGAGAGCCACATCGATGATGTTTGTGGAGTTTTCTTCGATGGTGAAGTAGTATTTGTCGAAAATTTGGTCGATGATGCCTTTGTGCGTTGAGTCGGTGTATCCAAAGAAAAATGTATCAGGTACAGTAGTCCTTCGTGTTTTTTCTTGCGAAAATCCGTCCACATATATTTTTTTACCCTTACGGGCGTTTTTGATTTTGTGCAGAGGGTCGTCTAATGGGTCGTATAGGTAGTCGAGACAGTCAAAAAGTCCGCCGTTGAGGTATGGAATCTGTTTTAAAATGTTCTCAATCTGTGATTTAGAATTGTTGATAAAGAAACTATTATGGCTGTCGTCTTTGAATTTAACGTCGTTGCCGTAGTCGCCAGTATATCCCGTATGTCCTGATGTTGCCCATCCACGGTCTTCTTTTTTGCAGTTGAGGCTTGCAAAAAATAGGTTTTGGAGTATTGCGTTGTAATAGTTTTGGTTGTCGGTTTGGTCGTTGAATCCGCGTACAGAATTTTTGAGGAAATCAACGTCGAACAGACATTCGTCGATAAGCCCTTTTTGCTTGATAAACCATACAAATATCAACCTCGTTATCAGGCGGATAACGTGTGTGCATTGCTTTTTTACTTCGTATCTGCCTTCTTCGGTGTCTTGTGTGTAGATTCCGTAGTTGACATCAGGAAATTTCATATCGGGTACAACGGGTTTGATGTTTTGGTCGTCGGCGTTGAAAGTGCCTGTTGCCCACAGATACCAATTGAGGATTTCGCGATAGAAATCGTCGGTGAGTACGTTTACGGCAAAAACTTCGTTGAGCCAATAGAGGTAGAGGTCGTTGAATGTGATGACTTTGGATTTTGATTTTTCTTTGTATTGTTTGATTTTCCAAAGTATTCTCAGATGTCCAGAATGTGGTTTTTGGATGCTGATGTTGCGGAGCATAGATACTTTGCCGGCTTTTTGACCACGGAATGTGGCTCGGCGGTAGTCGGTGCGTTCGCAAAGCGAGAATGTGAGGCGGTCGCCACTACGAAACATCACCACAACGGGGTTTCCTTCGGCAAATGCGCGGTTGAAGGCGCGGCAAACCATAGAGATTTCGGATTTGGTTAATGGCTTGTTTGGGTCGTCCTTGACTTCCACGGCAAATATCATCAGCGAAGAGTATTCGTTGAGAGAGTGTTGCGCTTGTTGTTTGGCGTTTTTAATTTCGTCGTCAAGTGTGGCGTTGCCGTGGTCGTCGTCTTTGTAGAGGCTCTTGTTGTTGAGCATACCCACAAAGTAGGTTTCCAAGCATTTGCCGTCGGGGCCAAAAAAATCGTTAAGTGTTTTGTTTTGAATATTTTGACTATCCAAAAACTTCTTGGCATCTACCGACACTTGCTCCGTAACAGGCGTTACATAGATATTGAGTTGCTCAAAAAAATCTATCGTAGCCTTGATAAGGGGCGAGTTGTTTTTGAAACTATCGAGATTTATATCGTATCCTTCCATTGTTTTCTGTTTTAATTATTGCACACTAATGATGTCCCAAGCCAAAAGATCCCATTTTTCGGGGTTGAGTTTTTCTTCTATCAACAGCGGTTCGGGCGGAAGAGCCGCCACGGATTTGTTGGTGAGGTTGATGAGAGTGTTTAGCAATTCTTTTTTGGCTTCGCCCTGTTTCATACCGCCGATAAGGACGTTTTTGAGGAAGTCGAGTTCGTCGGGGTCGCCGTTGTCGATTTTTGGGCTAACAACGCGCTCGGCGTTCTTGTATGTGCGCAGGATATAGAGTATGTCTTTGCGGTTAAACTCCATCACTGTAGAATTTCGCTCACGGTTGAGCGGACGGAGAATGAGTTTGAGGTTTTTGTATTCGTGGTTTTCGCCGCTTTCGGATTTGCAGGGCGAACCCACAAGGGCGAGAAGGCTTTCGGGCAGTTGCTCCTTGTCTTTTGAGATGAATCCCGAAAAGATGCCGAGTGGCATATTTTCGAGTTCTTTGCGTTTTTCGTCTCCCAAAAATGCGAGGAGTTCCTGACGGAAACTTTCGAGCGAAAGGTCTTCAAGACCGAAGCCCCGCGTGTCGCTGTCGTCGGCAGAGAGGTCTTCTTTGAGTTGTTCGAGGAGTTTTTGCTCGTTTTGGTTGATTATGGGGTTGTCTTTGATGTTTTCGGTGAGCGATTCGGTAAGGTTTGGAATTTCTGCGCCCACGAGAGCCATAGCAATCAGGCGTTCCTCAATGCGCGAATATAGCCTCAGATACGAATCGTAATCAGGCGACGGCCAATAGTTTACGCAGTCGATAGATTCGTTTGGCGATTTAAGACGGTCGATACGTCCAATACGCTGAATGATTCGCACGGGGTTCCAATGGATGTCGTAATTGATTACGGTTTTGGCATCTTGTAGGTTTTGACCCTCGCTGATGCAGTCGGTGCCGATGAGAATATCAACGTTTTGTTCGAGAAGGCGGCTAAAATTTCGAGTGCGGGGATTGCGGTCTTTGGTGTCCATCACCATTTGTTTCCATTCGTCGAAAGAGACAATCCATTTGTTGTTTTGCACGTCGAAATGCTCTTTTTCGATTGTGCCGAAATAGTCTTTGTATTCGTCGGTCCAATCAAATTCGTTGTACATCTTGCTCATTGGCGCAAACCTCCGCAGAGTATCCATAAAGTTGGCTTCGCGCTTGCCTTTGTATATTGCGCCACCACCCGATACCATAGCCACCCTTCCTGGGAAGGCTTTTTCGAGGTTTTGGTAGAGATATTCGGCTGTGTCGGAATATGTGGTGAATACAAGCACTTTGCCGCCTTCTTTGTTAACCTTCTGAGCCAAAACTTTTTTCAACGAATCCAATTTGTTGTCGGTGGCTTTTTGGTTTTGAAAATCGTTGTAAAATAGGTTGATGTTGTCAACAAAATTTTTCAGAGCCTTGATGTCGTTTTCGATAGATTTTTTGTATTTTTCCAAGTCAACAATATCTGATACGAAAACGGGCTGTTTTGACGGCTCGGTGTCGGAATCCTCGTCGATAGAATCGAAATATTTTTCTAATTCGGCGTCGTCCATATTGAGAGGCGCGTCGGTGTTGTGTTCTTGGTAATCAACAATTTTGCGGAGTGCGTTGATGTGATAGTCCAAAACGCCCTGCATAGTTTTGCGGCAGGCAAACCAACTACTTTCCAACCTTTTTACAAACAATACCATAAGCATTTTAGCCAAATAAAACTCGCGCTGAGGCTTGTCTTCGATGGCTGATTTTGCTTTTACGGGTTTGGTGAAAAACGATGGCATATACGCCGAAAGGTTTGTGGCGGTAAGAGCCTGATAAATTTCCAAAAATCCGTTCAAGTTGCCGAGTTTGTTGATGGTAACAAACAGGTTTTCGGGCTTGTTTTTGTGAGGGAATCCAAGGTTTTCGTTGCTGTTGCGCTCAATCATTGCCCTTGTGCGAGCAATCACGAGTTTGTCGGTGAGGTTAAAAAACTTGTCGGGCAAGAGCCTGATGAGTTCTTTTACCGAATGGTCGTTGCCGTCTTGCCATTTTGCAATTTTTTTCTGCGCCGAGGCGAACACTCCGGCGAGAGAATTGATGTAGTCGAAGTCCTCAATATCAAAGCCTTTGTCGTTGCCGCGTACAAAAAGTTTTATTTGGTTTCTAACGTCGGAGATTTTGGTGTTGATGGGCGTTGCCGATAGTTCAAGGATTTTGAAATCTGTGTCGGGATATTGCTGTAATATGTTTTTCAATAGGTAATCGTATCGCGACGATTTGTCGTTTCTGAGGTTGTGGCTTTCGTCGATTACGATTAGCACTTTGCGGTGAGTTCTCAGTAGGGCGGTGATTTTTTCGTTGCCCTTGTCCATACGGTCGTCTTGGAGGTCGGTATGGAATTTTACCACAAAATGCAGCGCATCGTTCTCAAATTTGCTACCAGCGAGATATTTGTATTGTGTCCAATTCTGTTCAAGTTTCTTTGGGCACAGCACAAGCACCGCGTAGCCTTCGTTTTGAAAATGCTTCATTACAGCCAATGCCGTGAAAGTTTTTCCCAAGCCAACCGCGTCTGCCAAGATTGCGCCGTTGTATTTTGATAGCATATTAATCAGCGACTTAACACCACGCCTCTGATATTCAAATAGTGTTTTCCAAATTTGAGAATCTTCAAGGCGTTTGAGTCCCCTTGCGTCGGCAAGAAGATTGTTGATGTCGTTTTTAAAGAGTTCAAAGAGGATTTTGAAATAAATCTCCTTTGGCGAATAGTCTTTGTAAAGTTTTGAAATATAGTCGATAAAGTATTGTTTAACGTCCTTTTCGATTTTTTGACCGTTTTCAGTAACGGTGATTTTGTCCTGTGCGGTGTCGTTCCAAGTTTTTGTGAACCAATCGGATAGAGCATCAAAATTTTTGTTGTCGGCGTTTCTTTCGGCGATATTGATTTCGATGTTTGACGATTGGTATATTCCAAGCCCAGATTCTGTGAGGTTGCTACTGCCTGAGAGGTAGTACGAATTGTCGGGATTAGGGTCGTTGTAGATGTAAGTCTTTGCGTGACAGAAATTTCCGTCGATAGTTTTGATGCTTACATTGTCTTGTTTGAAAAAGTCGATAACGCTTTTGGCGGTCTTGTTGGTGCTGAAAGCGTTGCTCAGGTTCATTTTGCCCTGAATGAGGTTTATAGTCTTTTCGGCCTTTTCGTTTTCGCCCGCTATCTTGCTGAGTATAAGTCTATATTCCGATGGATTATGGTCAAAACAATGTATCCTGTCGATAGCCGGCAGGGTGAAGAAACCTGTAACGATGTCGAGGTTTCCGTCTTTAGTATATTTTTCGATAAAGTCCCAAACGGTAACAATATCGTATTTTTTATTCAGTTTTTGCTTATTGTCGATTATCATAATATTTGGGTTGTTTTTTCAACGCCGAAAGTTAGGATAATTTTTGTTACAATCCAAATTTAGCAACAATATTTTAGGTTATAGAACTCAAAATGTGTGGATTCGGGGAACAAATGACGAAAATAAATTGGAAATTTTGAGTTTAAATTACTAATTAATATATTGAAAATTAATTAGTTGTAATAAATGTTCAAAAATTCTCACATTTTCCTCTTAGGGTCTAGCCCGCCTTGCGTGTTATATTATAGGAAACAGGAAAAAAGCTGACTTACTATATCAATACCTATCAAAAGGGGACTCGCAGTGATTGCGCGTCCCCTTTATTTTTTGTGGATTGTATGATGGTGTGTTACATCTTCACTAATGTCTTGCCGTCAAATTTGTATTTGACGGGTTTCATTGCCTCCCAAAGTTCCTCCGACATTTCGGTGGAGGCGGGGCGGAGTTCGATGTTGCCGTTGTCGTCGAAGCGGATGTCGATGCCTTGCAAATCCTTGTTGGGCTTTGGGTAGTCGTTTTTTATGTGTTTGATTTCTTGGAATTGGGCGGTGTTGACGCCTTGGAAGTATTCGTCGAAGGCGGGCAGTTGGATTGGGTTTTCGATGGGCTCGAGTTTTGCACCGTCATAGACAAAGCACCTCGATAATACCGTTGCGCCGCCGTCGCAGCCTGCGTCAGTCTGGAAGAATACAAAATACTTCTCGCCCTCGTCCATCTTGTAGCATTTTACGTTTGCAATGTAAAAACAGTCTGATTGATGCATCAGGTAGATGAAGAGCGGCGATGTGTATTCGTCGAATGTGCGTTTTTCGTTGATGGCTTGGTTGTAGTCGGCGGTGGTGATTGAAAACTCGTTTTTGTCGAGTTCCAAGAGTTTTTTGTCGATGAGTTTGAGGACATTTTGGGCGATGTCCACTTGCGGAGCGTCTTTTTTGGGTTCGGGCGTGGTGGTTTGTTGCGGTTTTTCGGGTGCGGCAGCCTGTTTCGCGGAGTCGGCGGTCTGTGCCGTAGGTTGCTGATTGTTGCCGCCCGATGTGCAGGCTGCGAGTAGTGCGCAGAGTGCGAGGGGGATGAGGTGTTTTGCTTTCATAATCGAGTTGTATTAATTGTTGTTGATTGTTATGCAATTTTCACAACCGCCAATATCTTCTCTGCCGCGCCTAAATTCTTCTCCACGTATTCGCGTGATATTTGACCGGCGCGTTTGAGGAGCGTTTGGTCGGAGAGGTAACGGTCGAATACGGAATATAGCTCTGCCTCGTTTCTTACAGTCATTGCCGCGCCGAGCGACACGAGGTCAACAGCTTCTTTGAATCGTTTATAATTGGTACCGAATGCCACTGGTATCGAGTAACTTACAGCTTCCAAAATATTGTGGATGCCAGATCCAAAACCGCCGCCCACGTAGGCTATTTCGGCGTATTTGTACAATGATGACAACATTCCGAAGTTGTCTATAATCAACACTTTGTATTCTGCGACACTTGCCGCGTCAGATTTGGAGAAACGGATGCTGCGTATTTCGCCGAGCATTTTTTCGATGGCGACGAGGTGTCCTTCGTGGATTTCGTGGGGCGCAATGATGAGTTTTACATTGTGCTTGCCTTCGAGACGGCGCATCGCTCCAAATATAATCTCCTCGTCTGGCGGCCAGCTCGACCCGGCAACGATGACCCGCGAATCGCCCACAAAATTGTCAACCAACGGTATGGGCTTGGCGTTGCTGGTGATTTCGCAAACACGGTCAAATCTTGTGTCGCCGGCTATTGTAACGTTCTCTATGCCAATTGATTTGAGGAGTTTTACTGAGTTGTCGTCCTGCACGAAGATGTGTGTGAAAAAACTCAAAACTTTCCTGTATTTTTTGCCGTACCAGCGGAAAAATACTTGTCCCTCCCTGAAAATCGTGGAGAATATGTAAAGCGGGATTTCGCGGGCGTGCACTTCGCTGAGGAAGTTGTACCAATAGTCGTATTTGACGAAGAAAACCGCTTTTGGGTTCACTATGTCGAGGAATTTTTTGGCGTTGTCGGGGGTGTCGGCGGGCATGTAACAAACGAAATCCGCGCCGTTGTAATTTTTGCGGACTTCGTAGCCCGACGGCGAAAAGAATGTTAAAATGATTTTGTAATCGGGGTACAGCTGCCGAAACCGTTCCATCACGGGGCGGCCCTGTTCAAACTCGCCGAGCGAACTTACGTGAAACCATACATTTTTATTAGTTGGCTTTACTTTTTCCTTCAACTCCTCAAAGAGTCTGGCTCTGCCTTCTGTATATAGCCGCGCCTTATTGTTGAATGGGGCGATTACTTTCGCCGCCAAATTGTACGTTCTAATTCCGAGTGTGTAAAAAAACATTTTTGCTAATTATTTTTCCGCGCAAAGTTACTGATAATAATTGGAAATTGAAAAAAAAGTTT
>DGIK01000019.1 GCA_002393195.1 Bacteroidales bacterium UBA3824 | reverse complement strand
AAGTAATTTCTTCAAGTATTTTGCAATGAATTTCAATCAGTTAGGATTAAAAAAACTCATTGCAACTTGTTATGAGGGGTCGCCAGTAGCCGACACACAACTATCGTTGTTTGAAGATAACACACAAAAGAAGGAAACCAAGACTGGCGTTCCTCACAAAATTGTCATTTCCGAAGTAGCCGACCTCAATGGCGATGGAGCAATCAATCTTGCCGATGTTGAATATCTTTTACAGAATGACAAAAACGTTTTAACAAGATTAAAAGGTACGGGTGATTTCCGCAGCGATGAATGTGTTGAATTAATCAAAGAAGCCGACATAGTTGTTACAAACCCGCCATTCTCTTTGTTTAGAGAATATGTCAACCAATTAATCACATATGAAAAAAAATTCATCATTGTAGGTCATCAAAATGCTATACATTATAAAGACATATTCTCACATATAAAGAATAACAAAATATGGTTAGGATACGGATTTAAAGGAGGTGCAGCTCATTTTTATTCGATATATGAGGACATAGCAACCGCTTCTAATCATAAAAAAGGTATGATTAGGGTGTCAGGAGTTACGTGGTTTACAAATCTTGACCATAAAAAACATCACGACAATTTTGATTTTTACAAGCATTATTCGCCAGAAGAATATCCCAAATATGACAATTATGATGCTATCAATGTGAACAAAACTGCGGACATTCCGGATGACTATGATGGAATAATGGGAGTGCCAATTACTTTTTTGGACAAATACAATCCTGACGAATTTGAAATAATTGGTACAAGTACAATTGATATGGCAAAGGGTGCTCCATATATCAACGGCAAACGAATTTATGAAAGAATATTAATTCGTAAAAAATAATTACTATGGAAATAAAACTAAAAGAAATCACAATCAAAGACCTTTGGGAAGGTTACGAGAACAACGAAGAACTTGGAGTTGTCGCCTACGGTGGCAAACTTGATGTGCGTCCGCCGTATCAGCGTGAATTTATCTACAAACCTGAGCAACAGCGTGAAGTAATAAAAACCGTTTCAAAAAACTTTCCGCTTAATGTTATGTATTGGGCGACAAGGGATGACGGCACGTTTGAGGTAATCGACGGGCAACAACGAACAATGTCAATTTGTGAATATTTGGAAGGCAACTTTTCCGTTGATTTCCGAAAAGACGACCATCCAATGACTTTTGGAGGACTGCAACCCGACAAACAAAAAGCAATCCTCGATTACAAACTCACTGTTTATGTTTGTACAGGTGAAGCAAGTGAAAAACTTGATTGGTTTGAAACAATTAACATTGCTGGCGAAAAACTCACAGCACAGGAACTGCGCAACGCTGTTTATTCGGGTCCTTTTGTAACCGAGGCTAAAAAGAAATTCTCAAAAACTGGTTGTGTCGCCTACAAACTTGGAAACAAATATATGTCAGGTTCTTGTATTCGTCAAGAATATTTGGAAACCGTCATTGAATGGATTAATGGCGGGGATGTTTCTGGTTATATGTCGAAGCATCAGAATGACAAAAATGCTGATGAACTTTGGAAATATTTCCAATCTGTAATTGAATGGGTAAAAGCCACTTTCCCAACGTATCGCAGCAAAGAAATGAAATCCGTTCAATGGGGATTCCTTTACAATCAATTCAAAGACAAAAAACTTGATGCTGCCGAACTTGAAAACTGTATCGCCAAACTTATGAAAGACTCCGACGTTCAGAAAAAATCTGGTATTTATCCTTACGTCCTTGATGGTGACGAAAAGCATCTCAGCATCCGCGCCTTCGACGACAATACCAAGCGCGAAGTGTATGAAAATCAGAACGGTATCTGCAAAATCTGTGGCGAGCATTTTGAAATAGAACAGATGGAAGCCGACCATATAAAGCCGTGGTGTCAGGGTGGACACACAGTAAAAGAAAACTGCCAAATGCTCTGCAAAAAATGCAATCGCGAGAAGTCAGGGAAGTGATGTTACTTACTTTTCCCACTCCGTAATCTCGCACTCGTGCTTTTTGGTGTCCTTGTCGTAGTTGATGGCGACGAAAAGGAGGTTGCCTTTATAGTTATCGAGGGCGTCGAAATATTGGCGGCTTTGAATCTGTTGCAATGCCTTTCCGGTTGATTCATTGATTTTCAACTCGATGATAATTGCCGGATGCTCAGGAGATTTCACCACCGGAACATAAACCAAGTCGGCAAAACCCTTTCCCGTAGAGAGTTCCTTGAAACAGTTGTAGTAGTTGAGCGCGTGAACAAATGCGATATAAACAGCGGCGGCGAGAGCGTTCTCGTTGTTATAGTTGCGGTTTGAAGTAACGTGTAAGTGAGTGTTGTCTAAGGCTTTGGCAACGGCATCGGAATTTTTGAGGAGGGTCTGTTCCAAAAGTTCTTCCGAAGCCTTGATGATTTCGTCGGTTTTGGAATATTCGGGCAAGGTAGAAACCGCCCTATGCCACTCTTTGCGGACTTCAAGATTAGGAATTCTGCACGTAAATTTGTTGTTGTCGTATGCCAAATAGCCGAGATGAATCAAATATGTAAAAACATCGTCCTTGCTCACGAAATCGGTCATAGTGTTGAGATACATTTCAACATCTACCTTCACTTCTTCGCCAGAAAGCATTTTTATTACATCTTCTTTCGCGCCTTTGTAGTTGTGTTTCAGACGGTCGGTGATGACCATATACGTGGAAGTCTTGCCCCAAAAGTTGCCAAACTTTTTGGTCTCCATACACATAACTACGGATTCGGGGTTGTAAATTTCAAATCCGTTTTGGGCATAACCGTCGTATTCTTTTTTGCATTGTGCAAAGTCCACCTTGTATTTTGTGCATAATGGCTTTACTTCCTGTTCTGTAAACCCTACAAATTCGGCAAGATTGAAAGCGTCTAAAATTGTATATTCCCTAAAATTGTTGAGTTTGCTCTGCACACGGTCTCTCACAATTGGCAAAATTCCCGTGAGATAGGCGAGCGCAATTGCAGGACGTAGAGTGTCGCTTTTGAATAGTCCGTTCAGAAACTCCAAATAATCGGCAAACAGATGTGTGCCAAAAGTGTCGCGCACAAGGCAGTCGTACTCGTCGAGAATGATTACAAAGGTCTCATTGTTTTCTTTATATACCTTCATCATACAGTTGGCGATAGTTTCGTTCTTCACAAACCTTATCTTGGGATATTGTTCCTGAAATTCGTCGCGTACTTTTTTTTGAAGGTCTTTGAGCATTTCATTTTTATCATTTGCGTTCTGATACTCGCTTGCGACATCTATCTTGATGAAATTCAGTTTGTTAAGATATTGTTCGTAGTTCTTTGCCTTGGAAATTTTCAACTTGGAAAATATCTCTCGCGAATCGCAACCCTTTGAATAGTATGCGCACATAATGTTTGTGGCGATTGTTTTGCCAAACCGCCTCGGACGAGAAACGCAGATATATTGGTTTCCACTGTCGATAAACTTGTTTAACTCGCTTATCAACATTGATTTATCTACGAATATATTGCCGGCCAACGTTTTTTTGAAACCGGCATTGCTTGGATTGAGGTATATGCCCATAGTGCCTTACGTTTTATTTTCCGCAAAGTTAGCAAAAATTATTTTAATTCCCTAATTGCCGCCTGCAATTCTTCCAAAAAATGTGCTGCGTGTCCGCCGTCCATCTGAACGTGGTGAAACTGAAACGAGATTGGCAATGTTACTTTAAACCAATGTTTTCGGTAACGTCCCCACGAAAGGAACGGATTGTTGTAAATGCCTGAATATTGGTTTACTATGCAGTCGAGTTCGGTGCCTGTAACCGCCGACGTGCCAACAATTGCCGCGCCTTCGTCCAAAATGTTTTTGCAAGATTCTATCGCTGATTTTGATATTGAGATGTAATCGTTGTTAAAACGCTGCAAATCATCGTTGTAAGGAATATCGCGGAAGCACAATGCACCGTTTTTGTCGTTGAAAATCGTGTTGATGGCGAGATGGTCGTAACGGAAAAGTTTGTCGCCTTCAGGCAGGGTCAGAAACTCGTCAACTTTGCTTGCTGCCTTGCCAATGCACCACGATAGCAACATATTGAATTTCATACCTTTGCGCTTGCTTACACGGCAAAGGTTGGTAACGTCAAAAGTTTTCACAACAGTTACCATCGGCATCGGCGATTTCATCCAATATTCAAACGCCTTTGCACGCGATGTTTCCGAAGGGTTGATTTCTGTTTTCATAGATGTTTGGATTATGCGATTATTTTCCTCATTCTTACCACGCCGTCTTCTTCGCCGAGGTTTTCAAATCCTGAGCGGGTGTAAAGTTGAAATGCAACAGGCATTACTGCGGGACGGGTGGTGAGGGTTGCCGTTGTGAAACCAAGTTGTTGGGCGCGTTGTAAGGCGGCGTTGAGCATCTGCCGCGAATATCCTTTGCCACGGTGCTCTGGCTTGACATAGAGGCGTTGAATTTCGCAAGTGAAATCATCAATTTTTTTGATGGCAATGCAAGCCACTGGGGTTTCGTATTCATAACCCAAAAACAATGCTCCGCCATTATAAAACGACTGTAAATCAGCCAATTCTGTTTCAAACGACACGAAACACCCTTCCGCGCCCTTGATTTGCGAATAATCTACGAACAGCGACTTTATGGTGTCGTAATCGTTGCTTTCTGTTACTTTGAATGTGCTCATTGATGTAATGATTTATTTTGGGGGCAAAGATAAGAAATTTTTGGTAATCATCCCTCCCTCACCGGATGCCTAATCACCGTCTTCAACTTTTCCGGCGCGGTCTTTCGTGGGTCGGAGAGGTAGATTTCGTGGTGGAGGCGGGTGGAGGAGAGGTCGTTGGTGTAGCCGGCGGTGGCGATGAAGTCGTCCATAAGTTTCACGGTTTCAGTCTCTTGATCGTAGGTGCCGATGTGCATTATTTGAACGCAGAGACCTTCGTTGATGGTGAGAAATTCGGCTCGCGAACAGTCAATCTTTTTCTTTTTGGTGGCTGTGGAAACCGCCCAATCAAAATCTTTGCGGGTGATGAAATCGGGCAGACGCAGCACCGAAATCCAATTGAAAGTGGATTTGTTGGAATAATCAACGCCTACAACGCCGTCTTGCCACCAAAAGCCTTCGAGCGGCGGCACAACGTATTCATAAAAACCATTGATTTTGTAATCGGTTTTATAACTCATTTTCAGTGTGTAAGCCACGGCGTAGAGAATGTTGAGGGCGTGCTTGTAGTCGCCGTCCTCGTCGTTGGGATTGCCGCTGCCACGTACTGCAATGAAGTTGGCAGGGGGTACGTTGACAATCTCCGGCTTGCAGGGCGGAAGGTAATATTCTTTGAACTCTTTCTTGAAATCAAATGCCATAATGTTGTTTTGTTTGAACAGTCAAAATCCTGATTTTCAGCGTAAAAGTGCTTTTTGTTTTAGTTTCGGCTGTAAAGATAGCAAACTTTGTTAAATGTGCAAAATTTAGATTAATGCATTAAGAATCGTTTCGGGCGGCGTACCCATAAGCATTATGGCTGTAAGTTTTTTGCCCATATCCTTGATTGAATGTCCACAATGGAAAAGATTGTCGTCGATAATTAGCCAACGGTCGTGTGATGGATTTGTCCAAATGTGCTCGTTAATGGGATTTGCACCTGCGGCAGAATTGTGGGCATTGCGCAGCGTAGTATGCAGGCTACCCGAATAAATGTCGGCTGAAACACCTTGCTGTCTAACATCGAGGATGTCAAAAGTGGCGGCATCAATATAGTTGTCAACAATTACAACACGTTTTTGCGCGGATTTTACCAATTTTTCCAACAATACACGTGCCTCAAAAAATTGACCATTGAAGAAAACTTGTTCGATCGGCGGAAGATTAGTTTTTACGAAAAAGTCGATTTTCTGTTGATGTTCGGCGAGGGTGGATTCAATGGAATTGAGACGGCGGTCAATCCGTTCTTCCATATACACAAGACGTTGATTAATGTTATAACCTTTCAGAAGATAGTCTTTGAGTACCGCGGTAGCCCAACGACGAAACAGAGTGGCATTAACACTATTCACCCTGTACCCAACTGAAATAATCATATCCAAATTATAAAAGTCAATGTGCCGAGTTACCATTCTGTTGCCCTCTTGTCGAACTACTCTAATTTTTTGAGTAGTTGAATCCGCATCAAGTTCGTGCGACTTGTAAATGCTTTGGATATGGTAAGTTATGTTGTTTTCTTTCACGTCAAACAATTTTGACATCTGTTGCTGCGATAGCCAAACCGTTTCGTTCTCCAACTTCACCTCCAACGACAAACTGTCGTCAGGCTGATACAGCACAATCTCGCCGCTGTTTTCTATATTTTTGAGTGTTTGAGGCATATTCGTAAAGTTTTCGGCAAAGATATGGAAAAAAAACTCATCCAAAGTCATTTTTTAAATAAAAAAGTTTGTACCTTTGCCCTGCAAACCCCCGCCGTTTGTAGGGCGGGCGGAGTAGTTTATAGAGAGGCGTTTATTTACGCTTTGTTACTGACACGTTGAAACTTCGAACACTTCAATTTTCTGCCAGAAACATTGCAACGATAGATGCCCATTGGGTTATGTATATAATTATGCGGCATGCCGTAGGTGTGTCCGTGCGTTTATACATACGCGTGGGTCTTCGTTGCTCGTTTCGGCAGAAAGGGCAAGTTCGAAGGCCTCAACGTGTGGAACGGGCATAATAAGGTTCCACGCCTTTTTTATTTATAAGTTATCCATTGGAGCCGTGGTGATGATATGTTGATAAACAGACAGAATGGCTCAAAATCCGCCAAATACAATAGGAGAAAAAATCAAGGCTGTCGTCAAAGAACAGGGACGGAGCGTGAGTTGGCTTGCCGAGCAACTCAACTGCCACCGCGTCAATATTTACGATATCTATGAGCGTCAAAATATTGATTCTGCACTTCTTCTGCGAATTTCGGTGGCATTGAGATATAATTTTTTTGCTTTCTATACGGAGATTTTTCAAGAAAAAGTCAATAATGTAAAATAACGTACTACATTTTGTAAAAGAACGTATTACATATTTTTGCTGTGGTTTGAAGGAAATTGTGTTACTTTGTATATTGTTTTCTACGGAAGTGGGAGGCGGGTAGTTAACAAAATTTTAATCAATCTTAAAATTCATTCTATTATGAATAATAACGAAGAACTTGAGTCAATAACGGAACAATTTAAGAAAGCAGCGTTGGATAGTCAAGATGTAGAATTTATTGATATGGTACAAAGAAACCTTGTCAAAGCAAATGACAATGTAGAAAAGTGGAAGAATGTGCGCAAATTGCCACCATTTTTATGAAAAAGGGGCATAATTGTATAAAAAAATTTCTAACCGAATATCATAATTCTAATGTGGTGGTCTTTGAACGAATTTACATATATCCTGATGTTTGCGATTATGATGTTAGGAGTCTTATGGATTGTGATTTTATCAACGAAATCGCACAAATCGGATACCATTATGATGATAAGGATTCAACTGTTGAATCACTTAGGTTTACAAAAATTATCTAAATTATTCTATTGTGGAAGAAAACAAGAATAAAGAAGAAGAACCTCAGTCAAGGCGTGACAAAGAAAACAAACACTGTCTGACAAAGAGTTTATGGATTAAATTGTCTATAAGTGTTTTGTGTATTCCTAAGTTTAAGGTAATTTAAGTAGATTTAGTATTTATTTTTAAACAAAAAAATCATGTTTTGTAAATATTGTGGAAAAGAAATATCCGATGATGCTACATTTTGCCAATATTGTGGTGGATCTTTGGTTGAGGAAAAAACTATAATATCGCCTCAACATATGACTGTAGAGATGGTCGAACAGCGAAATGCACCAATAGAAGACAAAATACGTAATATACTGAAAATCGTCATCAAGAAATTATTACAATTGGTTGGTATTGTAGCCATTGCTTTTGCTTCAGCGTTCATTGTTTACCATATCTTTATGTTCATTAATAAGCCGTGTAGTGATTTGGACAAAGCCCGAGCACTAGATAATGACCTTCCAAATAAAGAACTTTTACATGAAAGAGGAGATATAGGATTGCTGGTTTCACATTGGGGGTGGGGTGAGTATAAATATGATAAAGAAATGACATCGTTAGGCGATTTTGCAAATTTGTGGGAAACTCGTTGGTATTTGTGCCGCAGGCATGCTAACAATTGGAGCAAATGGTCTTTTTTTATAGTTGGTACTGGACTATTATTGTTTTTCTTCATTCGGTGGCTATATAAACCAAAAGGGATTGAAAAAAATGTTACGAAAGAAGGATGAATTATGCGCTGCCATTTAGCGTTGAATGCAGAAAACTTTTCAAAGTGGGTGTAAGTTTTTCGAGCGCGACCCACAAAGTGGCGGAATAGGTGTTGTTGCACTCTTTCAATCGTGATAATCGCTATCTTTCCACTCAAACTTAATGGTCTCTGGCACAAGGTAATTGCCGATTTTGTAGTCGATGTTGGCTTTATGGGCTTGGCTGAGTTGGTAACAACGGCGTATGCGGTACATTTTGCCATCTTTGATAAACCGTGCTCCCGTCTGATGAAAACGGAAGGCAATATCACGAGCCATACATTGCGAGCGCACATCGAGAATCCAATCATAATCACAAGGACGAGCATCAACACCCGATTCGCCACTTACGGCAACTTCCTCGATTTCAGACGTTAAATATGGCGTAAGGTCAACGGCTGATAGCATCGGCGCCACCATTATGCTCTTGTGTTTGATTGGCACTGAGAGAAATATCGGCAAACGGTAATCCGCCATTTGTTGGTTTTCAACGGTGCAGCCCACCATCACATTGTCGTAACCATCGCCCCAATCGCTTGGAACACAGTCCATAAAACGGTCGATGCGTTTGGTGAAGAAATAAAAACAAAGGTCGCTCCGTTGCTTAATCATCTGCCAACATTCGCCACGCCACGGGTCGGCATCTTTCAAGAGAAAATCCGACGTAAAACAAGTGAAAACAATCCGTCCGCTTGGAATTTTCCAACTTTTGTCGCGTTTGCGTTTGATTGGGAGATTGAAATTGCCGGTTTTTCTACATTCTTGGCTTGAAATTTCGCTGCCATACATCTCATCCTGACGATAGACATAACAGTATTTGCATCCGGGGCTGATTTTGGTGCAACCGTGCCACGGATTCCAATCGGCGTATATTTCCCAATGTTCTGACATCTCTCCAAATTTATTCTTCCTTATACACATCTCCCGTCATCCATTTGTGACCAAAGTGTTCGGTGAAGCGTTTGAGGTCGTCGAATTTGAGGCTGATGGAGGCGGTGTTGCGTAAGGGGTGGATGACAACGTTGTGTCCCTCAAATGATTGGTCGTAGAGCACTTTGACGGCGCAGTTGGCATCGAACATCAAACATAGCGGACTCACCGAACCCGGCGTAATGTTGAGGTATTGCATCAGTTCGTCGGCGTTGCAGAAACTCAGGCGGCCAAATCCAAATTGAGAGGCGATTTTTTTGAGGTCGGCGCGGCGGTGCAAGTCCATACTCACAAGCCCGTAGTTGTGGTTCTTGTCCTTTACAAAAAGGTTTTTTACGTCGATGCCTTCGAGTGTGATTACAACATCCTTGGCGTCCTCCTCCGAAAATATCGCCTTATGCTCCTGAATTTCATATGGAATATTCAGTGAGTCAAGGGTTTGAAATATGGGTTCGTTTGTCATAATTGTTGATTTATTGACTTGCCGTATTGTGCAAAGTATTGGTTGCAAATTTATAAAAAATTGCTGATAAAAAAATGTGTCACTGTTACTAACTCGGATTGTCGCCATAAAAATATTTGCTTATCCTGAAACAATATTTTATCTTTGCATTAATTTTCTATAACACTTTAATCAATTAATTATACAGATATGAAAAACAGATTTCTTTCGGTGGCGGCGATTGCGGCGGCTGTGTTGCTTGGCAGTTGTGCGACGCAGACAGCCCCACAGCAGCAGGAGCCTCAGACCGGCTGCACCAATCCCGTATTGTGGACCGACATTCCCGACCTCTCGATGTTGCGCGTGGGCGACACGTATTATATGACGAGCACCACGATGCATCTGAATCCGGGCGTTCCCGTGATGAAGTCCAAGGACTTGTCTAATTGGGAGATTGTGAGTTATTGTTATGACATCCTCGGCAATCAGGACGAGACGATGCTCATTGGTGGCAAAAACACCTACGGCAAAGGCTCGTGGGCAAGTTGCATCCGTTACGTGGGCGGCAAGTACATTGTAAGTACCTTCGACCAAGTAACAGACAAGACGTATTTCTTCGTTACCGACAATATCGAGAGCGGCAAGTGGGAGCGGCACGAATTTGAGCCGTCGCTGCACGACCACACCGTTGTCTTTGAGGAGGATGGTCGCGTGTATATGATCAATGGCAATGGCAGGCTCACTATCCGCGAAATCAAGCCCGATTTTAGCGGCATTGTGGACGGCACGGAGAAGGTGCTTATCGAGGATGCCGGACTTCCCGCCGGCGGGCGCGAACAGATGATGCTCAATGGCGAGGGTTCGCAGATGTTTAAGATTAACGGCAAATATTACCTCTTCAACATTGTATGGCCGCGTGGCGGTATGCGCACCGTGGTATGTCATCGTGCCGACAATCTCTTTGGCCCTTACGAGGGCAAGGTTGTGTTCCAAGACAAGGGCGTGGCTCAGGGCGGACTTGTTGACACTCCCGATGGACGTTGGTTCGCTTATCTGTTTGGCGACAGGGGCGGCGTCGGTCGTATTCCGTATTGGGTTCCCGTGGAATGGAAGGACGGTTGGCCGGTGATTGGCGATGCCAATGGCAAAGTGCCTGATACTCTCGCGTTGCCCAAGAGTAAGGGTTTGATTCCCGGCATTGTGGATGGCGACGAATTTGACGGCGACAAGTTGAAACTTGTTTGGCAGTGGAATCACAATCCTGTCAATGAGTTGTGGTCGCTCAGTGAAAGGAAAGGTTTTATGCGGTTGAAGACAGATCGTACCGATACGCTTTTCACGCAGAGCCGCAATATGTTGACGCAGCGTACATTTGGTCCCAAGTGTAATGGTTCTGTTTGTCTCGATGCTTCTGGTCTCAATGATGGAGACGTGGCAGGGTTGGCGTTGTTGGCGGGACAGTTTGGTTATGTGGGCGTTGTCAACGAGGGCGGCAAGAAGTCCATTGTGATGGTTGACAATATGCCTGATGGCGAACAGACCGGCGGTTGGCCTCCAAAGCGCGGTACGCAGCACGTTGTAGCGTCGGTGCCTGTGGCTGCTGACGTGGTGTATTTGAAGGCGTCGTGCGATTTTTCACGTGTTGATGACGATAGTCAGATTGGCAGCCACGGTGTCGATACGGCAGAGTTTTATTATTCGCTTGATGGCAAAGAGTGGAAGGGTATTGGACATACATTCAAGATGGTTTATATGCTCGATCACTTTATGGGTCAGCGGTATGCGTTGTTCTATTACTCGACCAAGAAGGCTGGCGGAAATGCTGATTTCGACTGGTATAGGGTGGCATATTGAAAGGGGAAGGGCGGATAAAATCCGCCTTTAAGGAACTGAACTATTACCACAGCCAGCCTATGTCGATGTAGAGACCGCTGTCGCCGTCGTGCTTGTCGAGACATTGTCCGTAGTCGATGCTGACGACGAAATTGTTGTTGAGTGCTATGCGAAAGCCTCCGCCGAGAGCGTTGTGGAGGCTTTCGTTTTTGTGTTTGGGCGCGGTGGTTTCGTATTTGCGGGTTACGAGTCCGGTGTCGTAGAAGGCACTGAGGGCAAGGTAGATGTCTTGATTGAAGGCGCGGGTCTTGACGAACTTCCAACGCGCTTCAAAATTGCCGAATGCGTAGCCGTCTCCCTGTATGCGGTCGCGCTTGACGCCGCGCACGGTCTTGACGCCGCCGATGCCGTCGTAGATGAATTTGGTGTCGGAGTAGAATGGCAGGATGTAATATGGTGCTTTGCCGCCAATGAGCGTATTGTAAACAAGGCGGTAGGTGAGGATTAGTCTGTCGTTGACTATCGGGAAATATTCTCTGATGCTTGCCGATAGGGTGGCGTAGGTGTCGCCCGAACCAAGAAACGAGGGTGCAACGTTGATGTAAAGCTCGTTCCAAAAACCACGCGAGGGGCATATCAGGACGTCGCGGCTGTCGTAGATGATGCCGCCTTTGAGTACTGTAACCGTGCCGCCGTCGGCTTCGTCGGGGGATATGTGTCCGTTGGCAACGTAATTGAGGTAGAGATTGGTCTCTGGCGTGGCTTCGGGGAGGAGGTCTTTGCCCGATTTGCCCTTGTTGAGTTTCTGAATGTCGGGTGCGGATACGTCGATGTCGCAAAACATAAATCCCCCGAGCCATCTGAGGTGCGGCACTGAGGTGTTGCCTTGCAAATTTGCCACAAGACGCCACATTTTCCTGCCGATGCGGTAATATGCGCGGCTGATGTATTCGGGGCTGTCTTGGTCTTCAAAAGCAGAATTATAATATGATTCGTATCCGTTGAAGCCGTAGAAGTCGATTGACTTTTCGGTGGCGTAGTTGAAATCGGCGGTAAGGTGCATATCGGTGCCGAGGAAGTGGTTGTCCTCGTAGATGATATTATTCTTGCCAGTGCCTTTGGTGGTGCGCGACCATTCTACGTAGATAGATTTGCGGTAGTTGGGGTAATCGCTGCCGTCGCCGTAGTCATATACGTTGCCAAGTACGCCGTATCGGAATCCGTTGTCGCTGTTGTAGCCAATGGCGGGAAGCGCGCCGCCAAATTTCCAGCCTTTTTTGACGTGGGCGGTGTCTTGGGCAAGGGTTAGGGTGGGGGATAGGGCGATGAGGATGATGAGGACGATGAGGGGGAGTGGTTTCATTGTGGTATGTGTTGGGGGTGGCGTGGCGGAAATGAAATTTCCGCTTAATTAACTGAACGGGTGGTTGACAGAATGGGTGATTCTGCTATGGTTGACAGAATGGGTGATTCTGCGGGTTGATTTGATTAAAAATGCGGGCTGTCTGAGTGAGGACAGCCCGCAATGTTTTTGTTTAGTTTTCGGGGGATTGGATTACGAAGTCCTCCATGAATTTTGTGGTGTAGTTGCCGGCGCGGAAGTTGGGGTCTTCGAGGAGTTGCTGATGGAAGGGTGCTGTGGTTTTTACGCCTTCTATCACGAGTTCGAAGAGTGCGCGGCGCATCTTGTCGATGGCTTCGGCGCGGGTCTGCGCTACGGCTACTATTTTTGCAATCATTGAGTCGTAGTTAGCCGGGATTTTGTAGCCGGTATATACGTGTGTATCAACGCGGATGCCGTTGCCGCCCGGCAAGTGGAGACCTGTGATTTGTCCCGGACAGGGGCGGAAGTTGTTGAAGGGGTCTTCGGCGTTGATGCGGCACTCGATGGCGTGTGCCTGCGGATAATAGTTGCGCTGGGAGATTTTGGCTCCGGCGGCTATCATTATTTGTTCTTTTACGAGGTCGAGTTTCGTAACTTCTTCGGTGATGCCGTGCTCTACTTGGATGCGGGTGTTCATCTCCATAAAGTAGAAGTTGCGGTTTTTGTCCACGAGAAATTCGCACGTGCCCACGCCTTCGTATTTGATGGCTTTTGCGGCTTTGATGGCTGCTTCGCCCATCTTGTGGCGGAGTGCCTCGGTCATAAAGGGCGACGGGGTTTCTTCGAGGAGTTTCTGGTGGCGGCGTTGGATGGAACAATCGCGCTCCGAGAGGTGGCATACGTTGCCATACTGGTCGCCGGCTATCTGTATTTCGATGTGGTGCGGTTCTTCGATGAATTTTTCGAGGAACATTGCGTCGTTGGCGAAAGATGCAGCCGCCTCGGCTTTGGCGGCGTTCCACAGGTGCTCAAACTCTTCTTCGTTGCGTATCACCCTCATTCCTTTGCCGCCGCCGCCGGCTGTTGCCTTGAGCATCACGGGGTAGCCTATGCGCATGGCCTCGCGCTTGCCGTCTTCTACGGTGGGTATCAGCCCTTCGGAGCCCGGAGTGATAGGCACGCCGTTGGCAATCATCGTCTTGCGAGCCGTTGCCTTGTCGCCCATCTTGTTGATGTGCTCCTCGGTGGGTCCGATGAATTTGATGCCGTGCTCGGCGCAGATGCGGGCAAATTTGGCGTTTTCGGAGAGAAAGCCGTAGCCCGGGTGGATTGCGTCGGCGTTGGTGAGTTCAGCCACCGATATTATCGCCGGGATGTTGAGGTAACTCTGTGCCGACGGCGCAGGGCCTATGCATACCGCTTCGTCTGCAAACCTGACGTGCAACGAGTCCCTGTCGGCGGTGGAATATATCGCCACGGTCTTGATGCCCATCTCTTTGCAGGTGCGGATGATGCGGAGCGCGATTTCGCCTCGATTGGCTATAAGTATCTTGTTGAACATAGAGGTTTCGTTTTTTTACGTTTTTAACGGGTTGGCGTTGCGTTAGGGTTCAACGAGGAACAATGGCTGGTCGTACTCAACGGGGCTGCCGTCCTCGACGAGGATTTTGGCGATTTTGCCCGATACTTCGGCTTCAATTTCGTTGAAGAGTTTCATAGCCTCGATTACGCACAATACCTTTCCTTTGGTGATTTCGTCGCCAACGTTTACGTAGATGGGCTTGTCTGGTGAAGGGCGGCGGTAGAATGTGCCTACCATCGGAGATTTGATGGTGAGGTACTTCTTGTCGTCTTCCTTGGTCTCTTGGCGGAACTCAATGGGAGTTGTGGTCGTTGTGGCGGCTTGTACGGGGTTGCCCATCTGTTGTGAAATGCCCGATGCCATTTGGAGATGGTAGGGGATTTGGATGGGGTCGTTGCCGGCAGCGGGTGCGGCAAATGCGCCTGTCGGGAATTTGACGTTGAGTTTGAGGTCGTCGGTCTGGACGTCAACCTCAGATATGCCGATTTTGGAGACTGTTCTGATGAAGTCTTGTATTTCCTTTAAGTTTGCCATAATTATTATTTTTTAATTGACAATTGGCAATTGACAGTTGTCAATTGACCCATTGTCGATTCCTAATTTTCTGTTTTATTTGGGGTCGTAGCCCCATTTGAGCCATACAGAACCCCACGTGAATCCTGCGCCGAATGCGGAGAGGATTAGATTGTCGCCCTTGTGGAGTTGGTTTTCCCACTCGCAGAGGCAGAGGGGAATTGTGGCTGAGGTGGTGTTGCCGTATTTGTGGATGTTGATCATCACTTTTGACGGGTCGAGTTCCATACGGCGTGCAGTTGCGTCGATGATGCGGAGATTTGCCTGATGAGGAACGAGATATGCGATGTCGCTGGCTTTGAGACCGTTGCGCTCCATTATCTCAACCGATACGTCAGCCATGCGCATTACGGCGTATTTGAACACCGGCTGTCCTTCCTGATAGATGAAGTGTTCGCGGTTTTGGACGGTTTCGGCGGAGGCGGGGTTGAGCGAGCCTCCCGCTTTCATGTGTAGGTATTTGACACCAACACCGTCGGAACGGAGTATGTAGTCCTTGATGCCGAGGTCTTCTTCTGTGGGTTCCAAAAGGACAGCTGATGCAGCGTCGCCAAAGAGCGGACAGGTCTTGCGGTCGGTGTAGTCGGTGATAGCCGACATTTTTTCTGCGCCTACTACGATTATTTTCTTTTCGGTGCCCGCCTTGATGAACTTAGAAGCGGTCGTGATGGCGTACAGGAAACCTGAACATGCGGCGTGGAGGTCGAATGCGTAGGCATTTTTGAGACCTGCCATGTCTGCAATGATGATGCCTGTTGCGGGGAAGAAGTAGTCTGGCGCTACTGTGGCGCATATTACGAGGTCGATTTCTTCGGGCTTGGTGCCGGTCTTTTGGAGCAAGTCTTTTACGGCTTCTGCGCCCATGAAGGCGGATGCCTTGTCCTTGTCTTTGAGTATTCGGCGTTCCTTGATGCCCATGTGGCTCATGATCCACTCGTCGTTGGTGTCCACCATCTTAGAGAGTTCGTCGTTGGTGAGCCTGTACTCTGGGAGGTACATTCCCACGCCTGTAATTACTGCGTTGATGTTGCTCATTCTGTGATAAATAAATTGTCGGAAAAGGGATAGAAATTTAGTTGCATTCGTGTGGCGTGGATGGGCAGAAAAAAAGACAAATGAGGTAAGTCCGGCTATCACAGTCGCACCTCATCTGTCTTGACATCTTGCCTACCATCATAGGTTACTCTGCTGCCGCAGTCTCGGTAGCGATGGCGAGTTGTCCACGGTAGTAGCCGCACTCAGGGCATACGTGGTGCATCTGGATTGTTGCGCCGCAGTTGCTGCACTTTGTGAGCGTGGGTGCGGTTGCCTTATAATGTGTTCTTCTCTTGTCCCTTCTTGTCTTGGACATCTTGCTTCTTGGATTTGCCATTTTCTTTTACTATTTTTATATGTTATTTAATTTTGCTTTTATTTTTTTCCAATGCGGGTCGCGGGAGAGTTTTTGCTCTATGGTCTCCATTTCTTGCCCGGCGAAGGGGTCGGCGCTGACAAGTATGTCAGCGGGCTCAACAAGGCGGCCTTCGTCGTACTCTTCGTCGCCTTCTTCTTCGTCATCGTACTCTTCGTCATCGTACTCTTCGTCATATTCTTCCTCGTTGCCTTCTTCTTCGTCGTAATCCTCGTTGCCTTCTTCGTTGTAATCATCATCGTCGTCGGCGATGATGATGTGGGAGAGCATTTCGGGGTTGCAGCCTGGCTGTCCGTCGGGGAGGTCGGGGTGTACACGGCGGGCGGGAAGACTCAACACTACATATTCATATATGTGTTGGCTGAGGTCGAGGAAGTCGTCGTCGTCTCCTATGGTGATTACGTCGTCGGCTTCGTCGAGCGGTGTGGTCTTGTCGCCGTATTTAACTACAAGGTCGTAGGATGCGTCGATTGGCATATCGAATGTTTCGAGGCAGCGGTCACATTCCACTTGAAGCGTGCCGGATATGTCAAGGCGTATGCTAAGCCCCGCCGACGTTACTCTCATCGCGGCGTGGACATCGGCATTTCCGTCTTGCGCAAGCGGCTCGTCGAACATTGAAAAGAAGTCCTTATCTATATGATAATCAAACTCGTATGTGCCCGACTCCAATGTCTTGTAGTCTATTATGTACTCTTGTCTCTTGTTGGACATGGTTCACCTTTTATAAGGCGCAAAATTAATCATTTATCTGCAATTAAAAAAAAATATTTTCATTTTTTTGCAGAATTATACCGGGATTGCCACGCTGATGACCTTGTAGGGCTGGCCTTCGTCATTTTTGATGAGAGTGAATGTCTCGCGGTATAGTTGCTCTCCGCGTGTGAATTTTCGGCTCTTCTTTTTGCCTTTGATGATTTCGTCCCAGAATTTGTCGAAGTTTTCCATGTCGTTTTTGGTGAGGGCGAGGATTTCGCGGAGGCTGTGGCCAACGATGTCGCTGCGCTTGTAGCCGGTAACGTCGAGGGTCTTGTCGCGGAGATCATGCACTACGGCGTTGATGTCGTAGCGTGTAATGATGCAAGTGTCGGCGAGCGCGTCGAGGATGGCTTCGGTTTCGTATTGGAGTTTGCCAATCTCTGCGCGCGATTCTTTGATTCCAGCGAGTGATTTTTGGATTTCGGTCTCGCGGAATGCGAGTTCGTCGCTCTGTGTGCGGAATTTTTCGAGGAGTTCGGCAGTGTTGATGTTTTTCTTGATGTTGCTGATGGACGACGCGATACGTTCAGCAACGCTGTTGAAGAACGTAATCTGGTATTCTTCTATCATTTTGATAGAGGCAATCTCGATGACACCGTGCACTTCGTCTTCAAACACGAGCGGCACGAGGAGCAGGCAGCGGGGCTTGTTTTCGCCGAGGCCTGATGTTATATAAAGGTATCCGTCGGGAATGTCGGTGAGGAAGATGGTCTTGCCTTCGATGGCGCAGCGTCCTACGAGGCTTTCGCCAAATTCTACGCGGCCTTCGAGTTGTTTTTTGCGGTCGAAGGCGTATGCGGCTTTGAGGCTGAGGTATTTGGTGCCTTCTTGCTCTTCCGAAATGAAGATGCCGCCCTGCAATGCGCCCACGTACTTGACGAGGAAGCTGATGACGTTGAAGGCAAATTCGGAAATGTCGATGTTGCTCATACGGAGGTATTCGCCGAGCTGAGCAAGACCGTTTTGCGACCAGGAGAGTTTTTCGTTTTCAGCCTTTCGGTTTTCCTCTTCTTCGCGGGCGTGCTGGAGGTTTTTCTGCATGTCGATGAGCGCGGCGTCGAGTGCGTTTTGGCTGTCGATTTCGTATTTGATGTTGAGGTCGCCGCTACCGATGCTTCGTGCAAACTGCGTTGTCTTCTGGATTTTTTCGGCGAAGATGTTTAGCGACTTGTAGAATGTATTGATTTCCTCGTCGGACGATTCGAGGTGCTCCACTTTGTCGTATTCG
This sequence comes from Bacteroidales bacterium UBA3824, assembly GCA_002393195.1. GTDB lineage: Bacteria > Bacteroidota > Bacteroidia > Bacteroidales > UBA3824 > UBA3824. Next base: position 11,020 of record DGIK01000019.1, on the reverse strand, counting down.
CCACGGTCGATGTAATTGAGCATTAGGGAAGCCTGCTGCATCGGGTTGGATGATTTTCTTACGAATGTGAGGGTGAAGAACACCATTATGCATAGACCGAGGAACGATAGCAGGAAGTACGGCATTATCTTCCTGATGGTCTGCTTAACGATACGGCTGTAGTGAATTTCCGATACTAACGTCCAGGGCTTTCCGCTGTCTTTTACGGTAATCGGGATGAGCGTGATATGGGACTTGTTGCCGTCGCGGTCGCGGTAGTCGGTGCTGCATACGAGCGATTCCGTAAGCGACTGCGCCACTTCGTCGTCTTTTTCAATGTCTGCATAGGCGTCGAGGAAGTTGGTGCGGTCGAGGTCTTTGTTTGAGTGGCAGTAGATTTTGCCGTTGCTTGCTATGATGAAAGGCTTGCCTGCATAATCAGGCGGCATAATGTCGAGAGCCTTGGCTATGTGAGAGAGCGGCAGTTCGGCTTCCACGATGCCAATGAAGGTGTCGTGGAGCATAATCCTTGTTGCAATAGATGTGCATAGCTGCGACTCGGCATGAGAGATGTAATCGTTGGTATTGATTTCTGGACTGGTGAAAAGCGTGTGCATCGAGCCGTTTTTCATCTGGTAGTAATTTTCGCTGACGTATTCGCCTTCGAGGTCCACGGTGTCTTTTATGATTTTGGGGCGACCATCGAGCATGTATGCCTTCATGACGAGGCGACCGTATGGACGGCTCCACGATTTGCACACGGCAGAAAATTCCCATGTAACAGTGATTGAGGCAAACTGCGGATTGTCGATGCAGAGGGTCTGCAGGCTCTGCTCTACGAAAGGTATGAGGTCGTAGCCGTATTTTTCGCGGGCGGAAGCCAACATGTTACCTATTGTGTTGGCGGTCTGAACGCTTGAATTGAGGTACGACGAAATCTCGTCCGACTTGTACTGTCCGTACCTGACGGAGGTCTTGATAGTCTGGTTGAGGCTTACTTTGTAGTCGTCGTACACGAGGTACGTGGCTACCAGTATGTATGCCAGCAGCAGCGAGAATATTAATATTGCGATGTTTCGAAAGTTAGTTTTCATTATGTCGCGCAAGTTATTATCGTGATTGTTTTAAAAAAGCATATAACAATTTTTGCACCAAACATTTGTTTTGACGCTGGAGCCATTGTTTTTGCAACCAAAGTTATAAATTATCTTTGAGATTTTGTGCTTTTTTTGCGAAATGTTTTTTTTATTTTTACTTTTAACATTTGTTAACTAAAATCGTGCAACCTTTTTTATCTTTTTCCGTTCTTATAGGTGTGTTTCATGTTATAGAATACTTCTTTTTTTAGTTGTTTATTTTTTGATTGCGGGGCGGCCATCCGGACGCCCCGTTTCTTTTTTATGTATGTCATCATCTTGATTTACAGGATTTTGCCCGCGATATAATGCCTTCCTATCTGACATTCGATGCAGCGACGAGGCTTGCAGTATGCGGTGTCGAGCTGTATTGCGGCTTGCGAGTCGTATGCTGATTGTATTGAAAGTCCAGCCTTTTTTTTGGTTTCAACGAGCGAATTTTTTTCGGGCGGTAGTTTTTCCAGGATGTCAACCGCGAGTTCTGCGAGGTCGCTGTTGCCGGTGTATTGGGCGTAGCATGTGAGGAATGGACATACGAGGTTGATGATCAAAAGGTGCTTGGCATCGGCGCCGAGCGGCGGGATTTCGTTGTTGTTTTTTATAGTAAACAACGATTCCATCTGTTCAATGTCGGTGCAGGCGAGCATCTTGTCGAAGATAGGAGTATTGGTGGCAACGAGGGAGGCAAGTTGCCGCATACGGACAAAGGGCGAATTTTGCGGACGGGTGCCCGAGTATTTCCAAATGCTGTGGTCGATGGGGGAGAGGCTGTATTTGGCCTGTTGGTATTTGTATTCTTGGAGTAATGTTTCGCAGTCGCTTCCTTTGTATTTGCCGGAATGTAGAATGCCCGCTTGCCCGTACAATAGAGCGAGTACAGTGGTGAATGAGTCGTAATTTTTTATTATAAGGTTGTATGGCAACGACTGAGCCGTCAGCTCGAATGGCGTGGAGTTTTTGCCGAATCCGAAGCTCCTCGCCAAATATTGCCAGAATGTCTGCAACCAGTCGCCCTGCGTGGTTTCGAGTGTTTTGCGGATGAGTTCTGATTTTTGCTGAAGTCTTTCAATCGTAAGACGCGACGTGAAAGTCAATGAGTTGAATGTGTTGAGTTCAAGTATTCCTGCGGGGCAGAGGTGTGGGTTTTGCTGATTGAGAAGCTGGTGGCACCGGTCGTCGATAGCCTTGTCGTATTGTATGACGAGGGTAGGCACATAGTTACCGCGCCGATCGGTGAGTGGGGCGTCGTCTTCAAAGACTACGTGCATTATTATATTGTCGTAGGCGTGGTCGAGGTGGTGCTTGTGGAGCGTCCAGTGGGATGATTTGGTGTGAAGCTCCACGTTGCCGGTCCAGAGGATGTCGCCGATGCGTATCTGTGCGTCGGTGATGTCTGGACCGGACATTGTGTTGGTATATCCTGTCTTGACTACTTGGACGGGTTCGCCTTGCGTTGTGTGCAGTCCGGCTGGGTCAAAAAGCCTGTTTTGCCATATAAGTGCGAGTGTCTTTTCGTTCATAGTAAGGTGGTTAGTCGTCCACGATGAGCTTTTTGAGGCGTTCTATCTGGTATTCCTTCGCCTCTTCGCGTATCCTCTGTGCGGTGTTGGTGAAGTATTGATGCGTAGATAGAAATGCTACTTGTTTTTTGTTCCAGGTATTGAGGTCAATGTCGGAGCCTTGATCCCGAAGTTCTTCGTACAGCGCGTTGGAGATAGGGATGAAGTCGCTGCGACCGAGGTAGTCGAGGTCGGCGTCGCATATTACCTTTTCGAGCAGGTTGTGTGGGTTGGGCGGCAATTTAGTTGCCATTATGATGTCGCAAATCTTGTCGATCTGTTCGTCGTTGTAGTGCCATTTGGGCAGGATTTCGCGGGCAAACTGGGTGCTGTAAAATTCGTGATTGTCGAATCCGATGATGAGACCCGAATCGTGGAAGAGTGCGGCGGTCTTGAGCAGGAGTATGTCGCTGTCGTCGAGACCTTCGCCAACTCCGATGAGTTCTGCCTGGTTTACCACGTCGATGGTGTGCTTGTAATTGTGATAATGCAAGGTTTTTGGGAGTTCGCGTTCGAGCTTGTCGAGCAGAAATTCCTGAAGGTCGGTAAACTGGCGGAGTGCGTATTTGATTTTGAAGATTTCGTTGGGGTATTCGCCCACCTTTTTATTGACCGACAATGCCGGGCGCAGCCTCCTGACGTAGTACATCTCGAGGTCGCCGTGGTATTTGACTGGCGTAACGCCGTTGTAGTCGGTTACGAAATATTCGCGGACGAGTTCGTATGTATATACAGAAACGTTGATTTTGTCGCGTTCTGCCGCCGCCGCCATTCGCGTGGCGATGTTGACGGTCTCGCCTTTGATGTCGTAAGAAAATTTTTTCTTGCCGTTGACAGTAGCCACCACGGGACCCGTGTGGATGCCGATGCGGAGTTCCCAAAACTTATTGTCGTCGTCCACCATAGCCTTGAGCCCTTTGGTGTAGCGCACCATTTCCATTGCGCTAAGCACAACGTCCACGGGGTTGGTGATATTCTTTTCGGGTATGCCGCCCACACACATAAATGCGTCGCCGATAGTCTTGATTATCTGCAAATTGTGGGCTGCTGCTATGTCGGCAAACTGGATGATTATCTGGTCGAGTTCGTCCACGCCCGATTGTGTGCGTGGCTCGTTGTTGTTGGACTTGTAGCCGCGCATATCTACGTACATCACCGTTGCCATCTTAAATCTGAGTAGGCGAGTGCCGGTCTCGTTGTCGATGGTGATGTCTTGTGGCAGCACGTCTTTGGGGAGCGTGGAGAAGATGCCTTCGAGTCGGTCTAACTCGGATTGCACTTTTTCGTATGCTGCCTTCAACTGGTCGATTTGCTCTTTGGCTTGCGCCAGCTCCTGCTCTAAGCGTGTGTTTTTGAAGATAAGCTCGTTTTGGCTGAGGTCCATAACGTGTGATTTGGTTATATGATGTGAATATGGCGCGAATTTACAAAAATAAGTCTGTTTTTTGTAAAAAAGCTGCGATTATTGTCTCCGATGGGTCGGACTTGATAATCGCAGTTTTTTTATGGGGTTGACAGGCTTGTATTGTCTATCGTGTGAGAAGCCAAAGAGCTTCGTCGATGTTTTTGCGGAGCTCAGGCAGAGCGGCGCGGGCCTCTGCCACGGTCTTGAATTGCTTTACAGTAACCCTGTGGTACTGGCCGTAGGGTTCGAGGATTTTTGAGTCGAATCCCTTTGCTTTGAGCTTTGTGTTGAGTTTCTGTGCGTTGTTGTAGATTGTGAAGCTGCCAGCAACGATGTAGAATACGTTGGAGTCGTTGACTTTGGCATCCGGCACTTGAGAGAGGTTGCCTTCCTTGTCTTCTGCCATAACGGGCTCTTGCTCTGTTGTAGCGCCGCCGTTGTTTGCACTAAGGTCGGCGGTATTGGAGGTGCCGTTGTCGCTGTCGGAAGTGCTTCCAGTGTATTCCGAGTCGGCGTATGGGTCGTAGGTTGACATAGTGTCGCTGTTGTTGCTGTTGCTTGCCTGGTCGGCGTTTTTGTTGTTCTTGCATCCTGCGAGGGCTAACAGCGCTACCGATGCAAGTGCGAGTCCAAATAGTTTAAGTTTTGACATAATGTGTTTATTTTTAAGGTTTTACAATCGTTTATAGATGTTTTTGCAGTTGTAAAGGTACAACTTTTTTTTGATATTGTGTATATTTTTCGTTTCTTTTTTTTAATAAGCCACCCTTAGTGCGGTTGCGTTGTTGAATTTGTCTTTGGAGATGGCAACCGGGCTCAGGTCGGATAGGCTTGCAAAGTAAGCTACTGCGTGGCTGCTGTCGGCTTCCATAAGGAAGTAGATATTGCCGTCGTCGGAGACTGCGAAGTCCTTGCACGACTTGTCGCTCGGCAGGATTTTGAGAATGTCGCCGTTGGTGATGTTGTAGATATTGAGGTGTCGGAGGTCGTCGCGCTCCGAGTCGTAGTCGGCGCAGGTATATACGATGCGGTCGTTGCCCGGGGTAAACTGGATTTTGCAAGCAGTATTGATGGACAGGCCGTTGTCAACGCAGAGATGGTCGCAGCTGATAGTCTTGATGTGCTTAGCCGTTCCGTTGTCGAATTTGTAAACGAGCACTTTCTGCATGTCGTGGCAGGAGAGCAGCCTGCCGTCGGGACTGAATGTAGGGTTGTACAATGCCTTGGTATCAGGATTGACGATGCTTGTGAGCGTGCTGTCGCGCATATCGTACAGGATTACCATACACGAATATTCGTCGAACTGGCAACTTACAGCGAGATAATTGCCATCGGGGCTGAAACTCCGCGAATGGTAATTGTACCTGCCGAGTTCGAGGCTCGTGTCGTTTTTGGTGTTGATGTTGTACAGATGCACGGAGCATCGTCCGTCGGTGGTGTCGGTATATGCAATGATGTCGCCGCTTGGCGAGAGCGTGATGTCGGTGCCTTTGATTTCGGTGTCTTTGAGCATATCGGCAGAATTGCCCACCATTATCTTGCCGTCGGCTTCTATGGCAAAGAAGTTGTCGGCGTTGTGAGCGGGCTTCGGGGCATTCTTGCTCTGCGGGGCGCGGAATACAGATAGCGTCTCTTCTGGCATTTCGAGGGTGTCGGAAGGCTGTGTGGCATCCACTTCTTGCTTTTGACCGCCGCAGGATGCGATGAGGAGTGTTGAGAGTAGGATATGTAGGTTGGTTCTCATATATAATAAGGTGTGTTGTTTTTAGTAATTGCCGATATAAAAATTATAATAGGCTTCTATCGTGGCTGCATCGTGGATTCGCCTGAGATTTTCTGCGCTTACAGACATTATCTTGATGTCGCTGCCGTCGTTGAGAAAATCGGCGTTCTCTTTGGCGAATCCGTCGCAGAATGTCTTTGACTGTTCCTTGTTGTCAAAATATGTAACAAGGAGTGCGCGTATGTTGTCCGATTGAAGGTCTTTGGCTTCCTCGATGTCCATCTGATTTAGCCCATTGTCGGCGCAATATTTCATCAGGTGAAATTTCAATTGACCTGTTTTGGTGGCTACGGTGTCGGCGACAATGGCGAGTACGGCGTGGCGCGCATCGGGATTCTTGGTGAATTGTTCTGTGTCGAATCGTCCCGTGGCGAGGGCGTCGAGTTTGTCTTGCGCGGGGGCTACGAGTTTGCTGCTCGGATAGTGCTCGATGAGGTATTCGAGACGCTCGCGCATCTTGTCGGTATTGTGCATACGGCCGTATGAACGCGCCTCCATGTAGATGAGGTTTGGCATTATGCCGAGGTCAGAATATTCTTTTTGGGCTTGGAGGCTGAGGTCTTTTGCCTGCTGATAGTTGCCGGAATTGAATGACGCCACCACATTGTCGTACTGACGTAGCGCATCTTCCTGGCGACGGGCAATGGTTTGCAAATATTGCGGGTCGCTGAGTATCTTGGCGTAGCCCGATTCGGGATATTGCGACATCAACTGTTGCTTGTTGTAATCCGACAACTGCTGCTCGCCTTTCTTGGCGTAGAGTTTCACGAGTTGGTAGAGGCTCTGCGGCATCAGGTAATGGTCGGGATGCTTTTGGTTGAGGTGGAGCAGGGTCTCGATTGCCTTGTCGATGTCTTCTATCTTTTCTTCATAAACTCCCGCTGCGGCAAACCACGAATCGGCCTCCTTGCTGATGCTCGCCTGCATCGCCGAATCGGTGAGGGGCAGGTTGCGGGTGTAAAATTCGGGCATCTTGTTGGTAAGGGTGGAGTCGCCTTTGTCGGTGTCGTCTTCGTCGTCAGAATCTGTGTCGGCGGTTTCTGACTTGTTTTTGCGACGCCAATTGTCTTCGAGCGGGCGGTTGCCCCATTTTTTGAGGAACTCGGAGCGTCCGTAGTTGAGAGCCGTCACGTTGTACAAGTACCATTTGCCGCTGAAACCAGGGTTGCCGTCCTGTCCGGTGTATTCCACGCCGTAGCTATTGTCACGCGACTGATAGTACGGCTGCGACTGCATCAATTTCTCCTGTTCCTCTTTGTTGACAACGTCGAGGATTATCTGCGAGATGAGCTTGTTGCGGTCGCCTTCCGACATTTTGGCTACACGTTGCAGGCTGTCCTGATGCTCTGCCTCGCGGATGTAGGTGATGAGTTCGGAGAGGTTTTTGGCTTTTTTCGATATGGCGTCGTAGTCGGAGTATGTCTTGGGCAGGTAAGCCATCGTGGAGTCGTAGAATGTGCCGGCGTTGATGTAGTCGTTGCGGTCGAAATAAATGCCCGCCGCCGCCATATACGATTTGGCTTTTTGGATATTGTTGTTGGATGAGTATTGCGCTGAGCGTCTGTAATCTACGAGTGCCGGGTTGATGTTTCCGTTTCGGTATTCCATCTCGGCGAGTGCGTAGTAGATTTGGTCGCGGTAAGGTTCGTTTTTAGGGTCTTTGGCGAGGACTTCGAGTCCGTGTCGGATTTTTTCAACGTTGTCGCCGGGCGTGAATACTACGGCGAGGTTGATTTTTGAATTGAATACCATAGAGTATTCTGGGCGCATCTTGATGACTTGTTCATAGCATTTGCGCGCCTTCGGGTAGTCGCCCGCCATGCGGTTGAGGTCGCCGAGGATGTAGGTGAGCCACGCCTTTTCGGGTTTCTTTTTGGTGAGGGCGAGTGCGTCTTCCAAATGTTTGATAGCCGTGGTGTATTGCCGCTTGCTGATTGCAATCTGCGCATACACTTTGTGGATGTCGGCGTCGAGGCGTTTGGGATGCCGGAGGTCTTTTACGAGTTTGTCGAGGAGTTCCTGCGCTTCGTCGTATTTTTTTTGCGCCCAATATGTCTTCGCAAGCCACAATTGCGCCTCAAATTTGGTGGGTTCGTGGCGGAATCGCGTTACGCCGAGTTGCAACGACGATTCGGCGCGGTCGAGGTCGCCCGCCACGTAGTTTGCCTTGCCCATCAGTAGGTATGTGTCGTCTATCCACTTGCAAAACTCGGGCTTATTGAAGAAGTCTTGGTCGGCGAGGGTCATGCCGCCGTGTCCGTAGCGTTGCGACGGTTTGGAGGTGATGGAATGTTTGAGGATGTTTTTGCCGCACTCTTCCACGCAGGCGTCCATGTAGGGCGATGCTATCTGCGCGGCGTCGGGCGAGTCAAAGCGATATACCGGCGGCAGGTCGGTGTAATCGACTTTCAGATTGTCGGCAATCGCTTTGATGCCTTGTTCGTATGACTGCCTTGCTTCAAACACGACATTATACCGCGACGTCACGTTGTGGAACGAGCGCGTCGCGGTGGTGTTTTTCGTGTTGCTGCACGCACACATACACGCCACTATCAGCGGGTATATGCAGGCGGCTATTTTGCGGCTTGGACTCATTGGGTCTGTTGTTACTTTTTTAGGGTTGCAATTCCTAATCCGCGTCTGATACGATGAGTTTGTATCCTTTGCCGTGGATGTTGAGGATTTCGATGCTGTCGTCGCTTTTGAGTAGTTTGCGGAGTTTGGTGATGTACACGTCCATGCTGCGGGCGTTGAAGTAGTTGTCGTCGTCCCACACCTGCTTCAAGGCGTAGTTGCGCTCCAATACCTTGTTGACGTTCATACAGAGGAGTTTCAGGAGTTCCGATTCCTTTGTGGTGAGCTTCACGGGGTCTTCGTCGTTGTATTGGAGGGTCTGCTTGATTGATTCGAATACGTATCCGCCGAGTTTGAATGATGTGAACGATTCGCTGTCGGATATGCCCGAGCGGCGGAGCACAGCCTCGATGCGGAGCAGGAGTTCCTCCATATTGAATGGCTTGGTGATGTAGTCGTCGGCGCCAATCTTGAATCCGGCAAGCACGTCTTCTTTCATATTCTTGGCGGTCAGGAATATGATCGGCACCGATGCGCTTGCTGCGCGGATTTCGGCGGCGACTTGGAAGCCGTCTTTCTTGGGCATCATTATGTCGAGGATGCAGATGTCAAACAGTTCGTGCGAGAAGGTGTCTGTCGCCTTTTCGCCGTCGGTGCAGAGCGTCGTGGCGTAGTTTTTGGCGTCGAGGTACTGTTTGAGGAGCGAGCCGAGGCTTACGTCGTCTTCGGCAAGCAATACGTTGATTTTTCTTTCCATATCGATGTGGTTTTTATGTTTTTGTTCGTTTTGTTTTCCGTTATTCGTTATCCGTGCGCTTACGCACACGGCTTGGTGTTGTCGCCCCGTTGGGGCTATGTTTTTTGCGTTTATGTTCTGTTTTATTGGTCAAAGTTTTATTGGTCAAAGGGGAGGAATACCGTGAAGGTGGTTCCGCGGCCGATGTCCGATTTTAGTTTGATGGTGCCGTGGTGGGCGTCCACTATTTTTTTTACGTAACTCAATCCGATGCCGAATCCCTTGACATTGTGGATGTTGCCGGTGTGCACCCGGAAGAATTGCTCGAAGATGCGTTTTTGGTTTTCACGCGAGATGCCGATGCCATTGTCGGTGATTGTAAATTCCACGCCGTTTTTTACGTTGGAGGTGGTTACTTTGAGTTCGGGCTTTATCTCAGTGTATTTGAGCGCGTTGTCCAATAGGTTGGTTACTATGTTGGTGATATGCACCTCGTCGCCTTCTATGAGGTCGTCCTTTGCGCCGTATTTGCAGGTGATGGTGCCGTCTTTGGCTTTGAGTTTGAGGTCGAATGTCTTTACGACCTTGCGGATGATGTCGTTGAGGCATATCTCCTTGATTTTGAGGAGGGTCTTGCCGCGTTCCAATGCCGCCATCTGCAACACTCTTTCCACTTGGAATCCAAGCCGCTTGCTCTCTTCCTCGATGATGGACGATATGTTGGCAAAACTCTGTTCGTTTTTGGAGATTGCGGGGTCTTTGAGCATCTGGCTCGCGAGCGATATTGACGCAATCGGGGTCTTGAGTTCGTGGGTCATATTGTTGACAAAATCGGTCTTCATCTCGTGCAACTTCTTCTGCTTGAGGATGATAATCAGCGTGCTGAGGAATATTGCAATTATTATAAAAGCCAATATGATGGACGTTACGGAGTTGCGTGTGAGGGTGGACATCGAGATTTTGTTTTCGTCGGGGAAGTACAGCACGAGGTATGCGTGCGGCGATATGAGGTCGTCGGGGAAGAGGTCGATTTCGTAGAGGTGGTCGTCCTCGTCGGGCTCGTAGCCTTCGCTGCTGAAATATGTGCTGCGGTCTTCTTTGAGCACCGTGAAGTAATATTCGGAGCAGATGCCGACGCGTTTGAGTTGTTCGCAGAGTATCTGTTGGATTTCTGCCGGGGTGATGCGCTCCTCGATTTTTACTTTTTTGCTCGTTATCTTGTTGATGATGTTTTCTACTATGATGGTTTTGTCTTGATGGATTCGCTTTTGTATTTCCTCGTGGATTTGTGCGCGGTTCATACTGCGGTAGTCCATTGTGAGGCGTCTGTCGCTCGTATCGGTGATTGAATAAAAGAGGGAGTCCTTGCTCACAACAAAGAGTGTGTTGGCGGTGTCGGCGTCGCGGATAGCGTCGGCCACCAACTCGGGCGCGGGTTGTATGAGGTTTGGGTTTTTGAGTGTCGGCACGGTGTCAAAACTGAGTGCGATGACCTCGTTGTTGAGTTGCCGGAACACTTCTCGTTGGTCGAGTTGCTTTACTACGCCGTCGAGGGCGTGCATTACTTGCTCGCTGAATTGGTGTTGCCTGAGCGAAAACGACGTCTTGAACCACGATGCCTGTATGAAAATCATCCATACTATCGTGGCGGTCATCACAATTGCGAGTATCCAAATCAATTTTTTGCTCATAACGCTGTTAGTTAATATCAAAGTGCAAAGTAACAAAAAATTGTCAGGATTTCCAAAAAAAAGTTGAGCACGTCATTCGCTAATTATTTTTGAATTATCACAAAAGAAAAATGAATATTTTTTTTGTCATAGTTGAAAATCAAAATTCCATACTAAT
>DGIK01000135.1 GCA_002393195.1 Bacteroidales bacterium UBA3824 | reverse complement strand
CGAGGCAATCGTTGCGCAGGGAGATTATCTTGTCGTAGATTTTCTGGGCGCGGTGGTGTGTGGCGCGGATTGGGAACCAGTATTTGACGTCAGGCAACAGAGCGTACTCTACCGACTTCCCGATTTTGGCTGTTCCTCCTTCGGGATTGTACGGAATTATGCGTTCCGTATAGGCGGCGTTGCCGCTATTTTGTTCGCAAATAGTTGCCGATAATGTTTCCATCGTGCTTTTATCGCGTTTTGGTTGGAAAAAATACTGATGGAAGACTCCACTTTCTTTTTTCCCGCTGCAAAGGTAAATACAAATTCTAAAAATGTCAAGTGTTTTTTTTTTTTGTACAGCGCGCTTTACGTATGTTTTGCAAATGGTTGAAATCCATAAAATTACATACCGAAAATTTTTGACATTTTTTTTTTGTGGGAAACTGAAAAAATCTCTAACTTTGGGCGTTGCAAATATTTTTTTACTGACGAGACAATCATGCAATTCTTCAACATAAAAAAACTGTTGTCAGACACCAAGAAGGTCATTATAATAGTGTCGTGTGCGTTGTTGCTCATTGGCAACATCGTGGCTTTTGCGTATGTGGGGAGCGCGACGCTGATGCCGACTTTTTTGGTGGTGATTCTTAGCAATATCATTACTATCCTGATTACTTTTGCCATCTACAAGCCCATCAACCGCATCATAGAGGAGGAGGTGCAGACACGCATCAAGGACGAAAACAATGCTCAGATGAAATTGTTGGAGGAGAAGAACGAACTCGAACAGCAGAAAAAGTATCTCGAAGACGTCGCCGCACAGCGCGAGCAAAAAATAAAAAAACTCCAATCGGAACTCGACACGGCACGGCAATACAAGTCGATTAGCAACAATGCCAACACCGTGCTCAAACTCGAAACTATGGAATACGAGAAGGAGGGCTACGTGGTCAAGGAGGAGTATGTGCGCGATACCGACTTAGGCAGGGACATCAAGCAGGATTCCAAGTGGAATTTTATGAAGGACGACAAGGGCGAACAGAAGATATTGTATATCAAGAAGTTTCACGAGAAGGCAATCATCGGCATCGACATCGCCAAGATACGTTTTTGCAGGCACGATGGCAATATCTATCTCGAAGGCGTCAAGGTGGAAAACCTTCATCAGGAGATGACCGTCCGCAACGACAATGGCGACGGTATGGAACGTTGTATGATTCTCAATGTTGACAATGGCGACATCAAGGGCATCAACAATGCCGACAAGTACAATTGGTTTAAGCAGGAATACCGCATCCGTCAGAGCGACCTGCTCGATTATGATTTCAATCAGGAGGTGCTCTCTATATGTGCGTCTTACACGCAGGTAATCAAAAACAATCTTGTGAACAAATTCCCGTCAATCCGTTTTGTGGACGACAAGATAGAACACGCCATCGACCTCGCGGGAGAGCCTGTGTATCAACTCAATGCAAGCAACGACTTGAATATGTTGGAAGTGTCGAGTTCGATAGTGTTGATAGCAAACACAATCCATCAGACTATGCCAATGATTTCCAAACATTAACAAAAAAATCGTGAAAAAGTTTTTTGTTTCACGATTTCTTGTTATTTTTGCAATGTAAAAAAAGCAACCCTACATATAACTTTTTCTTTTTTATTTTTTTGCATTTTTTTTAATTCCCTTAGCGGCGGCGTTGTGAAACGACCGCCGCAAATTTTTTAAATCTTCAATACCGCCAAAAATGCCTTCTGCGGCACTTCTACGTCGCCAATCTGCTTCATGCGCTTCTTGCCCTTCTTCTGCTTGTCGAGGAGTTTGCGCTTGCGGGTGATGTCGCCGCCGTAACACTTGGCGGTAACGTCCTTGCGGAACGCCTTGATGGTGGAGCGGGAGATGATTTTGGTGCCGATTGCTGCCTGTATCGCGATGTCAAACTGATGGCGTGGGATGAGTTCTTTGAGTTTTTCGCAGATATTCTTGCCAAATTCGTAGGCGTTGGATTCGTGGATGAGGCTGCTCATGGCATCCACCGGCTCGCCGTTGAGGAGGATGTCGAGTTTCACGAGTTTGGATTCGCGGTAGTCTATCGGGTGGTAGTCAAATGATGCGTAACCCTTGGAGAGCGATTTCAATTTGTCGTAGAAGTCAAATACAATCTCAGCCAACGGCATTTCAAAGTTGAGTTCTATGCGGTCGGAAGTGAGGTATTGCTCGTTGATTTTGATGCCGCGCTTTTCCATGCAGAGTTTTGTAATCGGACCATAAAACTCCGATTTAGTGATGATGTCGGCTTTGATGTATGGCTCTTCGATGTGTCCGATTGCCTTTTGTTCGGGAAGTCCGGCGGGGTTGTGCACCTCAATTTCCTCGCCTTTGGATGTGAACACCTTATAACTAACGTTTGGCACTGTTGTGATGACATCCATATCGAACTCCCTCGACAATCGCTCCTGCACGATGTCCATGTGCAACATTCCTAAGAATCCGCACCTGAATCCAAAGCCGAGCGCAACCGAACTTTCGGGTGTGAAGGTGAGCGACGCGTCGTTCAATTGGAGTTTTTCGAGCGACGTGCGGAGTTCTTCGTACATATTGGTTTCGATGGGATATACACCGGCATATACCATTGGCTTCACCTCTGCAAAACCTTCTATCGCCTTTTCGCAGGGGCGGTCGGTGTGCGTGATGGTGTCGCCTACCTTGACTTCCACGGCGTTTTTGATGCCCGAAATGATGTAGCCCACATTGCCGGCAGAAATCTCCGGCCTCGGACACAAGTCCATTTCGAGGATGCCCACCTCGTCGGCGTCGTATTCTTTTTTGGTGTTGACGAATTTTACGTGGTCGCCGGTCTTGAGAGTTCCATTGTAAACGCGGAAATATGCAATGATGCCACGGAATGGATTGAAGACCGAGTCAAATATCAACGCCTGCAACGGAGCCTCCGGGTCGCCCTTGGGAGCGGGGATTTTTTCGATGATTGCCCTCAATATCTCCTCTACGCCAAGACCTGTCCTGCCCGATGCCTCGATGATGTCTTCACGTTTGCCGCCGATGAGTTCTATGATTTGGTCTTTGACCTCCTCCGGCTTGGCGGCTGGCATATCCATCTTGTTGAGTACGGGGATTATTTCGAGATTGTTCTCTATCGCCATATAGACGTTGGAGATGGTCTGAGCCTGGATGCCTTGCGTGGCGTCAATCACGAGCAAAGCACCCTCGCAGGCGGCTATGCTCCTCGACACTTCGTATGAAAAGTCAACGTGTCCGGGGGTGTCGATGAGGTTGAGTGTGTATTCCTTGCCGTCGAGAGTGTGCTTCATCTGGATTGCATGGCTCTTGATGGTGATGCCACGTTCTCTCTCCAAGTCCATGTCGTCCAATACCTGGTCTTTGAGGTCGCGGTCGGCGATGGTCTTGGTGTGTTGCAACAGACGGTCGGCGAGGGTGCTCTTGCCGTGGTCGATGTGCGCTATTATGCAGAAGTTTCTGATGTTTTCCATAGTGTTTTTACAACGATGCGTTTGGGTGCAAAATTACGTAAAAAAATGGAAACTCAAAAACTTTTATTTCATCCAGCCATTCATTCTCATCCACTTTTCGCAAGCGTCGTGCCAGAAGGCTTGGGTGTCGGTCGGATTTTTCACTTGAAGGCCGTGGTCGCCCTTGGCGTAGAGGTGGAGTTCTGCCTGAACCTTCTTTTCGCGCAAGGCATCGGTATAAAGAACACTGTTGGTGTAGGGTACGAGATTGTCGTCCAATGCGTGAGCAAGGAAGGCGGGCGGAGTGTCCTCGGTTACTTGGAGGTTGCTCGAATACTTGTCTGTCAATGCCTTGTCGGCGTCCTTGCCAATCAACGCCTCGCGTGTGCCTGCGTGTGTGAGGACGGGGTCGAGGGTGATGACGGGATAGATGAGAATAGAGAAGTCGGGACGTGCGCTCACATTGTATTCTGACTTATAAACATTGTCGTTGTAGTGAGTGGATATTGTGGAAGCCAAATGTCCGCCCGCCGAGAATCCAATGACACCGATTTTGTTGGGGTCGATGCCGTACTCCTTGGCGTTAGCGCGGACGTAGCGGATGGCTTGCTGAGCGTCCTGCAATGGACCGTTTTTGCGGTCTTTCATGTACTTGTCGTTGGGCAGGCGGTATTTCAACACAAATGCAGCAATGCCCTTGCTGCTGAGCCATTGTGCGGTCATTATGCCTTCGTACATGTACGATAGACCAGCGTATCCGCCGCCGGGGCATATTACGATGGCGGTGCCGCTGTTTTCGTTGGCGGGGTAGTAGGAGAGTATCGGACGTGATACGCTCGTTACCCAAAATTGATTGCCGCCTTGCGGTTCGGGCGCTGTGCCTATTGCGCCCGGGATGTCGCCCTTGTAGAGTTCGATGACCTTGGCAGGCTCCGGCACGTTGGCGGGGGGCTGCGCTAATGTCTTGCCGCTGATAATTAGTACCATTGCGACGATTAGTGTCAGAATAAGTCTTTTCATTTGTTTAATTGTCTTTTCTATATAATTAGTAGTTAAAAATAAAAAATCTATTCGTCTTCGGTGCCGATGGCTATTGCGTTGCGTTCTTTCAGGTTGTATTTGAGGTAATAATAATATAATCCCGATGCGAGACCAGGGGATATGGTTGCAGATTCGCCCGATACGGGGATGGTCATAAGCGGAGTCTTCACCCTCGGCGAGCAGAGATATAATGTGTCAGGCTTCACTGGCGCGCTGAATATGATGTCGAATGGAGTTTCGGGCGCGAAGTCAAAGTATCCTTTGTTGGACGCCGAGTGTATCATTTTGCTAAATTCTTCGGGCAGTTCGTAATATCCTTTGTCGAGGCTTTTCGCGCTGAGTATGCCCATGGAGCGTTTGCGCGGCGTGGCTTGCTGTTGGTCGGCGGTGGTCGCGGCGGTATTGTCGGCGGGCGTGGTGTCGCTGTTGATAATCAAGGGTATGGCAATTGCTAATATAAGGCACGCCGCTGCAGCCATTATAATCATACGTAATGTATTGGACGACGGTTTTTGCTCCGTCTGTGGCGTGGATGTTTGGCGGTTGTTTTTTGGGAATTGCACTATAATCCCTTGCTGCGTCTCGGCTTCGGCTGCAATCTCGGCTATTTCTATACATTCGGACGCCAATTGGTCGTCGTCGGCGAGCATTTGCAGTTCCTCGTCGCTTATGTTGACAGGCCTCCCGTTTATGTAGTCGGCGAGTCTCGCTTTTTGGTTGTTGTCCAATGTTTTCATTTCGGTTTGTTTTTTTAGTAGTTATTATCTCCAAAATAATTATAATAATTATCAAGAGTACATAAGTTCGAGCAGTATCGACAGAGCGTCGTTGTCGTACTTGGAGCGGTTGCCCGCGTTCATACGCTTGATAATCTGGTCAGTCTTGTTGCCGAGCCAAATCCTGATGGCGTCGGGCTTGTTTTGCGAGCCTTCCACGAGGTTGGCTATTTGGCAGAGCCGGGCGTAGATGTCCTTGTTGGCGGCCTCGGCGTCGTCGGGGGCGTTGAGCAACTGACGCGCACCATTGTCGGGACGACCGTCGAGGTATTCGTCGAAATCCTCGTCGGTAATGCGTAGGCGGTTGATTTTCTTGAGGCACATCATTATCTTTGCCCTGTCCTTTCCCATTGTCGCCATGACTCGGAGGAAGTGCTTCTTCTCGTTTTCAATGATGGCCTTCTGTTCCGGCGAGGGCGAGCGGTCGAATTCCGTGATGGTAGCCTTCTCAATATCTACGGTGTCCACCTTGTATTTCTGCGACTGCCTGAGCACTTCGAGCATCATCATCCTCAGCACGCTCGACATGTAGGTCTGCGGCTGCGCCTCGCCCTTGTAAAGGCTCTCGATGTGCTCCTTCTTCGCCAAATATTTGGCGCGGAGCGTCTGTGTCATGTCGTCGTAGTCGTCGGGGTCGATGCCGCCGGAGCGGATAAACTTTTTCACGATTATCGACGTGATCTTGTTGAGCAGTTCTGTTGAAAACGGGTTCATAAGTAAAAAAATAATGTGTTATGTTTTCCAACTGCAAAAATAAACACAATTATTGTTTTACCGATGTTTTTTTTGCTTTAATTGTTGATTTTTTGTGCAAGAAGTGAAATGTTTTTTTTGCAAATGTCGCTTGACGGCGTTTTTGTTACTTTTGTATAGAGAAAATGTAACATTTTTGACAGCGAAAGCACTTGTTTTTTTGTGTCGGAATGTCTAATTTTGCGTACAATTAAAACCTAATATTATAAAAGATGAAAAAAGTATCGATACTAATGTTGATTGGTATGCTGCTGCCAATGCTCGTTGCAGCGCAGACAGACCAATTGTGGCTTGCAAATCAGCCGAAGGAATCAGGTTGGTGCAATCTTTATTCCGACCTGTCCAAAAAAGATTTGACAGAACAGGTAATTGAGAAGGAACTTGCTCAATACTTTGCAAGTGTCAATAGGGTGAAGGTTGCGAGCGACAAGGTTGCTAACGTTAGGATTTTTATTGACAAGGACAAGACCGACCACCTTGGCGCGGAAGGGTTCAAGATACGCCGCGCATATCCCATCGACATCGTGGCAGAAACTCCCGCCGGCGCGTTGTACGGCGTTTATGCATATTTGCGAATGATGAGGCTTGGCGTCGAGATACCCGAAAGTCTCGTAGAACGCCCCGCCTTCCAAGTCCGCATCCTCAACCATTGGGACAATCCCGACGGCAGCGTGGAGCGCGGATATGCTGGACGCTCGATTTGGTTTGCTGACGGCAAAATCAACTTCCGCTCCGACATTGAGACCTACGCCCGTGCCAATGCTTCTGTGGGCATCAACGGCACTGTTATCGACAATGTGAACGCCGACCCGAAGGTGTTGTCGTCAGAAATGTTGAACGACATCAAGACCGTAGCCGACCGCCTGCGACCCTATAATATTAAGGTGTATCTTGCCGTCAATTTCTCCTCCCCGGCGGCTCTCGGCGGATTGAAAACTTCCGACCCCTTGGACAAGGACGTTATAGATTGGTGGCAGAAGAAGGTGGACGAAATCTATACTTTGATACCTGATTTTGGCGGTTTCCTCGTAAAAGCCAACAGCGAGGGATTGCCCGGCCCGATGGATTTTGGACGCACTCACGCCGACGGCGCAAATATGTTGGCAAAAGCTTTGAAACCACACAATGGCATCGTGATGTGGCGAGCATTCGTTTACAATCCTCAGGGCGGCGACCGCGCCAAACAGGCTTATTACGAGTTTATGCCATTGGACGGCAAGTTTGACGACAATGTAATCATCCAGATTAAGAATGGCCCGGTGGATTTCCAGCCCCGCGAGCCTTTTTCGCCGCTCTTTGGCGCGATGAAGAATACGCAGACAATGGCAGAATTGCAGATTACGCAGGAATATCTCGGATACAGCGACCATCTTTGCTACCTCGGCACGATGTGGAAAGAATTTATGGATTATCCTTCGTTCCACGATGGCAAGTCTGTAATAGAAACTACTCTCAATCAAAAACTTACGGCATTCTCCGCCGTTGCCAATACCGGCACGATGAAAAATTGGTGCGGCTACGTGATGGCGCAGTCCAATTGGTACGCGTTTGGACGTTTGGCGTGGAATCCCAACCTCTCGGCGCGTGCAATCGCCAAGGAATGGGTGATGCAGACCATTACCAAAGACGAGAAGGCTGTCAATACGATTTGCGACATAATGATGCAGAGCCGCGAAGCCGTTACCGACTATATGACCCCGCTCGGACTTCATCACTTGATGGGTTGGAGCGACCATTGGGGCCCTGAGCCGTGGACCGACATTCCCGGAGCGCGTGAGGATTGGTTGCCGAGATATTATCATAAGGCAGACAAAATTGGTCTTGGATTCAACCGTTCGTCCAAGAATGGCGGTTCCAACGCCGTGGAGCAATACCAAGAGCCGCTTCGCACGATGTACGACGACCCGCAACTTTGCCCGAAGGAGTTGGTGCTGTGGTTTCATCATTTGCCGTGGGATTATTACTTCAACGACGGCAAGACGCTTTGGCAGTCGCTCAACGACCATTACAACGGCGGCGTGGAGCAAGTGATAAAATTCCAAAAGACTTGGCAATCGCTCAAAGGCTCTGTGCCTGAGTCGATATTCAAGGAAGTGGAATCAAAACTCCAAGTGCAACTCGACGAAGCGCAATGGTGGCGCGACGGCTGTATGCTCTATTTCCAAACATTTTCCAACATGCCGCTCTCATTTACGCCAAAATACACATTGGAGCAGTGCAAGGCAAAACTCCGCACCAAGGCGTATGTAGATAGGCAAAAGGATTAAATAAAACTACAAATCAATGTTCATCAGAAAGTTATACATATTGTTAATTGCGCTAATGACGGCTATAGTAGCCTCGGCGCAAGACTTGCCCAAAATCGTAAAGCACGGCAACGCCTATCAATTGATGGTGGGCGGCAAGCCGTTCTTGATGAGGGCGGGCGAACTCGGCAATTCCAACGCGTCAACGGCAGATTATTACAACCGTATCGTCGTGCCAAACCTCCTGAAACAAAACATCAACACCGCCCTCGTGCCGGTATATTGGGATTTGATGGAGCCTACGGAGGGCAAGTACGATTTTTCGCTGGTTGACAATGTAATCAAAACCTCCGCGCAGAATGGATTGAAGGTGGTATTCCTGTGGTTTGGCGCGTGGAAAAATTCGATGTCGTGCTACGCCCCCGCGTGGGTCAAGAAGGATGTCAAGCGTTTCCAACGGGCGGAGAGCAAGGACGGAGTGCGTCAGGAAATACTCTCGCCGTTTTCGTCCGAAACACTCAAAGCCGACCGTGCAGCCTTCTGCAAGTTGTTGGAGCATATCAAGGCTGTTGACAACAATCAGACCGTCATAATGATTCAGGTGGAAAACGAAATCGCCATGCTGCCCTCCGCCCGTGATTACAGCAAGGCGGCCAATGTAGCCTACAATTCCACCGTGCCGACGCGCCTTACCGAATATTTGGAAAAGCACAAGGACCAACTCTCCGACACGTTGAAAAAATATTGGACGGGCGATATAATCGGCAATTGGGAAACCCTTTTTGGCGGCAGCATCTACGGCGAGGAGATTTTCACGGCGTGGAGTTATGCCGTTTATGTACAGGAACTTGCCAAGGCGGGCAAGAAGATTTACAATATTCCGATGTATGTAAATTGCGCCCTCAATCGTCCCGGACGCAAACCCGGCGAATATCCGTCGGGCGGGCCTCTGCCGCATTTGTTGGACGTTTGGAAGGCTGGCGCACCGCTTATAGATATGCTAAGCCCCGATATTTATTTTGGCGATTTCAAGAAGTGGACGTCTGCATATTATCGAGCCGACAATCCGTTTTTTATTCCTGAACATCAATACGATGCAACAGCTGGAGCCAAGGCACTTTATGCGTTTGGAGAGTATCACGCATTGGGATTTTCGCCGTTTTCAGCCGAGACCAAGCAGGCGCAGTTTATGCCGCCAGTTTTGGGAGAGACTTTCAACGGCGACGCGCAAAAAGGCACTCTCACCGAACTCCCAGCCGCCTACAATTTGATAGCAGTTTGTGAGGATTATATCAACCGATTCAACGGCACGGTAAGTATGCGCGGAGTGCTGTTGGATTCTATTAATCAGCGCGATACGTTGATAATTGGCGGTTACAAGATAATCGCCAAGCACGATTACACCCTTGGATGGTCGCCCAACGCAAAACTCCCAAATTGGAACACCGAAGGCGCAATCATCATCAATACCAATCCCGACGAATTTTTGCTGATAGGAACAGGCACTGTGCTTAATTTCAATTCGTTGAAAAAAAATACCAACGTAGGTATCTTGGAGATACAAGAACTTTCCACCGCCGACGGCAAGACCGTCCTGCGCTACCTCAATGGCGACGAATCGCACCAAGGCCGCCACGTGAGGATTCCCGACGGGGAGTGGGGGATACAAAAATTCAAACTCTATGAATACTAATCACTAATACTTTAAAATCAAATCAAGAATGAAAAGATTATCGATATTAATTGCATTGTTGATTGTAGCCTGCCAATTGTCGATGGCACAGTACATTACATTCGACAAGAGCGCGGGAGGATTCGACCTCACCAAGTGCAGCATCAACTATGCTGATGACGAATGGGAAGGCGTGAAAATCGCCGTCAAAAATCTCCAACAGGACATCTACGATGTTACTGGACGCAAGCCCGACCTCAACAATCAAAACGCTGAGTACAAGTTGATTGTAGGCACTATCGGCAAATCTAAAACCACCGATGCCCTCATCAAAAAGCAGAAATTGGACGTCGCCGCCGTCAAGGACAAGTGGGAGGCTGGTATGATTGCAAAAATCGACGACAAGACCTTTGCAATCTTCGGAGCCGACAAGCGCGGCACCATCTTCGCCATCTACGACATCAGCCGCAATATCGGCGTAAGCCCGTGGAAATATTGGGCTGACGTGCCTGTGGTCAATCACGACTACGTAGCCCTCAATGTGAGCAGCACCGTCGTATTCCCCTCGCCAAAGGTTAAGTACCGTGGCATATTCCTCAACGATGAGGCTCCCTGCCTCAGCACTTGGGTAAAGAACACCTTCCCCGATTCGCAAATCCCGACCTCAATCCCCGAACTCGCCAAGGGTATGAACAGCCATTTCTACGCCAAGGTGTTTGAACTCCTGCTCCGTCTCAAAGCCAACTTTATGTGGCCTGCGATGTGGGGCAACGCCTTCTACGCCGACGATGCCGACAATAGCCGCGTAGCCGACGAGATGGGCATCGTGATGGGTACGTCGCACCACGAACCTATGGCGCGCAACCATCAGGAATGGGTTCGCAAACGTGGCGCGGAGGGCGTTTGGGATTACGCTTCCAACCAAGCACCTATCGACAAATTTTTCCGCGAGGGCATCCGCCGCAGCAAAAACAATGAAGACCTCATCACCATTGGTATGCGCGGCGACGGCGACACTCCCCTTGGCGGTCGCGAGGGACACGACGACGAATATGTGATGGCTCTCGAAAAAAACAAGAAACTTATGGAGCGCATCATCGCCAATCAGCGCAAAATCATCGCCGAGGAGACCGGCAAGCCCGCTTCGCAGCGTCAACAGGTTTGGGCGTTGTACAAGGAGGTACAGGATTATTATGATGCAGGTCTCAAAGTGCCCGACGATGTAATCATACTGCTCAGCGACGACAATTGGGGCGATATCCGCCGTGTGCCAGACCACAAACGCGCAGGAGGTTGGGGCATTTATTACCACGTCGATTACGTGGGCGCGCCCCGCAATTCCAAGTGGCTGAATGTTACCCAGACTCAACAGATGTTTGAGCAACTTTCCATTGCATACGATTTTGGCATCGAAAGCCTTTGGGTGCTCAATGTCGGCGACCTCAAACCGATGGAATACCCCATCCAACTCTTCTGCGATATGGCTTACGAGCCCAAGACTTACAACCTCCAAAATGTAACCAATCACACCGAAAAGTTCTTCGAGACGGTTGTCGGCAAGGAATTTGCAAAGGAAGCAGCCAGGATTTACAACCGCAATTGTCAGTATATGGCGCGTGTAACTCCCGAAATGTTTGACGCCCGCACTTACAATGTCCATACCGGCGAATTTAAGATGGTGGCAGACGAATATGCTCGCCTTGAATCCGAGGCTCTCCGTCTGTGGATTCTCCTTCCCGAAAAATACAAGGATGCTTACCGTCAATTGATTCTCTTCCCCGTTCAGGCTATGGCAAACCTCTATGATATGTATTACGCTCAGGCTATGAACCGCTATTGCGCCAACAACAACAACCCCGACGCCAACTGTTGGGCAGACCGCGTGGCAGAGTGTTTCAAGCGCGATTCCATCCTCTGCGCTCAGTACAACCACGACATTGCGGGCGGCAAGTGGAACGGAATGATGATTCAGAAGCACATCGGCTACCGTATGTGGAACGACAATTTCCCGCACGAAATGTTGCCCGACACCAAACGAGTTGACAATAGCAAGGCAGGCGGTTTTACCTTTGAACCCGGCAACGGCTATGTTGCGATGGAGGCAGAGCATTTTTATGAAGCAAAGGCTGACGGCGATGTCAAGTGGGAGGTTTATCCCTATTACGGACGCACCCGCAGCGCAGTTGCCTTGACGCCCTACACCAAGCCAGTTGGCAATTCGTCGTTGACTTATAGATTCAGATTGCCTGAAGGTTTTGCCGATTCGGTGAAGGTTCACGTCGTTGTAAAATCAACCCTCGACTTCCAAAACGTTGGCGGACATCAATGCGGCATTTCCATCGACGGTGGCGAGGTGAAGACGGTGAATTTCAACGCCGACCTCCTCGACAAGCAGCCCTACCAATACACCACATTCTATCCCACAATCGCCCGCCGCGTAGTGGAGAAGGTGGTTACATTGAAGGTCAACAAATCCGACGTTCACACACTCACCCTTACGCCCAAACATTCGGGCATCGTCTTTGAAAAAGTCGTAGTTGACTTCGGCGGCTACAAGGGCGAATACTTATTTGGCACAGAGAGCGAGGGCAAAAGGTAGATATTTTTAAGCCCTTGATTATAATTGATTCTGCCACGAGAGCGATATTTTCGATTTCGTGGCAGATTTTTTTGTTGGTATGTTACGCATACTTCTTTCTAAACTCTCCCGGCGAGATTCCGGTTTGACGTTTGAAAAACTGTCCAAAGGCGGTGGGGGCGGGAAAGGAGAAATGGTCGGTGAGTTCTTGGATGCTAAGGTCGGTGGTGAGGAGTGTGTTTTGAATTTCGCCTGTAAGAAACTCATTTATAATGTCTTTGGGTGTTTGGTGCGCCGTGGTTTTGCAGATTTTATAAGCAATTGTTTGTAATTTTTTCCCTGGTCAAAGCATTATGCAGATAAAAATAAATTCAGAACGGATTAGACATACAAAATGTCTTGTTTAAGAGGAGATAAAAGAAAAAGAGGTGAGATTATTTTCGGGGGATTATAACAAAAATAACAATTATTCTTGACTTTGATTCTCCCGATTATATGTCCTGTCGAACCTTGCCTGAGCCCGTGACCAAGGCGCAAGTGTATTATAGTTGTCGTCTTTTACGATGCAATATGGCGAAGTGTAATAATCGTCGTCGGCCACAAAGAGACACCGCCCCGACGCAATTAATTTGTCGTCTCTTGTGCCGTCAATTGGATCGGCACCGAGTGCGTCGTATATAGCCTTGTCGATTTCACAAAGTTGGTAAAAACCCCTATTGCTACGCTCAGCCGTATAGAGGTTTCGCTCCTCGTCGTAACAGGCCTTCCAACCAAGTCCTTCTTTGAATTGCATAACTTTTAAAGTTTTAATTTTGCACAAAAATATAATTTTCTGTTGTTTTGTGCAAATTTTTTTTGAAGCAACTTAACGTTGACATTATCAAAATGATGGAAAAATAAAATAGTTTTGAAAATTTGAGAAATAGTTGTTAATATTGCAAAGAATATTTAACGCTATGGAAAGTCAACAGCCGCATATTGTTATAAAAGACACTTTGGAGGGCGTTGGTGAGGGAAATCTTGCCAACTATTTGGCTCATTCTTTTTGTTATGAGGGTAGTTGCTCGTTTACATATAATCTAAGGTATATACCTTAAAATCAGGAGATTGTATGATAATAAGACGTTGCGACTTGGTGAGCAACCTCCGTCCTGCCGAGGATTTCCGCGTTGATGTCATTTATGTGACGCCCGAATTTATCGAAATATCCACGCCGCCGTGCAATTTTGATGGAACGTTTTTTGGAATTGTTGGATCGGGGCGACTTCCGACAAAACCGCGACATTTCTTATTACGCCAGCAAACTTTACGTTACCTCAAAATACCTTTCTGACGTGTGCAAAAAAGTGAGCGGTTTTGCCGCCAACTATTGGATTTTACGTTACACCACGCTCGACATCAGCCGTCAACTCCGCATCCAAAAGCACTCTATAACAGAACTCACAATCCCGATAATCCGCCGTATTTTTGCATTATCGAATACAACATTAAAACATCACGATTATGCAGACCATAAAACTCAACAACGGCGTAGAGATGCCGCAGATGGGCTACGGAGTGTTTCAAGTAAGCCCCCAAGAATGTGAAAGATGCGTTTTGGACGCGCTTTCGGTAGGTTACAGAATGATTGACACCGCACAGATCTATCAAAATGAGGAGGGCGTGGGCAATGCTGTCAAAAAAAGCGGAATCAGCCGCGACGAAATCTTCCTCGTGTCAAAAATTTGGTTCACCAACTACGAGTACGCCGCCGCCAAAAAGAGCATCGACGAGAGCCTCCGCAAACTTCAAACCGAGTACATCGACCTGATGTTGCTCCACCAGCCCTACGGCGACCGCTACGGCGCATACCGTGCTTTGGAAGAGGCATACAAAGAGGGCAAGCTGCGTGCAATCGGCGTGTCGAATTTCTATCCCGACCATTTCATCGACCTATGCGCACATTTTGACGTTGTGCCGGCCGTCAACCAAATCGAGACCCACGTGTTCCAACAGCAAATCGAGAGCCGCAAGTACATGGACGAACTCGGCATTGCGCACATGTCGTGGGGACCGTTGGCAGAGGGCAAAAACGGTTTCTTCACCAACGAAACGCTCATCAAGATTGGCGAAAAATACGGCAAGACAGGCCCGCAAGTTGCGATCCGCTACCTCCTCGACCGTGGAGTAATCATCATTCCAAAATCGAGCCGCAAGGAGCGCATGGCAGAAAACCAGAACATCTTTGATTTCAAACTCTCGCAAGATGATATGGACGCAATCCTCAAACTCGACACCGGCGCACCCGTGATAATGCCCAGCCACCACAACCCAGAGATTGTCAAGTGGTTTATGGGGATGGTGAAGAAGTGATTTAGGAACGACTGTTAATGAACAAACAGCCAACCTCGCACTGACTGAGGTTGGCGGTTTTTTTTAGCGAATGTGATTACCACACTTCACTAATCAGTCGTTTCTTTTAAAACATTCTACACGTTACAAACAACCAGAATACGGCAAGCCTTTAATGTAATCTTCCATCCATTGCCAGTCGGGTTCATACTCGCCTTGGGCATTTTTTGTGGCGGGGAGTTTGATCCTAATGGCTTTTGTATCACCGACACGACACTGACGACCGTAAGTCCATCTAAAATTTTCGTTAAAATCAATTACAGAGGCAAGAAACAATCCGATATATGGATTTATTTTGTGTCGTTTGCAAGTAATTATGTTGACATCGCTTGTGGCACAAAACGGTTTCGGTTGATAAAACGACGTACATCCAACTTTTTCTGTTGTAACAACATTTCCTTCAAACTCAGCATCTAAGTCGATTTTATTTCCAACTCCGTTGTTTACCGCAGTGGCACTTAGATATGGCGTGTTTCCATTTGAGTATTCAGAAGGATAATGATATTTTCCTGCGGCTACGCTGAATAGAGAATTTTTTGTTCCGTCATCAATCGTAAACCATTGCCACTCTTTTGTTTTCAGTTGCAATTTGTTGGGTGACAGTGGCGTTGTATCAAAATTCCTTTGCCATACTTTTTTTGTTTTATGTGGCAATTTAGGAATCAAAGTGTTTTGTACATAGTTTTCTATCCATTGCCAATCGGGATTTTCTGTTTTATCAATGGGAAGTTTTATTTTGGAAACTTGCATTAATTCCTTGTCCCATTTTCTACCATAATTGAATCGGTATTTTTCTTTATTAATTATTGTAGTGAGAAAAAGAGCCGAAAATGGTGTCATTTCAAATTTCGGGTACAACACATTTACATCATCAGTAGCCCAAAACATTTTTGTT
This sequence comes from Bacteroidales bacterium UBA3824, assembly GCA_002393195.1. GTDB lineage: Bacteria > Bacteroidota > Bacteroidia > Bacteroidales > UBA3824 > UBA3824. The sequence continues at coordinate 30,702 of DGIK01000135.1, read as the reverse complement.
TGATAGTATGCCTCTGCAATCGAACCGTTGTACGACACGGTTATAGTATTTGCAGAATGTAAATGCTCACTATTTGAGACTCTCGCAGTAATACCATTATTAGAATCTGTTGCGCCTATGTAAGGAATATCTCCGTCTACCATATCAGCCTTTGTTAGTCGCTTACCTTTTTTGATTTCAAATATTTGGTCATATCTGAACCATTTCCAAGCTTTCGTTTCCATAATTAGACCTCCTCGTTTTGAACCAAAAATGCTGCATAATCTCTCATTTTGCGGATAAAATCATCATCGCAAAGTGTTGAATAATCTGTTTCCATGTAGGCTTCTGCGCACCATTCTTCGTTGGCTTCAACGTGGCGGCAAACTGATTTACCTGCCATCGTTGTGCGATGTTCATATAAGTCAAGCCATTCTTCTTCAATTGATTTCCATTTGTCGCGAACATCTACACGACCGACACCTTTACGCTTTTCAAAACCGTCGTCTTTGAAGTACCCGAAAAATGTTTCTTTCCCATTTTTGTGTGGCTTGCCCAAGTCGAATACCATACAACAAGCCACGGCACTTGCTCCGGGATAGAACATTTCGGCAGGGAACGAAAAAACAGCATCAAGCGTGTGCTTTTCGAGCATCTTTTGTTTGAAGTTGCCAATCACGCCATCGGTTTGTATGGCGCACGCCATTGGCAGCAATGTAAGCAAGCGTCCGCGATTGACTTTCCCTGCCACAAATTCCACAAAACAAAGTCCTTTTGATGGGTCTGTGCTTGTTTTTCTCCATGTTTTAGCAAAGTTTTCTGGTACTTGATTTTTCGAAGCATTATATGGAGGATTCATTAGTACCACATCGGCATTGGCTTGTTGAATCCAATCTCCTTTTTCAAAACACGAACCACAGCGGATATTGGAATTTCCGTCGCCGTGAATGAGCATATTGGTTGTGGAAAGTCCATATACGTTTTTGTCGAACTCAATGCCGTAGATTTGATGCTTCTTGATTTCGTTGCGTTCCGCATCGGTTTCGCAATCGTTGAGAGCCTGTGTCATTGCCTGCACGAGGAATGTTCCGGAACCACACGTGGGGTCTAAAATGCGCGATGTCTTATATATTCCTGCCACGGTTGCCATAAAGTGCGCAATATGATTTGGCGTAAACGCTTGATTCTTATCTTCTCGGGCAACGTATTTGTTGAATGTGGTGAAGAAATAGCTCAAAATGTCATGGCCTTCACGGCTTGCCTCATTGATGTAGGGCTCAATGTTTTCTTCGATATATTCAAGTAGTTTTTCAAAGTTTTCTGACTTGATTTTCTCCACATTTTGGTCTTTCAAAATGTTTTCGTGCAGAATTACGATTTTGTCGGCTTTGTCAACGCTACCTTCCAACAAAGTACCAAGAACCTCTTTTATTCCGGCAATTATTTGGCTTGTAGTCAAACCTTTATAGGTCAGTCCGTTTTTTAATGCTAATAGACATGTTCCTACAAACTGGCTCCGAAGTTTTTCAGCAATGCCGTTGTCGTGAAGTAGGCGGTTGAGTTTCGATGTGTTTTCAAGAACCGCTGTTTTGTCGTTGATATTCTTGGGCTTGAAATAATCGACATATTCTTCAAACGATTTCAGTTTTTTGTCGTCAAGTTCTGTTTCCTTGCCGTCAACAATCTTCCATACTTTTATTTTGTCGTCATTGGTGTTGGCGAGAATGGCGACAATTTTTATTGTTGACGACAACCGACGTTCAAGAGCGACATAATCAAACAGTTGTTGCTTGTCGTTCGTCTTAAACTTCTGCTTAGTTTCGATAAGAACAGCCGTTTTCGATTTTTCGTCATAAAAACGGATGTCAAGAAACTTGTGTCCTTGTATGTTTTCGTTCAAAGCCTTTGCGTAGCTAAATTCACCATTTTCCAGATTTGCCGAAAGGTGCTTTCTACCTACGCAATCAATCATTTCTATTCGTTGCATCTTTCAAGAGTTTTTTTGCTTTAAACTCTTGAATCCCAACAAGCATAAAAAAAGCGTGTAGCCGTTTTCTTAACTTCTCTCTGTTATGCTTATCAAATCCGAAGGCTCTGGTAAAACCGTTGACACTAATAAGCACGAAAACGGCTCACGCGTATAGCGTGAACCTTAATCGCCAGCTTATTCTCGTGTCGTTAAAATTTACCAGATTTTTCGGAATGAGAATAAGAGCGTAAAGCTCAATGATTTATAATATGTTAGTTATACTTTTTTTTACTTCATTCAATACTGTTTTTATTGTTAGTATTCAACTTGTTATGTTGTAATTGAAACAACATTTTTTGTTGTTCAATTTCTCTTCGGAGTTCCTCCTCGGTGGGCAAGTACAATTTATATTTGCTTGCAAACAACTGTTCACTGCCATTTAAAACTGAATATCGGGCTATATCTTCATCAGTCTCACTACAGAGAACAATACCTATTGTTGGATTATTTCCTTCACTTTGTTTCAATTCGTCGAACATACGCACGTACATATCCATCTGCCCGACATCTTGATGTTTTATTTTTCCAATTTTCAGATCTATTAGTACATAACACTTTAACACGATGTTGTAAAAAACCAAATCTATAAAATAATCTTGAGATGCGGTGCGAATCAATTGTTGGCGTCCTACGAAGGCAAATCCTCTTCCCATTTCCATGATAAATTCTTGCAAATGAGCTATAATAGAACTTTCTAAGTCCGATTCGCTATAACTTTCATCTTTCTTGAATCCCAAGAATTCTGCAATTATTGGACTTTTCAAAAGTTCCGATTTGTTTATTTCGCCATCTGCAGCTGAAGAAGGAAGCTGTGGTTGTCTGAAATGTCTCTCATAAAATTGAGTAGATATATTTCTATCTAATGTTCTTACGCTCCAATTCTCTTTTGCTGATGTTTCCAAATACCAGCGTATTGCAACATCGTCATTCAGACGTAAAGTTCTGAAAATATGAGTCCAAGTCAGATTTGGAAATCGCGATTTCCAAATCTTGATGTCAGGAACTACGAGATAAAATTGGCGAAATGAGCGTAAATATCTACCGCTGAATCCCTTTCCATACGCAATCGTCAATTCTTTCGACAAGATTTCAATTAGCCGTTTGCCATATTCGGCACGTTCCTTTCCGTTTTGTTCCTGCTGCACAATGCGTTTGCCGATGTGCCAATAGGTCTCAATCATAACGGCATTTACCGCTCCGTATGCCGCACGTCGCCCCTGTTCAACGATTTTCTTTATGTCGTTGACAAATGATGCTTCCGTTATATTTGACAGTTCTTTTGACATTGCAAACCGTTTGTTTCATAAAAACAAAACTTTTGACACCGCAAATTTACAAAGAAATCCGTAGTCTTCCGTGTTTTTTTATGTTAAGTTTTTGAAAGGATTGATGGTTTTATAATCGCACCTTAACTCACTCTTTCTTCAAAATGTATAAATTTAACCGTAAAAAGTGAAACTTCCGTCCCGAAAAATCGACGTATATTTGCATCGTAATTAATTAAAAAAGTACAAGAAAATGAACAAGTTAAAAGTCTTTATATTGTCTGTGTTGGCAGTGATTTTTGGAAGTTGCTCTAATGCACAGGACAACAAAAAAAACGTGTCTAACTCTAATTCTGAAAATATGGAAGGGAAAAAAGTTCTCGTTGCCTACTTCTCGTGGAGCGGCAACACAAAAAGTGTGGCGGAATACATCGCCGCAAACCGCACCGCCGACAAGGAACTTTTCATCGTCCCCGGTGCAACCCACATCCGAACTTATTTCGTTGAGGAATATGTCAGCCAGATTTCCGCAAAAATTTAGAAATTCTTCACATAAAAATTGTAACAATATGACTACCAAATCTTTAATTCCAATCCTTGCCGCCGCTGTGATGTTGTCGTCGTGCGGCAATAGCCCTCAGCAATGCGCAAGCACGCAGAATGGCATCGTAATCGAAAAACAAGGCGTTTTCTCGTCGGGCGGACGTGTTACCGAACCCGTTGAAGGCGAGTACGACCCTACTCAAAATTGGCTCGATATGACGCGCAAAGGAACAACCTCGCACGTTGACCACGCCAACACATTCTATCAGATTCCAGCCAGCGGCAACGGCTTGCCGATGGTTTTTCTGCACGGCTACGGACAATCGAGAACAGGTTGGCAGTCAACACCCGACGGCAGGGAAGGCAGGGCGGACATTTTCTTAAAAAAAGGACACCCCGTGTTTCTTGTTGACCAACCTCGCAGAGGTGCGGCAGGCTCCACAGTGGAGATGACCAAAGATGCACTTGATGCCGACGGCACAAAATATCGTCCCGGCGAACAGGCTTGGTACACACATTTCAGGATTGGACGGGTTGCGCCAGAGCGTTACGACGGCTCTCAATTTCCCGCAGGAGATGCGGCTCAGACACAGTTTTTCTGTCAGATGACACCAAACACAGGCAGTTACGACGAGAAACTCTTTGGTACTGCGCTGTCAGCGGTACTGTCTGATGTTCACCAACTTACAGGCAAAAAGTCGATTTACATAACCCATTCACAAGGCGGTCGCGTTGGTTGGCAGACCGACACCGAAAATATTGCCGCAATTGTGGCAGTAGAACCCGGCAACAGCAACGAATGGCTCGAACCGGTAAGCAACGAGGTGTATGGAAAATTGAGGTGACGTGCGTAATCAACGCATTGTCCTGTACCCTTGTGGCGTTGTGCCGGTGAATTGTTTGAAAAGCCGGTTGAAATATGAATGGTCGTTGTAGCCAAACATTTTTGCAATGGCTTTGATGGAATAGTCGGTGGTGATGAGGGCGAGTTGAGCCTTGTCGATCTTGCGCTTGGTGATGTAGGCATTTGGAGTGTCGCCGGTTTCGCGCTTGAAAACACGTATAAAATGGTCTTTCGACATACAGGCTTTCCCGGCAAGAGTTTCGAGGTCGATACGGCTGTCGAGATGTCGGCGGATATAGTTGATAGTCTGATTGATACGGCTGTCGGCAACGTCCTCTTTCGGTACTGCGAATTTGAAAAACCGCGACATCAAAATATACAAAATCCCTCGTGATTCCATCTTGTTATGAAGCGGACTTTGATGATGGAGGCGGACGTTGCTGACGAGTGTGTGATGATTGTCGTATGCCACAGGGTTTGATTCGGGCAGTTTCAAAAACGGGTTCAATTCGCTAAGGCGGCGGATTAGGCAGAGGTCGGATGACGATGCCTCCACCTCCACGGGAAAATTATATTCGTCGAGGATGCCCGCGCCGGTTTGGTCTTCGTAAATGTGGATGTAATAATGCGCAAATTTCGATTTGCACACGCAGTTGTGTTGGGCAAATGCGGGAATAAGATACAGGTGTCCGGGCGTAAGTGTGTAATTGTCAACACCTATGCAAACCTCAGCCTCGCCGTCGGTAACATAGTAGAGCCGGGCGAATGGGCTACGGACGTTTTTCCAATTCCAATCGCTGTTGTGCTGTGCAAACCCCACGTTGAGGGGCAGAAATTGTATTTTAGATATTGATATCGACATAATTCATAAGCAATTGTTTCGGCAAATATAACGCTTTTTTGGCTGATTGCATAACAAAAACGATAAACTATTGTACAATATCGACTTTTATAGCCTGAAATTTGGAATGTAGCGTTTTATTTGGTTTCTTTGCGTTGACAAAATCGATTAGCGTTATGAAAAGACTTATTTTATCAATAGCAATTTCTGCATCGGCATTGATGGCTGATGCGCAGAGCGTTGCACCGTGCGGACCAGTGCCAAGCAACAACCAAATCCAATGGCAGGATATGGAGATGTATGCCTTTATTCATTATTCCTTAAATACTTACACCGACCAAGAGTGGGGATTTGGCAACGAGGCTCTCGAACTTTTCAACCCCTCGGACCTTGACTGCCGACAATGGGCTAAGGTGTGCCGTCAATCAGGTATGAAGGGCATTATTTTCACCGCCAAACACCACTGCGGATTTTGTATGTGGCCGTCGAAATTTACCGATTATTCCGTAAAAAACACCCCGTGGAAGGGCGGCAAGGGCGACGTTGTGAGAGAACTCGCCGAGGCGTGCAAGGCGGAGGGATTGAAATTTGCCGTCTATCTTTCGCCGTGGGATCGCAACCATCCCGAATATGGTCGCCCCGAATACGTTACATATTTCCGCAATCAACTCCGCGAACTCCTCACCGAATATGGCGAAATGTTTGAGGTTTGGTTTGACGGGGCTAACGGCGGCGACGGATGGTATGGCGGCGCTAACGAAACAAGGCGCATCGACGGCAAGACATATTACGGCTGGGCAGAAACTTTCAAGATGATTCGCGAGTTGCAGCCAAAATGCCTGATTTGGAACGACGGCGGCGATCGTGGCGACATCCGTTGGGTGGGCACCGAGGCGGGCAACATCGGCGAAACCAATTGGAGCCTGATGTACCGTACCGGCGACACGCCTTTCCAAATGTTGCATTTTGGAGTTGAGGACGGCGATGTGTGGTGCCCCGGCGAAACCAACACGAGCATACGTCCGGGATGGTTTTATCACGACACCGAAAACGAACACGTAAAGAGCCTCTCAAAACTGATGGACACGTATTACAAGAGTGTTGGACGCAATTCTACATTGTTGCTCAATTTTCCGATTGCCCCCAACGGTCGCATCCACCCAAACGACAGCCTGCGTGGAATCGCTTTCAATAAGATGATTCAGGAGGTTTTCAAAAACGACCTTGCCGCCAATGCCAAGATGAAAACTATTGACAATCAAACTGTTATCACCTTTAAGAAAACTACGGCTGTCAATCGTTTTGTAGCGGAGGAAGACATCAGGTATGGTCAGCGAGTAAAAAAATTCTCGCTCGAAGCTTTCGTTGATGGCAAATGGATTCCGCTCAAAGACCAACTTGCAAACAATGGCGACGGACTCACCACCATAGGACGTCGGAGGATTATATGTTTCCCAACTGTTAATGCCAACGCACTGAGGTTCACAGTGTTGGATTCCAAATGCAAACCCATCATCAAGCGCACATCGGCGTATCTTGCGCCCGAACTCACAGCCGACATTCCCAATTCGGGCGAAAAACTGTCGTCAAACCTGCATATCTTTATGCCGTCGCCCAAACAGATGTTTATCGATTACGACAACGAACAGACTATCACCTCGTTCCGCTATCTTCCGCCGCAAGACACACGCAACGGACTTGTTACGCATTACACGCTTTGGGCATCGAAAGATTGGCAAAATTGGGAAAAAATCTCCTCGGGCGAGTTTTCCAACATCGTCAACAATCCGATATGGCAGACCGTGAAATTTTCGCCCATACGAGCCAAAATCCTCCGTTTTGAAGCCGACCGCCTTGCCGAGGGCGACAGGCTTGGATATGGCGATATTGAGGTGGTTACAAATAATGATTTGCCGCGCTGACGGAACGATTGAGAAGATTGTGCTGACGCAGGAAGGGATTGGAAATTGAGAAACTGAAAATTGAAAGTTAAAATGAAAAGACAACTTCTGACTTTATTAATTATTATTCTGTCGGCGATTCAGACATTTGCCGACGGACGTTTTTGCATTGTTAAGGACGGCAGGGCGGCTCAGATTGTGGTGTCCGACAACGATTGGAAGGGCGTAATACGTGCCGCCAACGACCTCGGCGACGACATTAGAAAGGTGTCGGGCGTGGCGTCAAAAGTTATAAACAATTATGACTTGTCTGACGGCAATGCGCCTGTGATTGTCGCCGGAACAATTGGCAAAAGCACTGTAATTGACCGACTTGTAAAACAGAAAAAAATCGACGTCAGCAAGGTGCGCGGACAGTGGGAGTCGTATCTGATTGACATCGTGGACGGCAACCTCATTATCGCGGGCAGCGACAAGCGCGGCACTATCTACGGCATTTACGAAATCAGCCAACGCATTGGAGTATCGCCGTGGTATTGGTGGGCAGATGTTCCCGTAAAACATTGTGATGAAGTATATTACGACGGCGGACGTATTGTGCAGCCGTCGCCCAAAGTCAAGTACCGTGGCATTTTTATCAACGACGAGTGGCCTTCGTTTGGCGGATGGTGTACCAACAATTTTGGCGGAGTCAATTCTAAGGCATACGCCAAGATGTTTGAATTGCTTTTGCGTCTCAAAGCCAATTACTTATGGCCGGCAATGTGGGCGACGGCTTTCAACGAAGACGACCCCGAAAGTCCGCGCCTTGCCGACGAATATGGTATTGTGATGGGCACCTCGCACCACGAACCAATGATGCGCAGCCATCAAGAATATCTCCGCCGCAAAGACCAAATCGGCACGTGGGACTATTCCACCAACAAGGATAACATAGAACAGTTTTTCCGCGAGGGAATGTTGCGCAACAAGAATTATGACAATATTGTTACAATCGGAATGCGTGGCGACGGCGATGTGGCAATGGGCAAGGGCGACGATGCCGAAAATATCAACACTTTGCGCAAAGTCGTTGACGCTCAGCGAAAAATCATCAAAGACATTTACGGCAAACCCGATGCCGTGCCGCAGTTGTGGGCTATTTTTACCGAGGTGCAGCGTTATTACGACGCGGGGATGACTGTGCCCGACGATGTTACATTGCTTTTTTGCGACAACAATTGGGGCTACATCCGCCGCAAGGGACGCGATTTTGAACGCAAACGCAAGGGTGGCTTAGGGCTATATTATCACATAGATATGAACGGTGGCCCGTGGAACGACCGTTGGATTAATACCACCACTATTCCAAAACTACGCGAACAACTGCACCTTGCATACGCGAGCGGCATCGACAGGATTTGGATTATCAACGTTGGCGACCTCAAACCCAAGGAAGTGCCTATTGATTTCATTATGCATTATGCTTGGAATCCCGACGCCATCAATCCCGGCGACGAACAGGCTTATTTAGAGGCGTTTACAAAGAGTGTCTTTGGCGAAGATTTTGCCGCCGAGACCGCCGACATCATTGCAAAATACACCAAATACAACCTTTGGCGCAAACCCGAAGTGCAGTATCCGGGCATTTTTAATTATGAAGAAATGCTCAAAACCGGCAGTCTTTGGCAGCAACTTGTGGTGCGCTGCGAGGCGTTGAAGGAGCGGATTCCTGCCGAAATGCAGGACGCTTTCTTCCAATTGGTTTATTATCCGGCAGTTGCGGGTGCGGGAGTGGCTCAGATTTATAATTGCGCAACCATCGGCGACAGCCTTACAATCAATTACTTGATGGAAAAGGACAAACGTCTTTCTGATTATTACAACAATCAACTTGCGGGCGGCAAATGGCGCGGCATTATGCAAGACAACCATATCGGCTACACAAAATGGTCGATTCCTGACCATAATGTCAATCCTATGACGCTCGGTTTCAAGGTGTTCAATAGTCTCAGTCCCTCGTCCGACAGCAAGGAATATTCGATTCCGTCGTACAAATACACACGCAAGGACGACGGATGGATTTTTCTTCCCGACCTTGGTCGCGGTGAGGGTTGTATGGGCGCAAAGGACGTGATGGCAGAAAACAGTGGCGCAAAAATGGAATATGAAATCGACATCGTGCAAAACGGCAGAATAGCCATCGGCATCCTTCCCACGCAGGACATCTATCCTGAGCGAGGTTTGCGCATCGGTGTACAGATTGACAATCAGACAGTTCGGGTAATTGATGCTCGTCAAGGTTTCAACGACATATTCCAAGAATACACGCCGCAAAATATCGCCCGTTCTAAGGTTTTGAAGCCTCTGCCACAGACCAACCGCCTATTGCTCAGCGGTTATAAGAACGGCAGGCGACTACCACGCCGCGACGAAGTTTTCGACAATATGCGTTGGTTGGAGGTTGGTTTCGATGACATTTCGGCAGGCAAGCACACGTTAAAAATCATTATGATTGACCCCGAAATCGTTGTGGAACAGATAGTTGTCAATCCCGATGATACGAGGTACAGTTATTTTGGAAAAGGTGGATTGTAAGGTTTGATGAATCTCCTATTTCACCCCCTACACCTCCTCGCACTTCGCCACGTCCAAGGCAAAAAGTGGCTCATAAAATCAGCCAACGCCGGATACGACACGGCACGAGATATATTTGTCGATTTGGATGATTTGAAGTTACTTTTTGTGCGCCGTTATAATGGTGAAACTGTGCGCATTAACGGTGATTATGATGCCGTCGATGTCGCAATAGAAGTTTTTGCCGTTGCGAGTGATATTGCACGATGGGGATTGAATTTTGGATTTGCAATATTCCACTACGTCGGTATTGGCGGGCAGATTGAGGTTTCGCGCAATGCGCTGAGCGCCCAATTCTGTGGTAAAAATTCGCGACAAATTGTCTAAAAGATTTACCGGCGTATTTTCGTGAAACTCTTTCATCTCCATTTTTACAAACGACGCAATCATCTGACGATAAAGCGTTTCCACCATATCGGGATTTGCGCCGTAGGTTAAAGCCTTGGCACGGACTTTTTGGATTACTTTCTCCACACGCGAAGTGTCTTTGACGCCTTCCTCGTTTTTCTTGAATTTTGACGCCTGCGATACGTAAGTGCCACGCTCGGCAATTAGTTTTATGATATTGTCGTCGATACGGTCGATATTGGAGCGTACCTCGTCAAGGGTGTTACAAGTCATTTGTTTTAACAAGTTTAATTGTTTATTTATAAAACGCATAAGGGATATATTTTATTGGGTAAATTATTGATTACAGACGGCATTTTCCCCTCTGTGTTATATGCATAAATATTTGACGATATCATTAATTGAAAAACGAGCAGACAAAAACGAACAAAAGATTGTAAAAAAAAATTGTAATATAAAAAAATATAGTTACATTTGCAGTGAAATAGTTAACGATACAACTAATGGCGAAAATTGAACTAAAAACGGTAAGTGAACTGTTAGGAATGAAGTTTTTCATACCTTCGTATCAACGTGGGTATCGGTGGACGGAGCAGCAGGTCAAGGATTTGCTGAATGACGTTAATGAATTTGAACCTCAGGAGTTGCTTGATTCTGACTCAAAAGAAGAAACGTGGTATTGCTTACAACCTTTGGTAGTCAAGAAAAGTGATAATGATATTTATGAAGTAATTGACGGTCAACAACGTCTGACTACTATATGGATTATTTTAAATCTTTTGGACAATCAATCTTTGACTCTCGAATACAAAACTCGTCATAAAAGTGGAGATTATATAAAAGAGATAGCGAATAAAGAAGATGAGACGAATAAAGAAGATGAGACGAATATAGATTTTTTCTTTATGAGCAAGGCAAAAAAAGAAATCGAAAAATGGAGGGTTAAGTCCTCATCTACATTTATTAACAAACTAAAATATTCGTGTAAGGTCATTTGGTATGAGATCGAAGAAAATGCATACGAAGTCTTCAAACGTCTAAATTCAGGCAAAATATCGCTGAGTAATGCTGAGTTGGTAAAAGCACTTTTAATGAAAGACGATAATTTCAATAAAATGAATAATGATGCATTAAGACTTAAACAATTGGAAATGGCAGGGGAATGGGACAGAATGGAGCAAATATTACACGATAATTCGTTTTGGTATTTTATCAATCCTGAACCTGAACATCCAAGATTCAATTGCACAAGGATAGATTTCCTATTGGAGATGATTTTACGTTGTGAAAACTTCGATGTAGATAAAGAATTGAAACACAACGATTATTTCATTTTTTCAAAGTATGCTAATAAAATTATAAAAGAAGGTTGGGAAAAACAATGGCGCGATATTCAAAAATATTTTCGCATAATGAAGTCGTGGTATGATAATAGACAGTTATATCATTATGTTGGCTACTTGATGAATCAGAAAGGCGAAAATAAAATGTCTATGTTATGCGAATTATTACGTGAGTCAAATAAACCCAAAGACGATTTTCGGGCTGGTGTGATAGTACGTTGTCAAAAAACAATTGGTATTGATAACGAAAAAGAGGTCATTTTTGCTGATTGGGAATATAGTAACAATAGCGATAAAATTAAGATTCACAATGTTTTGCTGTTATTTAACCTCGCTACAATACAAAATCAAACGAGTGAAGTCTCTCGTTATCCGTTTGATAAACACTATGAGGCATCTAAAATGAAATGGTCGTTGGAACATATTCACGCTCAAAATGAAAAAAAAGCAAGTTGGAATGCAGAACAATTCTCAAAAATCAAAGGGTATTTGGATAATGTTGCAGTAGAAGGTATTGCTGAACTAAACAATTATTTGAAAGATAAGGAAACAAGTGAAAATGTAGACGAAAACACATACAAAGCCATTATTGGAGCCTTTATGGGGGAATCTATAACAAAACAAACAAATGACGATAATACAATTTCGTTTTCTTCAAACTTTGAAAAAGACGACCATCTAACCAATTTGGCACTTTTGCAAGGCGACAAAAATGCTTCATTCAACAATAAATTGTATCCTGAAAAAAGAGCAAAGTTGGCTGAATACGAAAATGTTGAAGCAGAATCATTGTTTGTGCCTATTTGCACAAGAAACGTCTTTTTCAAACATTATTCTCCCTCTTCGCCCAATCCATTACTTTGGGACAAGAAGGCAGGAGAGGAATATGTTACAGCAATAACAAAAGTTGTGGCTGCATATTTAAATTTAGATGCGGTTTTGCAAACCGAGGATGAAGGTTTAAAATATGGCGTTATAAAGAAAGGAGGTCAAAAATGAACGATATATATTCATTCTATCAATTGATATGTAAGTATAAAATAGAAATACCTATCATACAAAGAGACTATGCTCAAGGACGTACAGATGCGAAGTCCGCAGATGTTAGGAAGTCTCTTGTCAAAAAAATGATAGATGCAGTAAATGAAAATGATAAATCGCTGTTTTTCGATTTCGTTTATGGACGAGTAGATGGCAATAAGTTCATTCCATTTGACGGACAGCAACGTCTGACAACACTCTTTCTTTTTCATAAATATGTTTTTGAAAAATGTCAGTCCGTTTCCACGTGTAATCATAAAAAAAATTGTATTTGCAACGACATACTTCGCAGATTTTCTTATGCGACACGACAATCATCTCGCGAATTTTGTGAAGTCATTGTGGAAAAAGATGTTATTCCAACAGAAGAATATGAAAAGAAATTAGACAAACAACACAAACATCGCTGCATTCAATGCTTTGTTGAGAATCAATCTTGGTTTTATCCTGATTGGAAAAAAGATCCAACTATTGTCGGAATGATGACAATGCTTGATGAAATACATCATCAAATTAGTAAGAATTCCAATTTTCAAGGTTTTGCAGAACGGTTAACAAGTGGTTGCAATTGTCCAATTACGTTTCATTTTGTTGATATGGGCGAGCATAAAATGTCTGATGAGACATACGTGAAGATGAATGCTCGTGGAAAAACATTGACTCCTTTTGAGAACTTCAAGGCAAGTTTGGAGCAATATCTTGAAGAAAAATCAAAAACAGATTTGCTCAATCGATGGAAAGGTAACTATGACGAACCCAAGCAAATATATACAGGCATTGATGGCATTTGGTTGGATTTGTTTTGGAAAGTTGCAAATCAAGGAAAAGAAGGTGCAAAAGAATTACCGGACACATTGATTATGAGTTTCTTCAACCGACATTTTATGAATGTATGGAGATGTTGGTATGCCAAGAACACTAAAACAGAAAAAGAACGAAACTCTTTGAATGATGAACAGAAGAATGAACAGGATGAATATGATGCTTTTAATAAAAGGATTCAAGAAGAAATGCCACTGTATCCATCAAAGGATAATTTTGTTCCATTTGATATCTATGAATATGTGATTGATAAATGCGGCGTTGAAAATTGTCTATCTCCAATATTCAATATTTGGGACGCATTATGCGAGAAAGACAACAGCATACTAAGTGATTGCCAAGCAGTTTGGAATCGTAAAGAGAATGAACCAAAATGGAACCTATATTTTGGAGATAAAAATAATGATAATAGAGAAACCTACCCGTCACGGGTGGCTTTTTATGCTTTGATGAGATATTTCATAAATAGTTCAGATACAACAAGTTTGTCTCAATGGATGCGAGTTGTGTGGAATATCATTGAAAATTCGACAATAGATAGTGCTGCATATCACGCTGCATTAAGGCTTATAGAAAATTTCTCTGCAAAAAGCCATACAATTTACAATGCTTTGGCAAATGAATTTGTATCCTTTGAATTAGGCAACCAATATCACGCAAAAAAACAAGTTGAAGAAGAATGTATTAAGGCTTCGAAAATCCTAAATGGTATTTTTTCTGAAAATGATATCATATACGCTGAAAGTCACCGATTATTAAAAGGATGTATTAGTACGCTATTTGAAAATGATGATTGTGAGAAAGTCTCATTCAGTCAAAGCCTTAAAGAAAGAACTGATTTACTGAGTAATTTATGGCTGCAAAATGAAACAAAGAATTATAAACTTGTTAAAGTTCTGATATCACAATACGATCAGGATAATCCAAGTGAAAAAATTCCTCTCATAAGAAATGATGAGAATTGGAAAAATCTTGTTACAGATAAATTGAAAGATTGTTTTAGAAGAAACAATGACAATTCTATTAACGAGGAATGTAAGGGTTGGAAATATATGTTGTCGCATACAACTTTAATTGATAATTGTAGAGAGTCAGGTAAAATACTTGGCACAACTTACGGAAATGTTGTTATCTGGGCGACAAGAGGTTGTTCTTGGCACGCTTATGAGAATGTTATCCTAGACGATATGCACTGCAATCCAATTCTTGCGGATTTAGTGAATAAGAAGAATATTGAATGTAACCAAAAAGTAAACAATTGTCATTTCTTTTGGGGATGGAATATTAGGTTTAAATATAAACAATATTTCTTCACCTATTATTTCAACAACACCGTTTGTTTAATGAACGAGAATTGGAATGGGAAAAAAATAAAAGACCCAACCACACCTGATGCCCATTCTAACAATTTCTATTTTGAAGTTGAAAAAGAAGAGACAACAGAAACATTTTTGAAAAAGCTTGATGGCCTTATCACGGCATCACAAAATGCAGAAAAACATTTAACGACGGACGACGAACAGACAAGTTAATAAAAAAAGGATTGCTTCTTTGGAAAAAAGGAGCAATCCTTTTAATTATAAATCAATTCTAATTTTACAACTTCACCACTGCTGGGGCGATTCCTTTACCTTTTACAGTTACTGTAACGCCTTTTGCACCTTTGGGGATGCGGACGATGGCTTGGGCGCGGCCGTGCCAAGCGTTGTGGGTGTTGTCGCGGGTGTTGGCACAATCGCGGAGGTCGCCGGTGCCAAGGGCAAGAAGTACGCCGCCTTTTACGTCAACGGTGATTTCGTCTTGCGACATTGCGCAGGGATTACCCAACTTGTCGGTGAGGGTTATGTCGATGAAAGCCACGTCGTTGCCGTCGGTTTTGTAAGATTTTCGGTCGGCTTTGGCAGCGATTTTGGCGGGTTTGCCGGCGGTGATGAGGGTAGAGGTTGCGCCGTCGGATTCGGCTTTGAGAGTGCCAGGCTGATAGTTGAGCGTGAAGGTGGCCTTGCATTGCTCAACGGGTTTTTCGCCGATGAGTTGGTTGTTGAGGTAGAGTTTGACGGTTTTGCCGGTGCTATATACCTCTACGTCAATTGGTTTGCCTTCCCAACCTTCCCAATTCCACGAATCCCAAGTGGGCCAAGTGCTCCACATTGTGGTACGGATAGAATCAACGTAACCGTTTGGCTCACAGGCTGCAAGATGAATTTTTGAGGAAGCCTTATTGCCGTTCCAAATAATATCGCGGTAATACGAAATTGGCTTGCGGAAACCGGTGATGTCAACGTCGCCGCAGTAAGCACCGTGCCAAGGCCATTGAGGATTTTGCCAACTTTCGCCCTGAGGCCATGCCTTGTAACGCCATCCGCCGATGCCCGATTCGCCAAGATAGTCGAGACCCGTCCAAACCATATCGCCGATTACGTAAGTGTTGTTGGCAACGGTTTCATAATTGCGGTAAGCGTCGCGGGGGTACGATTCAGTCTGCCACATTACACGTTTCGGGTCGCGCTCGTGATCGGTTTTATGCTTGAAAATCATATAGTTGTAACCCACAATATCGAGCACTTCGGCGTGAGGGTCGTAGATTTCCCAATCGCGGTCCCAAGCGCAGAGAGCCTCGGTAACGGGGCGGGTGTTGTCTTCTTCGAGAATTGCCTTTTTGAGCATACGAGCGGTGTAGATGCAGCGGATGTCCTTGCGCTCGATAATCTCGTTGCCAATGCTCCACGCCACAATGCAGGGGTGGTTGCGGTCGCGGAGTACCATACGCTTTACGTCGTCAGTGGCGAGCGAATCAAAAAGGATTGAGTAGTCGAACGGATTTTTCTGAGTGCGCCATCCGTCAAAAGCCTCGTCGATTACCATCATTCCGAGTTGGTCGCAGGCGTTGAGAAATCCCTCCGACGGCGGGTTGTGGCTTGTGCGGATAAGGTTGAAGCCCGCATCCTTCATCAGTTTCACCTTGCGGTATTCGGCGGCGTCGTAGGAAGATGCGCCCAAAAGTCCGTTGTCGTGGTGAACGCACGCGCCGTTTATCAACACATTTTTGCCGTTGAGAGCAAAACCTTGTTCGGCATTGTAGGCGATGGTGCGGAATCCGAATGTCTGTTTCAAATTGAGTGTTTGGTCAACGGAAATCTCTGCCTCATAGAGGTTTGGCGAATCGTTGCTCCAAAGTTTCGGGTTGTTGATTTTGAGTTCCAACGCAGCCTTGGCGTTAGACTTTGCGTTGATTTCAACGGATTTGGAAGTCTCCACGCCACCAGCCGCAACTTTCACATTTACAGTGCGTTTCTGGTTGCTGTTGTTTTCCACGATGGCGTTGATTGTTACCTTGCCGTTTTCCAAGGCGATGATTTGCACGTCGGTGGGTTTTACGCTAACAGCCGGAAGTTTACGCAAATTAACGTTGCGGTAGATGCCGCTGCCCGAATACCAACGAGAGTTTTTCTGATTAGAATTGTTGACGCGGACGGTAACAACGTTGTCGCCTGAGGGGTTGAGGTATGGCGTAACGTCCACACTGAAAGGCGTGTAGCCGTATCCATGCCAAGCGGCGCGTTTGCCGTTTACAAAAACTGTGGCGTGGTGGTAAACTCCGTCAAACTCCATTATGAGTCGCTCGCCGTCATTGAGTTTCGGCGCATTGAGGTTTTGTTTGTACCAAGCAACGCCGGTTTCAAAATAACCATTCTCGTTGCCCGAAGGTGCGCTTTGAAACGGAGGTTTCAGGATGCTCCAATCGTGTGGGAGGTCAACATTTTGCCACGAAGTAGGTACGTTGGCGGTGTCGTTGTTGAGCGCAAACTGCCAACCGAGGTTGATGTTGTTAGCCAACTGTGCGCTTGCTGCGGTTGCCATAAGCAACATCGCAGCGGAAATAATTGTCTTCTTCATTATAATAAAATGTAGTGATTAGTTTTGCGCAAAGATAAAAATTATTGTGTGTTTTACAATAAATAAACACGAAAAAAATTACGATATTTTTGCACGGCGATTTCATTTAAAATTTTAACACCGAATTAAACGAATAAAACAAAACAATTTATTAAACTAATAAATTAAAAATCAACAAGTTAATTTTTAGTTTTACAAATTTAACGAATACACCTCTGCAATTTTTATATTCGTTAAATTCGCTGCCGCTTGCGGCGCTTTGTTTAATGTAACTTTCTGTAAGACAATTTCGTTTTATTCGTTTAATTCGGCGTTAAATGAAATTGCCGTGATTTTTCGGAAGTATTTTTTTTGCAAATCCCGAAAACATATCTTATCTTTGCCGACATAAACCAACACCAAAAATGCGACGCTATGGGAAACTATATACGATTTGACTGGATGATAAAACGCCTTCTGCGCGACAAGAGAAATTACGTCGTGTTGGATGGCTTTTTGAGTGTGTTGATAGGTCGTCAGATAAGGATAACGCAAGTCCTTGAAAGTGAGGGCAATCAGGAGACCGAAGATCAAAAGTTCAACCGTGTTGATTTGCTTGTTGAGGACGATAAAAAAGAAAAAATCCTCGTCGAGGTACAGAACGACCACGAGTTGGATTTCTTTCAGCGTATGGCGTTTGGAGCGTCAAAGATAATTGCCGACTATATGAAAAAGGGCGAGGCATACGCGGCATTGCCCAAAGTTTATTCTGTCAACATCGTGTATTTCAGTTTAGGACAAGGCAAAGGCTACGCCTATCACGGTACGACGGTTTTCAAAAATATGTTCAACGACGAGGATGAACTCAAACTTACGCCCGCACAAAGGTCGAAGTTTGGAGTTGATGAGGTTCACGGCATCTTCCCCGAGTATTACATTCTGCGTGTCAATAAGTTCGACGACGAAATCCGCCAACCGTTGCAAGAATGGATTTCATTCTTGAAAACGGGCGAAATTCCCGATGCATTTACCGCGCAGGGGTTGAAAGAAGCGCGAGAAGTACTACGTGTAGATGCCCTGAGCGAGGAAGACCGCAAGATGTACAATCGGTATTTGGAAAACGTTAGATTGGCATTGAGCCTTGACGATTCGAGCCGTTACGAGGGATATGTTGACGGACATATCGCCGGTCGTGCGGAAGGTCGTGCGGAAGGCGAGCAGCAAAAAGCCATCGCCATCGCCCGAAAGATGCTTGCCAAAGGTATGTCCATCGAGGAAGTATCTGAACTCACAAATCTCACCACCGACGAAATATCAAAAATTTAATCCAAGAAGTAGCAATTCCAAAAACTTTTTCTGTATCTTTTTTCTTTCGATTTTGGCGTTTATATATTTTTTGTTAATTTTGCGCAAAGAGTTTTGACTTATAAATTTACACCAAACATAATGAAAAGACACATTATTTTAACATCGCTCCTCGCGCTCACGATGGCTGTGGGGGGTGCAAAAGCGCAAGATTGGCAGGGCACGTGGGCTACTGCCGTGGAATGGACGGGTCCGAGCGATATGCCCGCCGCAAGCCTTTCCAATAGGTCTGTGAGGATGATAATCCACGTTTCTACCGGCGGCAATACGCTGAGACTGCAACTGTCTAACACATTTGGCTCGTCAGACACCGACATCCGCTCGGTATATGTTGCCGACGCGGGCGAGGCGCAGCAGATTGATGTCAAGTCTGCCAAGTACCTCACTTTCAACGGCAAAAAAAACGTTACCCTCAAAAAGGGAGAGAGCCTCTATTCAGATGAGTTTGCTTACAATCTCAAACCGCTCCAACTCCTGAGCATCACCATCAACTACGGCGACCGCACTCCCGAAAACGCAACTTCACACCGTGGCTCGCGCACAACGTCGTACATCATCAGCGGCGAGAGCAAGCCCAAGAGTTACTACGACCCGCAGGAGAAGGTGGATCATTGGTACAACATTGCCGCTCTCGAAGTGAAGACCACACAAAAGGCTCCCGTAGTGGCTTGCCTTGGCAATAGCATCACCGACGGACGTGGCACCACCACCAACAAGCAAAATCGTTGGACAGACTTCCTCGCCGAGGGGCTTGGCGGCAAGGTGGGCGTATTGAACCTTGGCATCGGTGGCAACGCCGTAATCAAGGGTGGACTCAGCGAACCGGCTTTGAAACGTTTTGATCGCGACATTTTGGGTCAGCAGGGCGTTACGTCGTTGATTATATTTGAAGGTGTCAACGACATCGGCGGCGCCAAGAACGACTCCGAGCAGCGCGCCAACGACCTCATCGCCGCATACCGCGAGATGATGGCTAAGGCTCACAACAAGGGCATCAAGGTATATCTCGGCACGATTACTCCTTTCAAGGGCAACGGCTATTACACGATATTCCACGAGGCGGCACGTGAGTATGTTAATGATTGGATTCGCAACTGCAAGGAGTGCGACGGCATCATCGACTTCGACGCTCTCGTCCGCGACCCCAACGACCCCGCAAAACTCAAAGCCGAATTTTCGGACGACTGGCTGCACCTCAACCCCAAGGGTTACGAGGCTATGGGCAAATTGGCGGCTGAAAAACTGAAATAAAAATTTATCTTTGCCGCTGCAAAGTTGAAATTTTTTATTTAACTTTGCGGCGGTATTATTGAAAAAATTACTACACTACTGAGAATTATTAATTACTAACCAAATAATATTATGAACACTCAAAATTCTGGCAATGTTGCCAACGGGTTTTACAAACTCTCTTGGCTTCAACGCATTGGCTTCGGCTCGGGCGACTTGGCGCAGAACTTGATTTTTCAGACTGTGGCTTGTTACCTGATGCTTTATTTGACCACGGTTCTGAAAATTAATGCAGCCTTCGTCAGCACCCTGATTCTCACAGTAAGGCTCATCGACTGTTTTTGGAGTCCCGTCGTTGGCCGTTATATCGACAATCACAATCCCAAATTAGGCAAGTACCGCTCCTACCTTCTTTATGGTGGTATTCCGTTGACTATTGCCGCGTGTCTCCTGATGCTCCCGCAGGCAGCGGAGTGGGATATGACTATGAAATTGATTTATGCCACAGTAAGTTACACGTTGTTGAGTATGATTTACTCGGTGGTAAACATCCCCTACGGCTCCATTATGGCAAGTATGACCCGCGACAACGACGAGGTGCTCATCTTGACTTCCACCCGTATGGTATGCGCCAACATTGGTCAGATTATTGTTCAGGCAGGTTTCCCCATCGGACTTGCAATTTGCGTACATTCAGCAGTCAACTGGGATCAGGCAGTGTTTATGGCAATTGGTACGCTCCCCGCGTTCATCATCCTGCCGCTCTTGCCCATATTGAAAAAATTGCTTGGTAAAAAAGGTCTTTATTATACGCTCCTTACGATTGGCTTGGTCGGATTTGTCATTTTGTTCTGCATTGGCAAGTTTGGCGACGTCAAGGAGAGCACTTTGATTATTCAGATTGCGAAGATTATGACCGGCGTAGGTCTTCTCGTAGGTTCGCTTATGTGGGCTCTCGTTCCCGAGGTAATCACCGAAGCAGAGTACCGCACCGGCAACCGTCCCGCCGCTACCGTCAACGCCCTCGCTGGTGTGGCGTTCAAGGCAGGTTTCTCAATTGCTGGCTGGATTACTCCGTTGGTAATGGGCTGGATTGGCTTCAACTTCGCAAACGAGGAGTCAGCGTTGTCCACTGATCCTTCCGCCTGGTTTACAGTTACCTGCATTTTTGCAATCGTAGGTTTCGTACTGTTGACGCTTTGCTTTATGGGCAGCAAGGAAAACATCACCACCACTCCTGAAAAGCCGGTTTCGTTTGCAGAGATGTGGCAGGAGTTCAAGGCAAGCAAGTGCCTGCAATTGGTGCTCAGCATCTTCGTTGTGGTATTCTTGGCATCGTTTATCAGCGCGCCCGTCAACGCTTATTACACTGAATTGGGCAAATATGACGCTACTGCACAGAATGCAATCTTGGTGTTCACCACCATTATTCCCGCTGCGCTTCTTGTTGTTGTGGGACTCCTCATCCGCAAGTATCCGCTCACCGATGAGCGTCTTGACGAAATGAGCCGCGAAATCGAAGCGCGTCATCGTAACAAGTAATCTATTAATCATTTTTTCAATAGTAGAGACGCGCCAAAGCACGTCTCTACTTTATAATATCACTACAATAACACTACACTACTTATTAACACGATGAATCTTACAAGAAAAACAATTCCAATGGCATTATTGGCGGCATTGGCATTGACATCCGCCTGCAAGCAGGGCAACGTCCCCGCATCTGCAACCGACAACACTCAACCTAAGGAGGTAAAATGCGAATACGTTGACGATGGCAAACCATCGATGCGCAAGGCTTTTGACGGCAAGTTTCTCATTGGCGCGGCTGTCAACACTCGTCAGGTTGTAAGCACCGACCCGAAGGTAATCAACGCCATCCGCAACAATTTTTCTGCCCTCGTGCCTGAAAACTGTATGAAGGCGGAGGAAATTCACCCGAAGAAAGACCTCTACGACTGGACTGACGCCGACGCCCTCGTAGAATTGGCACAGAAAAACGGTCAGGTTTTGACTGGACACTGCCTCGTATGGCATTCGCAGTTGCCGTATTGGTTTTTGAAGGACGACTTGGGACAGACTGTTACTAAGGACGAACTCATCAAGCGTATGAAGGATCATATCACTACGGTGGTGCAGCATTTCAAGGGCAAAATCAAGGGTTGGGACGTTGTCAACGAGGCTGTGATGGAAGACGGAACCCTTCGCAAGTCGCCTTTCCTCAATATCATTGGCCCCGATTTCATCAAGTTGGCATTCCAATTTGCGCACGAGGCCGATCCAAATGTCGAGTTGTATTACAACGACTACGGTATGGACAATCCCGCCAAGCGCGAGGGCGTCATCAAACTCGTCCGCGAACTCAAAGCCGCTGGTTGCCGCGTTGACGGTATCGGTATGCAGTCGCACGTTGCTTTTGATACCAATCTCGACGAGTACGAAAAGAGCATCGTAGCATACGCCGCCGAGGGGGTCAAGGTGATGGTAACGGAACTCGACCTCAGCGTTTTGCCGTGGCCCAAGGGCAATTATGGCGCGGCAGTGGAGACCAACTTCGAGTATATGAAGGAGATGAATCCTTACACCGACGGACTCCCCGCAGAGAAGGCTCAGGAGCAGACCGATTTCTTCGTGAAACTCTTTGGCATTTACCTCAAACACGCCGACATCATCGACCGCGTTACGTTCTGGGGCGTTACAGACGGCGACAGTTGGAAAAACGGTTGGCCGATGCCCGGTCGCACCGACTATCCCCTCGCCATCGACCGCAACTATCAGCCCAAGCCGTTTGTGGATGCGATAATCAAATTGGCTGAGGGCAAATAAAGTAAGAAAATAATTCAATTAAACCTAATGATTAATATGGCACAGAAAAGATACCTCTTCCCTGCCGATTATATGGCAGACCCCGCCGTTCACGTATTCAACGGCAAGATTTTCGTCTATCCGTCCCACGACTGGGAGGCTCACGCTGCTGAGGACGACGACGGTGGACATTTTCAGATGAAGGACTACCACGCTCTCTCTATTGACGGCGACCCGATGACTGGCAAGGTCAACGACCACGGCGTTATTTTCGACGTCAAGGACGTACAGTGGGCAGAGAAACAATTGTGGGACAGCGACGTAGTGGAGAAAAACGGCAAGTATTACTACATCTTCTCCGCCAAGGGTTATGACGGTGTGTTCCGTCTTGGCGTTGCAGTTGCCGACAAGCCCGAAGGCCCGTTCAAGCCGGAGCCGCAGCCTATCCGTGGCTCGTTCTCCATCGACCCCTGCGCGTTCAAGGACGACGACGGCTCCATCTACACCTATTTTGGCGGTCTTTGGGGCGGTCAACTCCAATGGTGGCAGCCTTTTGAGCCCGGCTATGCTCCCGTACACGGCAAGCACGGCGATGACAATGGTCTTGTTGATATGGGTTCAGAACCTACCCGCAACGGCGAGCTTTTCGCACAGCCCGATATGCCCGCGTTGCCGAGTTTCGTGGTTAAGATGAGCGACGATGTATTGCAGTTTGCAGAAGCTCCGCGCCGCGTCGTTATCCTCGGTGAGGACGGCAAGCCGCTCAAAGCAAGCGATCCGCATCGTTTCTTTGAGGCTTCGTGGATGCACAAGTACAATGGCAAGTATTACTTCTCGTACTCGACTGGCGACAGCCATTACCTTTGCTATGCCACCGGCGACAATCCTTACGGCCCGTTCACCTATCAGGGCGTAATCCTCACCCCGGTAGTAGGCTGGACCACTCACCACGCCATCGCCGAGTACAACGGCAAATGGTACCTCTTCCACCACGACTGCGTACCGTCAGAAGGCAAGACCTGGCTCCGCTCGTTGAAGGTCTGCGAATTGCAGTACGACAAGGACGGCAAGATTCAGACGATTGAAGGATTGGATAATGCGTAATGCACAATGCGTATTGTAGGTAGGGTAGCCCTCACGGACTACCCTTTGTTGTGTCGCACCGTTGGTGCTATTGGGTTTTATCCCCCCGTGATATTATTTACGGCGTTGCAGATGATGTTGGCGGCGGATTCGATGCCGATTTTGGCGGTGTTGATTACGAGGTCGTAGTGGGACGGGTCTTGCCATTTGTCGCCGGTGTAATGGGCGTAGTGGCGCTCGCGGGCTTTGTTTTTGAGGCGGATTACTTCGCGGGCTTGTTCTTCTGTGAGGTTGTCCTTGTTGCGGATGAAGGTAACGGCATAATCTTCGTCGCTGCGGATGAAGATGTTGAGGCAGTATGGGCGACCGCGCAATACGAAGTCGGCACACCGCCCTATGATGACGCAGGATGCCTTGGCGGCGTCGCGGATTATTTGTGATTGCGCCGAAAAAACTGCTTCGTCGCGTCCAAGGCTGCGTATCGAGGTTTCCTGATCCCATTGTTGAACCTTTTCTTTTTCGAGACCGAGAGTTTTGGCGGTTTCGTTGATGATTTCCTTGTCATAAAAATTGATGCCGAGACGTTGCGCCACCATATAGCCGATGTCGTGTCCGCCGCTGCCGTGCGTGCGCGCTATGGTGATTACAAGCGGGAAAGTGTAGTTGAAGGTCGGTGTGTCGTCTGTCGTGGTGGAATTGTCGCTCGATGCGGCGTCGGCGTTCCAAAATACTGGTTTGTCGGCGGGCTTGTGCGTATTGTAAGAGATGCTCACTATCAGCGATAGGAGAGTGCCCGCGCCTATGATGTCCCAACGCACTGAGCCAAAATAAAATATGCAGAATGTAAGGCCTATCGCCACCATTGAGATTTCAAATATTGCCGATACTAAGAAGGGCGTTGCTTTGAGAGTTTGGGTGAATGTAAGGATGAGGCCTTTGTCTGCCGTCTTTTCGCGAGATTGGTGTTGTATGGCGTATCCTGTCATTACGATAGCGATGCCAATGATGGTCTGCACTATCCTCATAGTGTATCCCGTGGCGGAGTCGTCCCATTGCAGGGGCTGGGTAGCCGTCATTGCGGTGTCGATGAGTATGCCCGTAACGAGGGCCGCCGGTATCTGCACGAGGTCGCGCATTTTGAAATCGGATCTCAACAATATCGCCTGTATCGCAATGAACAATAGGTGCATTATCATCGTCAACATCCCCACAGATAGTTCTTGACCGGGGATGCAGCTGAGTACGTATGGCGGGCACAGCTGTGGAATGATGCCGAGGTTGGCTCTCATACACAGTGCGCTGCCTACGGCAAATACGGCGATGGACGCGGCGAATATTGCGTATCTTTTGATTTCGGCGGTGTTCATGCGGATGCCTTTGGGTGGTATTGATTAGTTGGACGATATCATAAGCAACCGTGCGTTGTCGTTGTCAAATTTGAGCGTGAAACTCTCGCTGTGGTCGGTGTAGAAGTGATATGTGATAGGCGTTGTCATCGTCATATCGGGGTTGAGGACAGCCACGGCGTAGTAGTAGGTTTCGTTGGAGATGGCGACGCCGCAGCATACGGTGCTCTGTTCCGATACGCCGATGGGCTTGTCGTCGGGCTTGATGGTGGAGTAGGTCTGCTTGTTGAGAAACATGCCGGCGTATGTGTGCAGCTTGTCAAATGATGCGCGTGAGCCTACAAATATGTCCTTGTCGCTCGTGGCTATCATAGTAGGGAAGGCGTACATCTCCTTGTCGGAGTGTCGGTAGTATTCGTTGTACATCAGGACGCTCCTATCGAGGTATAGCGTGTCTTCCATAAGTACATATACGCCCCTGAATGATACTTTGATGTCCTTGCAGATGCCGTTGATGGAGTAGAGCTTGTTGTTGTCTTTATAGATGTCGGTGGTTTTGCCGCGTTGCATTGCGGTGTATATGGTCTGTCCGAATATGTGGAAGTCGGCAGGTACGCTGCCTGCTTTGGCGGGGAAATTGAGTACGCGCAGCCCGTCGCGGTAAACGGTGTATGCGGAGTCGCCATATTTGCCAAGTACGTAGAAGTGCCCTTCGTCCATATTGAAGTGCATCGCCTGCAATCGGTCGTCAAGCTCCATTGCGCGTCTTCCGTTTTTTAAGATTTCTGCACTGTGGGGCGTGGAGTCGGTGGTGTCTTTGGATTGAGAGCCGGATATGAGGAGGTAGCAGTCGTCGTTGTGGGAGCATAGTTCTATCGGTTTTTGACCGTGTTCCAATGAGAACGATGCTATCCTTTCGCTGTTGCGGTAGAGCTGGTACGAGCCTTGCCCGTCGCTGTCAAACAGCGAGAACACAGGGTTGTGGCGTGTATTGAGCTCCTCCTCTTCTTCCTCGGCGGCGTTGTTTGCTTGTTGCTGCGTCGGCTCACTGCTGCCACAGCCGGCTGCAATCGTTGCCACCAACATCGCTAATATTATGTATAATCGGTTAGTTTTCATTGTGTTGCGTGTTATAAGGCGTCAATTGTTATAATTAATCCTGCGGGAGATGCAGGTGAAGTTTGGGATTGGCGGCGGCGGCGTCCCTGAATACTTCGATAGCGCGGCTGTGTAGCTCGTTGTTGCCGTCGATATTGGCTATGGTGATGTTGCTGGCAGCCGTTACAGACGTGAGGCAGTCGTATAGCGCGTCGAGATTGTGTCCGTAATGAGCGGGCAGGTCGAGCATTGCCGCGAGGTAGTTGTGCAGTGATTCTGCGGTTGCCTTGTTGTCGAAGTTGAGTATGTATGTTTTCATTTTGGATTGATGCTTTTTTATGTGATTATCAATATAATTGCTGGAATGTCTTGTAATGGTCGTCGGTGTAGAAAATCAGCCCGTCGTTGCTGAAAACGATTCTTTTGGCGTTTCGTTTGCCGCTTTTGTAATCGATGTCGCACTCAAAATACTTTCGTTTGCTGGCCTTGGGGAGCTGTCCCTCGTAGTTGCCGAATCGGTCGCCGCCTATGCTCTTGCCGGGCGCCACTTTGCGGAGGTTGCCTTTGGTGTTGTCCCAGCCGAGTTTTTGCGCCTCGGCTTTGGTGATGTAATTGTCGGGCAGGCGTCCGTAAGTATGGATGTATAGTGCCACGCGCTCCTTGTCGGTGTATTGCCCCTGCTCCTTTACCTTGATTTTGCTGTCGTTGGCGGGTTGCGCGTCGTTGGT
This sequence comes from Bacteroidales bacterium UBA3824, assembly GCA_002393195.1. GTDB lineage: Bacteria > Bacteroidota > Bacteroidia > Bacteroidales > UBA3824 > UBA3824. The sequence goes on along the minus strand of DGIK01000135.1, from coordinate 3,599 downwards.
GGCGTCGTTGTCGATGGCGGGTTGTGCATCGTTGGGGGCGGCGGCGTTGTCGTTGCCGTCGGGCTGCGTTAATAGCTGCGTCGTTTGCTGTGGTGTGTCAGCTGGTTGCTGAGGTGTGCCGCCCGGTTGCATACACGCTGCAATGGTCATCGACATTACCATCAACAGCAAATATTGTATTATCTTTTTCATAATCAAAAAGTTTGGTTGTGTAGTATATGATTAATTCAAGTCGTCTTTTCGCAGTTGCTTGAAATAGATAATGCTTCGGTGCTGTATTATTAGCATTACGAGGTCTTCTTTTGGCATATCTTCCGACAGGTCGGATGGTTTGCAATAACGGTATCTGATGGTGTCTCGTGGGTTCACTTCTATCATTTTCTCCACAGAATCGTCGGCGGTGCCGTCGTCCAACAGCCATATTTTTGCATTGCGGGCTACTATAAGAGTTTCGAGCAGTTCCTCTTGGTTGACAATAATCTTGGTCGTATTGCCAAATCTGCTGTGGCGTTGTGCGTATGCTGCCGCCTTGTCGCCCGAGAGCATCTTCACGCGGTCGAATACTATGACATCTATCGTGTCGCAAAACGCTGTCCTCTTGTATATTGCGAGCGTGGTGTCGGGCAGAGAGCGTCTGTGCTCTATCGAATCGTTGCGGATGGAATCCCTGATTCGCTGCTGCCGTTTTTCTTCGGTGTCGTCGAATCTTGTCTCGAAGCAGGAGCACAATGTCAATGCCGCAAAGAGGAATAATAATATTTTTCTCATAGTAACTGCTGTTTTGATTTCATTATCAAAAAGGCGGACCCGAAAAGTGTCGAGCCCGCCTTGGTTGTGCCGGAAAAAACCGTTGTTGGTTAGTTGCCCGGAGCGATTGCGCCGCACGGACAAGCGTCTGCGCAGGCACCACATTCTACGCACTTGTCAGGGTCGATAGAATATACATCGCCTTCGATGATAGCCTCCTGGGGACATTCGTCCTTGCAGGTGCCACACGCCTGGCAGTCGGTTTTGCTGATTACGTATGCCATAATTTTAGATTTGATTGTTTGTTGTTTGTAATAATAATTGTTCGTTTATTTTCGTTGCAAATATAACAACAAATAGAACATCAAACAACAAAAAAACTTATTTTTTTGAAAAAAATTTTTTAAACCATCGGCGCAAGGTTTTGGAAAGATGGCTTTTTTTTCTTTACTTTGCCTGCTAAATTACCAACGCAAATGAAATTATTGTATCATATAACGGCATTGGCGGTGGTGCTTGTCGTGATGTCGGCGTGCACTACTCCGATACGTGTAATAGAACAGCACCCGGGCTTCTTCCACGGCAAGAAGGTAACTGTAAAGGGCAAGGTAATCAATACGTTGCACTTGGAGGATTTGAGTTTTTTTACCGTCAAGAGCGGGGGCAGCAAGATTAATGTAACCACCAACGACTTCCTGCCCGTAGTGGGCGACAATGTGAAGGTGCACGGCAAGGTGGACGCCAATTTTTATTATCAGCGCGACACCATTCTCGTAATCCACGAGGTGGTGAAGCCCAAGGACTCGCCATCGATGTTCAATAATGTGGTGCGTTAATATAATTGACAAAGGATGAGCAACTTATGGAAATATTTAGCGGCTATGTTGCTGTGCCTTGCTGCGGGCGTGGCGGGTGCGCAGGATTTGAGCGTTGTTGATATCTACGACGACGCCTACCCCGAGATACGCGTGAGGGCGAGGGTGCTTGCGTCGATGGAAGACAGCATAATCATTTCGGAAAATGGCGTCAATGTGCCTTGCCGCGTGGAGCAGAGCGGCGCAAGGACGGGCGACCGCGAGGGCAAGATGCACGTTTTTTTGGTGGAGGATTCGTACTATCTCCATCATAACGGCGTTTTTCCGCAGGTGAAGAAGGCTCTCCTGCGCATTGCCGACTATCTCGATAATGCCGACAATGCCAACATCCTATATTTCGTCCCGCAGGACAGGCACGTGAGGTACATAAGCGCGGAGCAGACCCGCAATTTTGATGTGTTATGCTCAATGACCGATTATCATTTGCAGCCTCAATGCGACAGCACCGCCACCGGCAACAATCTCCCCGAGGCTGTCGGCGAGGCGATGGATTATTGCATTGCCCACCGCCAAAACCACGAGACCATCATCCTCACCCTGATTGCTCGCGGGCTCAATACCGGTACTACGAGGCGTTTTGCCGAGGATTTGGCGCGTCGTGCCCAGGACAACGGCATCTACCTAAATATCTTGATGTATGATTCGGAATCGCAGAATGTGAAACGCGAATTGCAGGACCTCGCCGCCGCCACGGATGGAAGTTTCGGACTGTTTGGGGCGGGCGACATAGAGCCGGTATTGGCGCAGTCGCTCGAAAAGATGGGCAAGGCTAAGTTCAAGGAGTATTTCAAGGAGTTTACTATTAGTTTCGATGCCACGCAGAGCGGTATTAGCAATAGTTTTACCATCAATTATGGCAATACGAGTGTCCTGTGCGAGTATTCCAACCCCGGCAAGAGCGGTTTTATGGGCAGGTATCCGTATGTAATATCGTTGCTGATTGTACTTGCGCTTGCCATTGCTGTCGCCATTATATTCCTGAGATTCCGTATGAGAATCATCCGCCGCATCGACAGCGCAACGCAGAGTCGCGTGGACGAAATCAAGCGTCAAAACCGTATGCTCAAACAGGAAATCGAAAAATACAAACGCCATCCCCTCAGCATGGCGCATAAATTTGACAATATTTATGTGGAGGAGACCCTCATCGGCGCGGGCAAGATAGTGCCAAAACTCGTGGCTATGGACGGCGACCGTCAACAGGTGTTCAATATCACCAAACTCACTATGACCATCGGGCGCAACGAAGCCAACGACATCGTGCTCGACAACCGCACCGTATCCGGCAACCACGCCACGCTTACCAACGAGGGCGGTTTTTTCTATATCACCGACAATGCCAGCACCAACGGCATCTTCGTCAACGACATCCGCATCACCTCCAAAAACAAGGTAAGCACCGGCGACCAGATAAGAATCGGCTCGGTGCTTGCCAAGATAGTTTATTAGATAAGGTGTACAGTAGGTATAATTACAATAAAAAAACTCCACATTGTCGCCAAATATTTCGTTTTTTATCCGTAATTTTGCACCGGCAATAACCAAACACATTACTACACATTATGAAAAGACTATTATTGACATTCTGTGCGCTGAGCGTGGTGGCGGCGTCGTGCCAAAAGCCGCTTACGCCGTGGGAGAAGGGCGCATTTGAGACTGGCGAATACCGCAATGTTTTCTCCGAGGCGGGCTATTCGCAGAATGACATCGACGCCAAGGTAGATGGCATTTTCAACGATGTTTTCTTTGGCAAAAATCGTATTTACTTTGAGGTGGGCGACACTATGGGCTATGTCTCCGACGTCAAAAACAAGGACGTGCGCACCGAAGGACAGTCTTACGGGCTTATGGTGGCTGTTCAGATGGACAGAAAGGACATCTTTGACCGTATCTGGCGTTGGACCAAGCATTATATGCAGCATCAGGACGGCGTGAGGAAGGGTTATTTTGCGTGGAGTTGCAAGACCGACGGCACAC
>DGIK01000041.1 GCA_002393195.1 Bacteroidales bacterium UBA3824 | reverse complement strand
ACGAAAACGGTATGGACGACTTCCACCGCATCAAGCACGTTCCCGCCTTTGCCGCCAACTATCCCGTAGGACACGGCGGCACATACGCTCAGCCCTTCGGCGGCGAATTTTCGGTGGTGGCTCTCGCTTGGCTCGATTGGCAACTCAAAGGCGACGCCAAAGCCGCCGAAATGTTCAAGGGCGACAAACCCGCAATCGCCAACCGTGAAAAATGGGTTTACGAAAAGAACGACCTCATCGACAAATAAACGTCAATTTTCCATCCGCTTACGGCGGCTGAAATTTTTTTAAACGAAAATTACCGAAAATTTTTTCGTCAATTACCGTCAATTTTTTCTTTTTCAAGGGAGGAAATTGACGGTAATTTTTTTGCACCACTACACCATCTCAATCTTAACATCGTGCCGTGCCTTGCGCTTGCTCCAACCGATGCCGACAAGCAAAAATGAGAATTTATGCTATCTTATACAGTTCTTTTAAACTTTCGGCAGTTTCGCGATTTGGAATTTTTGCAACATTATATTCTCTATCGTAAGTCAAGTAGCCAATTATAACCAACAAAGTCAAAACGTCTTTGTAATTATTGATTTCGTCAAGTGATAGACAAAAATACCCATCATCCACAGTAACGCTCTCGCCGTTGAGCATTCTGATGATTTTTTGCTGCACGGCGTCGTGGTCGATTCCTATATAATGCTCGATGGTTGTGTATGCTGCGGACTTAGACCAATGGCTGTTGTATTCGCCGTCTTCCGCCGCCAACATCACCGAGTTTGGGTTGAAAATCGACTTTTCGCTGCCGATGATGTAACCGTCGTAGGCGTGTTTCATCAATTCTATGTTCAAATTGTGGTTGTCGCAAATCCTGACAACCTCGTCGGGCGTAAAACCATAATACTTGGCGGTTTTTGCGGGACGGATTACGCTGTATTCGTCAAAATTGTTGAGTGCCGACTGTGACTCCACTTTGATAATCGGCAGTATTCCCGTCATATAAACCAACAAAAAAACATCGTCGGCGATGTTGGATTTGAACATCGAGCGCAAGAAATTAACGTATTTGTTCTTTGTTTTTTCGTCAATTTCCCTCACCAACTTGTCCCATTCGTCGATGACCACCACAAAGCGGTCGCCTGTCTTTTGGTTGATTTCACGCAGTGCAATGCTCAGATATTCAGATTCTTTCAGGAACGGATACGACATCTTCAAATCTTCAATGACTTGTTTTTGCAACAATGCGACGACATCATCATTGTCAAATTCCGCAAAGGTGTTGAGATCGATATAAATCGTCGGATATTTGTTCAAATGGTTTTTGTAACTTTCTGACTTTGAGATTTCCAAGTCGTCGAACAACGCCGCAGAATCGGACTTCCTATCATAATAGGCATAAATCATCTTTGCGGCGACTGACTTGCCGAACCGCCGTGGACGCGACACACAGATATAGCGGTGCTGTGTGTTGATGTTGCCGTTCAATATCTCTATCAAACCCGACTTGTCAATGAAGTCGGAGTTCTTTATGCTTTTGAAGGCCAAGTTGCCCTTGTCGATGAATATGCCCATAATCGTTGAGTTTTTGTTTCGATTGCAAAGGTAATATTTTTTCTGTGTTTTGCGCAAGGTTTTGAAAAAAGATTGTTATATTTGTGCGCAGAAAACGGAAGAAACGCTTCGACAAAACCACTTTCAGAAACCTCAACGACACGTCGAGGAAGTATATTGCTTTTGCGTTTCAGAGAAGGTTGAAAGTGGGGTAATAATGTACTAAAATGATAGAACAGACAACAACATATTCATACAAACTCAAATACCTTGACAATCCGACATTTGACAAGGTGCGAGATTATGCGGAAAAGTTCATAGACGATTTGCCGAAAGAACTTGTTGACGGCTTGTACGAGGAAATCAACCGTGGCGTTGACCAACTGACAACCGAGCCGCAAATGTTGGTGTATCTGTACTCTTTTGGTAAAATGCATCAAGCAAAACTCGATGTTGCATTTGGTCATATCCCCGCAGTTTTCTTTGACCAACCCAAAATCAACATCATTGATTACGGTTGTGGGCAAGGCATCGGCACAATGTGTTACGCCGATTTCCTTTCACAAAAAGGCATCACCCAAAACATCAAATCCGTATCCCTAATTGAACCATCAGAAATCTGTCTCAAACGTGCGGCTCTGCACGTGTCAAAGTTTTTTCCCGATGCAGAGATTTCGACAATCAACAAAACTTTCGACGAACTTTCGGACGATGACATTAATTGCGAGGAAGACGTTCCAACATTGCATATAATGTCGAATGTTTTGGACTTGTTGGATTTTGATTTGGAGAGATTTGCAGAATTAATCAATGACAGAATGAAAGGTTACAATCAATTCGTCTGTGTTGGACCATATTTCGGCTTTCAGGAAAAAGACAAACGAATGGAAGATTTGTATTTGCTCTTGAACGGCGATGAGAATTTCTGCAAGTTTTATGAAAAATACGAACTGAATGCAAATAAAGCGTGGACGGCACAGATTAGGTGTTTTTCAAATGGTGAATTGGAGGAGGAGTTGTCAACGGAGGTAACGGATGAGGAGATTAGAAATGGAGTTGAAGATGAGTTTGGTGTGGTGTATAGTAGGGATGGGAAAAGGTTGTTGAAATGTACCAACAAGAAAATAAAATTCTATACAATTAAAAAAGAAACAATTATCATTGGTGATTCAGCATTTTTCGCGTGTGTAAATCTTGAATATGTAACGATTCCCAATTTCGTTACTACTATTGGCGAATTTGCTTTTGAAAACTGTGTAAAATTACAATACATTGATCTGACAGAAAACGTTGCCACAGTTAAAGATGGTGTTTTTTCGGGTTGCACCTTTTTGAGGAGTATTATTGTTCGAAATCCAATTGTTAATATAAAACCGCATTCCTTTGGTTTCACTCGTATACTTCAAATTTCAAATCCTTGGGACATTCAAAATTCCAAAAAATGTTTTACACTAGAAATGTTTAATGGGTTAGGATTTGAGCCTGCAACTCTTTTACAACAAATTATTATCCCGGAAGGGAGCGTGATGCATTTCAAACAAATGCTACCAAAAAAATTATGGGACAAATTGTACTATCTGAAAAAAGCGGTTGTGCCACAAGATTAAGATTTGTTGTAAAAAAATGAAAAAAAATGTTGCACGATATTGCTGTTTGTGTTACTTTTGCACTAAGAAATGTTCACTATGAGTAGATGAGTAATATTATGAACCCACTTTTGCTAACATACCTTATCGGCGTACTAATATCCTTTGCTGCGCTGTTTCTCTTTTTAAAATCGTGCAAAGATTTGTACTACGAGCAAGACAAAGACGAAATGGATTTGCCTTTCGGCAGTGACGACGACAAACCAAGGAAAGTCAACAAGCGAAACGTCTTGTTTACAATCATTGGCGCGATTCTGTGGCCGTTGACATTGCTGATAGTAATTTTTGGTGTCATCATACAATTAATTGTCGAAAAGCGTCAGACCAAAAAGTATGAAGTCAAAGCCCGCCAAAAAGCATTGGAAGCCAAAAAGAAAGAACAACAAAGGATGGATGCTTTCAACAACTCCATCCCTTCTGACAATCCGACAGACATTGACGAATGTGTTGCCCTTTGGAAACAAATCGTTGCATTGACTGATGCTGAACAATACGCCAAATTGACTGAATGTCTGAATGAAATAAACGTTGCCGACGGCTATACTCTGAATGTAAGTCTCTGCAAAACGCCACAGGACGACGAGGATTTTAATGGTATTGGAAGCGATTCTTATCTATATGTCGCCGACAAAGATGGCAAACAAGAATGGGACATTTTCAAGTTTATCAAAGTAACCAATTCTGTGAAAGGTGCTTGGCAGGCATTTGTACTGCACGAACTTTGGCATATTCTGCCACATTATTGGCACGGTCTGTACAATTACAGGCAATTTATTTTCGACAAACAAGATTTTCAGAATGTTCATTCGTTTGGACAGGGTAGATTTTGGATAATGCCAATAGACGCATCAAAATATGATGTCCAACTCAAAATAACCCAAAATGGAAATGATTATTACGTTTCCTATTGTTATTGGAACGATTGGGAGGGACTTGTCCGTGAAGTTGTTGAAATAACAATCATTGACGGCAAAGTCACAGAAACCAACAATCTGTCAAAAAAGGTTGAATTTCAGTATGATTGCGGAATAGTGTTTTAAAATATAACATTGTTCATCCTTTAACAGAGGATGATACAAGCAACATTAACAAACATAGAGCATTTGTTAATAATGCAAAATTTGAAAAATATATTCAACAAAGCATAGATATTATGCGAAATGCAATAATTAACAATCCAAACGTTTTTAAATAAAAAAATCAATATATTACCATCAGAAACTGACACCGAATACACTCAGTTTACTTGGCGTTTCCAAAATGTGAGACAGTGTCTCACTTTTTAACGTGGAGTCATTATTTTGGCGGTAATTTTTCTATATAATCCCCCGCAAACTTCCCTTCCTTCATTGAAAAAAAATAAAAAAAATCTTCATTCAACATTAAACCAACATTAAAATAGGTTGTCAAATATAAATGAAGACACTACTATTTCTAACCTCAAATTTTAATAATAAGTTAAGTATGAGAAGCAATTTGAAAGTTTCGATTGTAATCGCGATGCTTGTAGGTCAAGCATTTACACTTTCGGCGCAGAACAGGAACGCACAGCCGCAACAGCAAGTGCCGCCCTCGCCGAGCATCGACAACTATTTTGTACCGGCGTCCCAAACGCCCGCCCGCCCCAACGAAGACGGCTTCATCGGACGTTGGCTGTTACTCGACCCCATCGGACGTCCAAACCGTGGCAACACAGTGTTTGTGGACAGTTACATCCGCGAACAACTCACCAAGGAGTACTACCCCAACCAATTCAAGACAATCCCCAAAAACGGCGAGAAAGTGAAGGCGACAGTCCTCAAAGAGCCGGAGGTAAAATTTGACGGTCAACGTCCGCCGATGGGTTTCAAATTCCCCGACCCCGTACCCGCCAAGGAGACCCTCGTATGGCACGCCTACGACAGCAAACTCTTCAATGTAAAACTCTACCGTTTTGCAACCGGCAACAACAAGACCCGCTACGGCATTATCTTCCACGCAGTTACGGTCATCAATTGTGAACAAGACATCCCCAACGTGCGCCTTGCAGTGGGCTCCAACTCGGCTTCGATGTGGTGGCTCAACGACGAGGAAGCGGTAATCCTTTCGGGCGACCGCCGTATGGTGATGGACGATTGCGTATCTAAGCGCATCACCCTCAAAAAAGGCAAAAACATCCTTCGCGGTGCAGTAATCAACGGCCCCGGTATGAGCGACTTCTG
>DGIK01000006.1 GCA_002393195.1 Bacteroidales bacterium UBA3824 | reverse complement strand
TCAGAAACGAGCAACACTCAAAGCCCACGCATTATGTATATACAACAAAACCCGTATGGATTTGCTATGATACATACCCGAGGGCATTACTGTGTTGCTTTGTAATGACAGGATTCGGAATTTGCAAGATTTCAACAAGTCAAAACAAAGCGTAAGTAACGCCTTTATTTTATAAGTCTGTCCTCATCCGCATCAGCTCGAGGGCTTCATTGGAATTAAACACCGCAAATTTAAAAAAGTTTTTTCGAAACAAAAAAACTTTTTACACAAAATTTTTCATAACTTTGTCGAAAACTTTTTCGCTATGGAACAGAGCATAAAACTTTTGCCGCAGGGCATCAATGATTTTGGACGCATACGACGTGAGAATTATTATTACGTCGATAAAACTATGTACCTTGATAAAATCGAGATGGATAGTAGTTATATGTTGGTTGTTAGGCCGAGGCGGTTTGGCAAAAGTCTGTTTCTCAGTATGTTGGAGTATTATTACGACATCAAGGAGAAGGACAATTTTGACGCGCTTTTTGGCGGATTGTACGTCCACGAACACCCTACGCAATGGCGAAATTATTATCAGGTGCTGACGCTTGATTTTTCGCAGGTGTTGAACGAATACGACAAGTTGAAAGATAGTTTTTATGTTTATTGCAACAACCGACTTGATATGTTTGCAATGAAATATGAGGATATGTACTATCCCGGATTTGCCGCCGAAATCAAAAACGAAAAACTAACGTCCGAAAAAATCAATATGATTGCTGAACGTGCCAAAGCATACGGCAACCATCTTTACCTTATTCTCGACGAGTATGATAATTTCACAAATACGGTTTGGTCGTTGAAGGGCGAAAATGTCTATAAATCAATCACTCACGGCGAGGGTTTTTATCGTGATATTTTCAAAAAGTTCAAGGGAAATTTTGAGAGGATTTTCATAACAGGCGTTTCGCCTGTTACCTTGGACGACTTGACAAGCGGTTTTAACATCGCCGAATACGCATCGCTCGACAAGCAATTCAACCAAATGTTTGGTTTTTCGGAAAACGATGTCTATGAGATGGTAAACTACTATATTTCAGTTGGTTTGATAAAAGGCGAGCCTGAAACTACAACGCAAAAATTAGTTGAAACACTCAAACCTTGGTGCGACAATTATTGTTTTTCGGTGGATAGTTTTGTTAATGGCGAACCGAAGATGTTCAACGGAATGATGACGTTGAAATATTTGGGAGAGTATATCCAACGTGGAGATTTTCCCGACGATATGTACGTGCCAAATGCGATGATTGACTACGCCAAACTCGACCATCTTATCCGTTTGGAGAAGGACAACAATTTCCGCGATTCGATTATCAAAAAAATCATCGAACAGGGCTTCATTTACGAAAAAATCAATACCCATTTCCCTGCGTCGTCGGTGGTGAAGTTTGAAAATTTTACAAGTTTGCTTTACTATTATGGAATGTTGACTATTTCGGGAACGAGGGGTTTGAGCGCGATACTTTCTATTCCCAATAATAATGTCAGAACGCAGTATTACAGGTACTTGCAGGAAGAATACGACAAATATTTGCCTGTCAACATCAACGAACTGAACTTAACTTTCGACAATGCTGCGCTTGATGGAGATTATAAGGAAATGTTCACGTACATCGCTCAGGCTTACAAAAATGCCTCAGTCAACCGCAACACAATTGAAGGCGAGCGGACAATCCAAGGCTTTTTTATGGCATATTTGGCGATGAATCCGTATTACCTTATGCACCCCGAAATCGAACTAAATCACGGCTACGGCGATATTTTCCTGATGCCCGACACGAGGTTTGATTTCGTTAATCATTGCTATCTCGCTGAGTTTAAGTATCTTAAAACCAACTGCGAACCCAAAGACGAAGACGATGCCTTTGTCGCCGCCAAAGCGCAGTTGGACTTCTATGCCGCTGACAGCAAGATTGTTAAGATGATTTCAAATTCAAAGTTGCACAAGATTGTGATGATATTCAAGGGCGGCGATTTGGTGAAGTTGGAGGAGGTGTAATGACACCTCTAATATTTCTTGAACCAACTCCTCACTTTCATTTTAAGCACGCCCCACACTGCCTCGCCGAATATTCCGCTACTCATTTTGGACGAGCCTTGTTTGCGGTCGGTGAAGATGATGGGCACTTCCTTGATTTTGAATTTCTTTTTCCAAGCGGTGAATTTCATTTCGATTTGGAAACCATAACCTTTCATACGGATGTCGTCGAAGTCGATGGCTTCCAACACTTTGCGAGTGTAACATTTGAAGCCCGCCGTGGTGTCCATTATTTTCATTCTTGTTATAATACGCACGTACATCGACCCAAAATACGACATCAATACGCGCCCAAGCGGCCAATTGACGACATTGACTCCCGAAATGTAGCGGCTGCCGATAGCCATATCGTAGCCATCGACAGCGCAGGCGTTATAAAGATTAATCAAATCTTGCGGAGGGTGCGAAAAATCGGCGTCCATCTCAAAAATGTATTCATATCCCTGTTCCAACGACCATTTGAAGCCGGTGATGTATGCCGTGCCGAGACCGAGTTTGCCCGGACGTTCAATCATAAAAAGTCGCCCCGCAAATTCCGGCATCAGCGAGCGCACTATGTCTGCCGTGCCGTCGGGCGAATTGTCCTCAATTATAAGCACGTTGAAACCGCCATCCAAAGCCATCACCACGCGGATGATAGCCTCGATGTTTTCCTTTTCCTTGTAAGTAGGAATTATAACTATCTTTTTGTCTTCTGCCACAGTTTGTCAAATGTTTTACACTTATTAATATAGTACCGCCACACAATGCTGCCGTCCAACATTCCGGCGGGGATTTTTTGCGATGCTTTCGGCAACTCCTTGCGCTGCCGTGCGAGTCGCGGGATGTTGCCATAAAACACAAAATGCGCCCTCACAACAGCCCAAAAATATTTTGGTTTTAGTTGCAACAAGTACACCATCGCCGACATTCCGTCCAAAACCATCCGCGCCCAAATCCTGAATATCAGGCAACTTGTTGGCAAGTTTTTCATCATCATCCACAGCGAGTTGCGGTAGTTGAGGAACAGTTTGCGCGGGCTGCCTTGATTGAGCGTTGCGCCGCCGAGGTGAAATACTTCCGATTCGTGGCAAAATGCCACTTTGTAGCCGCTGTTTTTGACGCGCCAACAAAAATCTATCTCCTCCATGTGCGCAAAAAACTTAGAGTCCAGTCCGCCCAACTTTCTGTAAACGTCAGCCCTTACCACCATAAACGCACCCGACGCCCAAAATGTTTCAATGTCTTGGTCATATTGTCCGTCGTCGCGCTCCACAGTGTCAATAATCCTGCCACGACAAAACGGAAACCCATATTTGTCGATGAAACCGCCCGCCGCGCCCGCGTACTCAAACATTTCGGGTTGCCGCAAGGATTTTATTTTTGGGGCTGCAACTGCAATATTGCCGTCACCCTCCATCATCTTCACAATTGGTGACACGGCATCGGATTTTAGCATTATGTCGCTGTTGCACAGCACGTAATAATCATAACCGTCCAACTCCGCCAACGCCCGATTGTAACCTTCCGCAAAACCGTAGTTTTTGTCAAGTACAATTGTCCTAACGCCCGCAAACTCCGTAGCCATTACCTGCATTGAAGCGTCCGTGGAACAGTTGTCGGCAACAATTACATCCGTAAAACCATTGCCACAATGCTCCAAAACCGTCGGCAAATACTCTTTCAAAAGTCCTTCGCCGTTCCAATTCAATATGACGAGCGCAACTTTCATTAATCTATGCTATCCACAATCTCTGCCTTGATGTTTGGTTTTTTCTCCACGTACTTGCTCATTTCGGCAATCTTGTCGCGGAACCTCCACGTCAGGTAGATAATGACGCCGCCGGCAATTATCAAGCCTGTTGCAATCATTTGAGCCTGAGTAACTTCCATACCGAGGACGTGAAATTTGTTGTTGACCCTGATGCTCTCTATCAACAGCCTTTCAACGCCTTGCAACGACAGGTAAATGCCAAACAACATTCCCGGCAATTTCACCTTTTTGTTGAGCCAGAAGAAGCATAACGCAAAGATTGTCAGCATCATCAATGTTTCATACAACGATGTTGGGAACACTGCGGTTGCAAGTTCGTGGCAATGCTCGCCGTCGCAGCCCTCGATTTTTGGACCCGAATTGATTACGTTGTTTGGGAACGTTGACGCCCACGCCCAATCTGGCAGCCACGACGGACATTCTGACGTGTTTTCGATGCCCCAACAGCCGTCGCCCGAAAGTTGACAGCCAACGCGCCCCATCGCATAGCCGACAGGAATGCCGCACGCCGCGCAGTCGAGGGTATGAAAACTACTCAAATTGTTTTTCCTAAGATACCACGCGCCGGCAAAACCGCCCACAATCAGGCCGCCAAAGAACGTCAGACCGCTGAAAGATGTCAGTTCGCCAATCGGGTCGGCAACAAACCTGTCCCAATTTTCAAAATTGTGGAACAACTTTGCGCCCAACAGTCCAAAAATGCCCGTTACTACCAACAGGTTGCCCGCCATCTGATGTGGCATTGTCCTGAGTATCACTTGTTTGGGCTTCGGGAGAGCGCGTTTATTTTTGTCGCGCCAAGTGAAATATGCCGACGCTGCGCCCACGAGGAGACCGCCCCACCAACAGCCGCGCCCCGATATGAGAAAATCTTGCGCGTTGGAGGCAAACTCCCTGTAATTCAGTATGATGTCCACCAATTTGTAGCCAATCAGAAAGGCGATTACAAAGGAGATGATGATGTCCTTTGCCGTTGGCTTTTCGCCGACGGTAACCACCTTGTAAATCGCGCCCACCTGACCAAGCCGCTCCTTGCGTTTGTATTCAAGATTCATTATCAACGCGCCCACGAGGAACGCCATTGCCACAAAAAATCCATACGTCTGCACTGGCAGGGGGATGTTGACCCCAAACCATTCGCGCAACGCATCGCTCAACGTAGCGTAACTCAATAATGTAAAACTCATTTTAATAAGTGTCTTTTAGTTTGAAGTCGTAAAATTACACATAATTTTTCATATAATTGCAAAAAACTTTTGCCAAGTACGTTTTTATTTATAATTTCGCACTTAGCGTATAACACACTAACATCTTACAACAATGGAAAATCAACCCGCCGGATGGCTCATTCTGCACACAGAGGGCAAGGAGACAGCAAGTTACGAACTCCACACCGGCAAAAACCGCATAGGGCGCGTCGCCTCGACCAACAAGCCCGACATTCCCGTTGCCGACGATATGTACGTCAGCCGCAACCATGCCGTGCTCGTCGTCCGCATCAACGACCGCAATCAATATGAGTACCTCATCGCCGACAACGCCGAGGTGCAGGGCAAGCCGTCGATGAACGGCACTTACATCAACGGCGACACCACGCGTCTCGACGACAAGCCCCTGAAACTCAAGGACGGAGACACGATTCAGGTGGGCGTTACAAAATTTGTGTTGAAGACCGCCGATGTTGCCATCACGGTTGACGACGCCGTAAAACTCACCCAAAAACTCGGCTACACTGAGACCGTCGATGTCTTCAAACCGGGCGTTGTGCTGAGGAAACGTGTGTGATTCAGGGATTGTCCTTGCGGACAATTTAATTATGGAGTGTCCTTGCGGACAGAAATCTTACAAATCTTTACAAATCTTTCAAATTTTTTTAAGGTTTGTATAGATTTGTAATATTTGTAAAGATTTGTGGTATTTCTCGCGTAGCGACTAAAAATCTGTCGCGTAGCGACAAAAACATAAGAAAATGAAACGTATTTTATTGACAATCATAATGTTGTTGTCGGTGTGGCTTACGGCGCAATCGCAGACGGATGTCGTAATCGGCAACGCAAAGACCTACGCCGGCGACACCCTCACGATGTATGCCATCGACGATTACATCACGCGCCACGAAACGCCGATTGCCACCGCCGTAGTCGATAAGGAAGGCAATTTTACTTTCAATGCGCCCGTCAAAAACATCACTCAGGCGTACATCGACCTTTCTGTGTTTAAGTGTATGATATATCTACAACCCAATGGCAGACAGCGGATTGTGTTGCCTGAAAAACAAAAAATTGAGCCGCAAGACGAGTTGAACCCGTTTTTCAGGAAATACGAATTTTACCCCAAACTCATCGACGCGCCCAAGGACGACCTCAATATGTTGATACAGGCTTTTGACCAAAATTACCGCAATGCCCTCAATCGTATCATCACCGCAAAATTCAGCGTTACAAAAGCGATTGTTGATAGTGTAGAATCCATAATATCAGCACGTTATCCCAAAGATAATCCGTACTTTGCCAATTATATGAAGTATCGGTTTGCAATGCTCGACCACATCGCCTACCACCGCAACCGCGACATTATTGTCAAGGAATATTTCACGGGCAAGGACGTCCTCTACCGCAATCCGGCTTACTGCGAACTCTTTGACGAAATGTTCCCGAATATGTTTGCAAATTTCAAGCATCATTTTGCCGCCCACGACGACAAGCGTCAGGCTATCGAGGACAAGAGTTACCATTCGCTCAAACGCTCCATAGCCGCCGAGACAAAAATCGCCTCCGCAGATTTGGCTGACTATATGATTATCAAGGGTATGAAGGATGCTTATTACACCGACACCATTCCCAAAGAAACCCTCATTTCGCTCGCCGATTCGGTGGCATCGTATTGTCAAAACAAGAATTTCAGGGCGATGGCTTCCACGCTTTCCACGGAATTTTCCACATTGTTGATTGGACACGCCGCGCCTCAACTCGACCTCTCCGACATCAACGGCGAAAAGAAAAGTTTGTATGATTTTGCAGGTAAATTTGCATACGTAATGTTCTTCAATCCTGATAGTTACACCGCGCTCAGCGACTTGGAACTCATCAAGGGCATACGGCAAGATTTTCCGCCGGGCATTTTGGATATTGTGATTGTATTTGTGTCGAGTAGCCGCGACGAATACAAGGAATTTGTGGAATCGGACCCCGAACTCGAACTCCCTGTCTATTGGTACAACGGCAACAAGGAAATGCTGCGCAAATACAACGTCCGCGCCTATCCGACGTATTATTTGATAAGCCCCGAAAGCCTCATCAATATGAATCCCGCGCCCTCGCCCACCGAAAATTTCCAACCGAAATTTGACGCGGCGTACCGCACTTGGCGCAACGACCGCGCCCGCAAACAATATCAAAGTTCACCCGGCATCAAATAACTTTTTTTGAAGCAAAGTGCTTGATTTTCTGAAAGACATATACAAGAAACTTTTTAAGGACGGACTCACGAAGTACCAAAGTTCGCGGCTTAGGACAATCATAGACAAGACATTGTTCTATACCACGATTTTGATATTTTTTGTGGCGATTTACGAAATTGGTTTCCTGAGCGACACCACCGACACATCCGCCCTGCACAGCGTCTATTACGCCTATTTGGTGTTTTATTTCATCTTCTTTTCCACCAAAATGCCCGGCATCCTCAAAAACCGTGGTCGTGGACAGAAGATTTATATGTTTGTAATAAGGATTGTACTTTTTGTACTGTTGATTGTATATCTGTTCAACGTAAATTTTGGGTTAGATGCCGTTGTTGGTTCTCACGGCATTTTGTATCGTTTCCTGACGAGTCCCGATTTGGTGTATCTCCTCATTTTGACGACATTCTTCATTGAGATTTCCAAAAACACATTTGGCATCCTGATTTCCAAAATCCGTCCCGAGGCGTTGTTTGCATTGAGTTTTTTTGTGATAATTTTTGTTGGTGCGGGCTTGTTGAAACTCCCAAATGCCGCCGTCCAAAAAATCTCGTTTGTCGATTGCCTTTTTATGGCGACGAGTGCAACGAGCATCACCGGACTCCAATGTATCGACGCGGGCGAACTATTGACGTCTTTTGGTCAAGGTATCTTGTTGGTACTCTTGCAGATAGGCGGATTGGGCGTGATGACTTTCACGTGTTTCATTGCATATTTTTTCAAGGATACGAGTTCATTCAAGGCGGACGCGATGCTTGGCAATATGGTCGGCTCGGAGGGTATGGTGTCGGCTCTGAAAATGATTCTCACTATCGTAATCTACACATTTACAATCGAAATTGGTGGCGCGATTGCCATCTTTTTCTGCGTTGATTATTGTGATACGTTCCCCACAACCAACGACAGGATTTATTTTTCGATTTTCAATGCAATCTCGGCATTTTGTAATGCTGGCTTTACAACAATTCCCGGCAGTATGACCGATCCGGCAATTTTCCATAATTACACCTTAAAAATAATAATCTCCACTTTGGCAATCCTCGGCGGCGTTGGCTTTCCTATTCTTATCAACCTCCAAAATTTCATTTATAACCGTTTGGTCAATATCAAGCGCGTCCTGTGGGATCACAAGAAATTCATCCATCAGCCGAGGCTCATCAACGTCAATACAAAACTCGCCGCAATAGTTTCCACGGTGATTTTTGTGATTGGCACGTTGCTGTTTTTCGTTTTGGAGCGCAACAACACCCTCGTCCATCACGACGGATTTTGGCACAAGTTGGTGGATTCGTTTTATTACGCTGTGATGCCGAGGTCTGCGGGGTTCAATGATGTTGGCATCGAGACAATGAGGATCTCTACTATATTGCTCATTATCTGTCAGATGTGGATAGGTGCGTCGCCAATCTCCACTGGCGGCGGCATCAAGACCACGACATTTGGCATTGCGGTTTTGGACGTTGTGAGCATCATTCAAGGCAAAGACCGCGTGGAGATTTTTCGCCGCAAAATCGCCAACCGCACCATCCGCCTTGCGTTTGCAGTCATCATTATTTCGTTGATTTTCATTGGATTAGGCACGTTCCTGATGTCTATTTTTGAGGACGGCAACAAGAATGTCAACGTATTGTCGATGTTTTTTGAGACCGTCTCTGCCTACTGTACCTGCGGCCTCAGTATGGGCATTACCGGCGACATCTCCAACAGTAGCAAACTTATGCTCTCGCTCCTGATGTTCCTCGGCAGAGTCGGCGCGTTGACATTGGTAAAAGCCTTCTTCACCCCCGTCAAGTCGCTCAACTATATGTACCCCAAGGAGAGCGTGTATGTGGGATAGGCGCAAGTGGTTGAAGTAAGTGATTTCTACACACCCAACACCACTTCGGGTGCGATGTTTAGTTTTTGGCTGATGGTGCGGGCGAGAGAAAGCGACGGCTCTTTTTTGCCGCTGATAATATTATCCACGCTGTTGTCTGTTGTACCCAACAATGACGCGAGCGATTTGCGATTGAGTCCCATTTCGTACATACGGAGTTTGATGATGTCGAGGAGTGTGGGCGGCTCTATATGAACATATTTATCCTCATAATCAGCCACAAGTCCGGACAATAGCGCAAGTTCTATCTTTGCCGGAGAATCTTCGGGAACGTCATCTCCCCACGTCTGCGGCAAAAGTTCTTCAATGCGATCAACTGCAACTTTAAATTCTATTTCGTTTTTTATTTCTGTCATAATATTAAACTTTTTTGATGTCCTTAATTCTGTCGTATTCGGCGTGCGTGCCTATAAAACGTACAAATACGTATTGTGGAGTAAATTGTATGACAACCACCAAACGGTAGTCGTTGCCTTTTATGTTGAATACATAATGTTGATTTCCAACATAATCTACAGAATTGAAAGTTTGTTTGATGTCCGCCAAACTATGCCATTCTGCCTCCTCCGTTTTCTCAATCCATTCCGATAGCGCGGTTTTGGATTGAGGATTACGCTCAATGTATTGCTTAATTGTTGTTTTGGTGATTATTCTCATAACTTAACTGTTTTAAGTCCGTTGCAAAGATAAAATATGGTTTTGGATTGTGCAAAAAAAGTTGCGGTTGATTTTCAACAAATAGCGGCATCATTGGTGAAATTACATTGCCAACAATGCCGCTAAAAGTGTTCTAATTAAAATGGAATTGATGTTACTCAAAGACGATGTAGGCACCCTCACAAGACATAGTAATGTACAAGTCGTCGGAATCAATTTGAGTTATATCGTATTCCGTGTGTACTGTTGACAAATCTGCCAACGTGAAATCCAATACTATCTTGGCTGTGTTGTCTCCGTTGTTGGTGATTGAAAGCACTACCTTCGCCCCGTCAAACAGCCAAGCATAATCGTCAGATTCATCCTCGAAGTCTCTTGTTGTTGTTTTTGTTACTGTGCAACCGCCAATACTCCATCCACGCTGGTTCAACGTAAAACCTGCATACTCTTCTGTTCTATCTCTTCTAAACAGGAAGCAATTTGCACCGTGCCAAAGCTTGGTTCCCGATGTATGTTGAACAAAGGATATTGTTTTTGTTTCGCCTGGAGTAATTTGAACATCAGAAGTAAATACATTATAGAATGGTGTATTGACATCTGCACCCAATTGACCTATCCACGGCAATTGACCTTCTTTAACAGTAAAGGATGATACGTTTACTGTCACAAAAGTTGTTACATCAGTGTTGCCGTTGTATGTGATGATTATGTCTTGTTTACCAGGCACACACTTTACTTTATCGAAACTGAAATTGTTGTTGTCTATTGTTGTGGTGGAACCGTCAGCGAATGTTGCAGTAATCTCGATGCCATCTGTCGAAAATGCTTGGTCGCTTTCGTAGCCTACCACATATACATATTCGGTCGTTTTTGGCATAGATGTTACTGCGATAGATTTTATATTGCTGTTCTTGATTGTTACAACTGAATAGTATTTGTTTTCGTCTTCGTTGTATGTCACCAAAACTTTGCAATACGCACATTTCAGTTCTTTGATTTCAAAAGTTACTTGGTCTTGTGCAATATCAAATTTAGCATTGTTGTTGCGGATACCGTAAATTGAGAACAAATTTGGGTCTATCCTCGGCTCGCCAGATTCGGGGAAATCCAGATATTCTGGTCCTGTAACACTGATGCCCTTGACGTTAGTAGATTGTGGATATTTGATTCCTAAATCGACAACAGGTCTTACGTTATTGAAGCCGGTGCGCGCTGAGGTGTTGGTATTGGCGCAGTTGCCGCTACCGAGTGCAGGGATTTCGTCAAGTAGTGTCTGATAGTATGGGATGTACTCGTGTCCGGGTTTGTAAGTGTCGAATGACGTTTTGTCAGGGGCAGAAATCGGATATTCGGTATTAAGGTATTGGTTATCCCAATTATTTGTAAATTTTTCTGCGCCGTGCTGTTTCAACTGCTCTAAACGGCTTGGATTATAGAACCATCCCCAACGGATGAGG
>DGIK01000066.1 GCA_002393195.1 Bacteroidales bacterium UBA3824 | reverse complement strand
TTTTGCGAGAGGCGATTTTCAAAAAGCTGTTCAACCTCGCAGAAATCTCCAAATATAATAGCTCCGAACTCCTTGCTTACCGCGACAGCCTCAAAGACTATCGCGACTATTACAGTACGATAGAATTTGCCGAGATAAAAGGCGAAGCAAGAGGCATCGCAAAAGGACGTGCGGAAGGCAGAGCAGAAGGCGAGGCGGAAGGCAGAGCCGCAGAGCGTTTTGCCATAGCAAAGTCCCTGAAAGCCTCCAATGTTGCCGTCGATATAATTATGGCTTCCACAGGATTGTCCGCCGAAGAAATCAATGAATTGTGATTGGGTGGTAGTATCTGAAACTCAATCCATTATCTAACCTTACGAAAAAATCTTCAAAAAAACTTTCATTTTTATTTGCACATATTAAAATTTATTCACATTTTTGCAGCGTCAGGTAGGTGGCAAAGGACCCACGCCACCTACCTGACTACAAAAGTGAATTTAGATTGGCATTGTGCAGTAATCTACTACGAAACGTGGAAAATTTCAATGGAACGATTACATGCACAACTGCCACGCCTATCGATTTGGCGTGGTCTGTTGTGTGTTATATTGTTCCAAAGGTAATTCCACGACCTCGTAGTAAATATGACGCACAAAAACGACCACGTTTTTTTGTGTCCGTACTCGAATGATGCCCTTCTGCATTGTTAAACATTTAATTCTTTAAAATCATGAAGACAAACAAATTTTTCGGAGTATTGGCAATGGTATTGGTGATGATGGTGATGTTTGCGGGCAAGGTGTGGGCGCAGGAGGCGTATGCGGTGTTTGACGAGAATGACAGCACATTGACGCTTCGGTATGATACAAATAAGCCAGAAGGGGCGTATGGTCTTCGTAAAATTGAGAATGGCTTATATTGGGAAAAAGACAATTGGATAGATATAAAATCCAAAATCATAAAGGTTATATTTTCGCCATCCTTTAAAGACTACAAACCGACAACCTGCGGTTACTGGTTCAAAGATTGTGTAAAATTAACAAAAATTGAAGGTATGAAAGACAACCTTAATACCGAAGATGTTGCGACAATGGGAGGTATGTTTTTGATGTGTACCAATCTCAATAGTCTTGATTTGAGTAATTTCAACACTAAGAATGTCAACAATATGCAAGCAATGTTCAGAGGCTGTAGCAGTCTTACAAGTATTGACCTGAGCAGTTTCAACACCGCAAATGTTACGAATATGTCAGGTATGTTCGAAAATTGCAGCAGCCTCACAAGCCTTGACCTAAGCAGTTTCAACACTGCAAACGTTACGAATATGTCATATATGTTCTATCATTGCGAAAGCCTCACGAGCCTTGACCTAAGCAATTTCAACACTGAAAATGTTATGGATATGGAGGTTATGTTCTGTGATTGCCGGAGCCTCACGAGCCTCGACCTAAGCAGTTTCAACACTGCAAAAGTTTATGATATGTCCTCTGTGTTCAGTGGCTGTAGCAGTCTAACCGATCTTGATTTGAGCAATTTGAATACTGAAAACGTGAGGGATATGGGCTATATGTTCAGTGGCTGTAGCAGTCTAACCGATCTTGATTTGAGCAATTTAAATACAGAAAACGTTACCAATATGTCTCACATATTCAGTGGATGCTACAATCTTACATCTCTTGATTTGAGCGGTTTACATACAGAAAACGTTACCGCTATGTCTTACATGTTCAGTGGATGCTCCAACCTAACAACCCTTGATTTGAGCAGTTTTATTTTTAGTACAAAATACAGTGTAGGTATGTCTTACATGTTCAGTGGTTGTTCAAATCTTCAACAATTGGACTTATCAAATTTTAATGTTCAGGTTGGTAATTTAAGTTCTCTTTTTGAGGGATGTAAAAAGTTACAAACAATTGATTTAAGCGGGGTTAAGATGAAGGGTGATACAAAATATATGGATAATATGTTCAAAAATTGCGAAAATTTAACAACAATTGTATTCCCCGTATTCAATTTAATGAATTGTCGGAGTATGAAATACATGTTTCAAGGTTGTAAGAAACTTGAAAAACTTGATTTGAGTACCTTCGGTTTTTCTACCAATAGTCCAAGTATGACATCAATGTTTGCCGATTGTATCAATTTAAAAGAAATTGATTTATCCTCCTTTACTAGGATTAGCGATTATTTAGACTCAATGTTTTATAATTGCAAAAGTTTAAAGGAACTTGATTTGACAAGTTTTGATAACAACATGAAATATGCAAGTGCAAATTCTATGTTTGAAAATTGTAGTAGTTTAAGTTGTGTGTTAGTCAAGCAAAATTGGATTAGTCCGAAAAAACAGCTCAATATGTTCAAGAATACTAACCAATTGAGCGGTTGTGTTCTAAATAAATTAACAAACATTAATGAAATAAAAGGTTATGCGACATTAAATAATAATGGTGTATTGCAATTTCATATCTCATGTACTGCCATCCCCACCTCCGCCTACCCCCTCGACACCGAAGTCCCCGGTTGGTCTGACAAAGCCCTGAAAATTGAGAAGGTCGTATTCCCGAAATACTTCAAGTACGTCCACCCCACCACCCTCTACGGCTGGTTCTTCAATTGCCGCAACCTCACCGAAATCGAGGGGCTCGAATACCTCAACACCGAGGATGTGGAGGATATGGGGCTGATGTTTGCAGGTTGCAAAAACCTCGTGAGCCTCGACCTCTCCAATTTCAACACTCAGAATGTTACAAGCATGAAGGGAATGTTTGGCTATTATGACAAGGACGAGGACAAGGGCTATTATTGCGACAAACTCGAAACCATCTTTGTTGGCGACGGCTGGACTACCAAATACACCGAGGACGACAAACTTTTTGAAGGTTGCAAAAAACTCGTCGGCGGTCTCGGCAGCACTTACAACGAAAAGAACGTCTCCACCGACTACGCCCACATCGACGGCGGCAAATCGTCGCCCGGCTACCTCACCTACATGCCCGATGAGGCTCACAAGACCGTAGCCGCAATCGCCATGAA
Source organism: Bacteroidales bacterium UBA3824 (assembly GCA_002393195.1). Lineage (GTDB taxonomy): Bacteria > Bacteroidota > Bacteroidia > Bacteroidales > UBA3824 > UBA3824. Next base: position 10,818 of record DGIK01000066.1, on the reverse strand, counting down.
CGCCTTGCCAAAGACCGAATACATCCAAGGCGAACCGCTCTCCACCACCGGCGGCACTATCAAGGTGGATTACAACAACATGACCACCGACATCATCGACCTCTCCAATGCCGAAATCACCGGCTTTGACACCGAAAAAGTTGGCAATCAGGTGCTTGTAGTAACTTATTACGACAAGAAGACCACATACGAAATCAACGTAAAGGCCAAGACAATCACCAAACTCGAGGTAACCACCCTGCCCAAAACAGAGTACGGCATCGGCGAAAAAATCAACCTTGATGGCGGCGTGCTGACGGTTTCGTATTCCAACAACCTATCCGAAAAAGTTGCGCTCTCGCAGGCAAAAGTTTCGGGCTACGACCCCATGAAACTCGGTACGCAGAAGCTCTCTGTCATTTACCTGCAAAACGAAACCTCATTTGAGGTCAAAGTGGTAGAAAAGCCCGCCCAATCAATCGCAGTAACCACATTGCCAAAAGTTTTGTACGTGGAAGGCGACTCGTTCTCCGCAGAGGGCGGCATCATTACCATTACCTACGACGGCGGCTCCAAGGGCGAATCAAACCTCACAAACGCCAAACTTTCAGGCTTTGAACCCAACAAGATTGGCGAACAGACCATCAAAGTGGAATACCTCGGCTGCGAGACATCGTACAAAGTTACCGTCAAAGAGTTGGCTTACTACAACGTCACCTACAAAATAGACGGCGAAATCTACGGTGAAGTGGAGCGCGTGAAACTCGGCTCGGCAATCACTCCGCGCGAAGCACCTGCCAAGGAAGGCCATACATTCAGCGGCTGGAGCGAAATCCCCGCCAACATGCCCGACCACGACATCGAGATAGTAGGCTCGTTCACCAAGGATGCCACGCCCGAAGACCCGACCACCCCGACATCCGAAGTCTCCATCAACTCCAACGTGAAAATCTGGTCGTTTGACCGCACAATCGTCATCGAGAATCCTGGTCACGATATTCAAATCGTTGATATTAACGGCCGCCTCGTCAAGACCATGAAAACCGACGACAGCCGCATCGAAATCCCGATGTCTGCCCCCGGCATCTACATCGTAAAGACCGTGGCAAAAACGCAAAAGGTAATGATAAAATAATTGATTCATCACACCGTAGAGACGCGATTAATCGCGTCTCTACATAAAAAACGAAACAACAACCATGAAAAAAATCATCACAATATTATTCGCCGCCCTCATCTGCCTTTCGGCAATGTCCTGCGGCAGCAGTAGCAGCGGCGGCGACGAGCCGGCACCAACGCCCACCCCAACGCCCGACAACCCTACCGGCAAGGTCGCCTACCTGACCGCCAAAGAATTTGCATCGTCGGAATGGAGCGGCACGGATGCCAACGGCAAGTCTGTAACCCTAAAAGTATCCACCACGACAGAAATGACGCTCAACTACTACACGAAATCCCTCGCCAAACACACCGAGGACTTCACGCTCCAGACCGCCACAATCGCCTATACATTTGATGAGGCGGCGGGCACATTCAGCGGCAAGGACGGCAGCGGCGCACAGTACAGCGGCACTCTGACCGGCAAAACTACACTCAAACTTAAAATGCCAACCGAGGAAGTCGCATTGACGAAGAAATAAGGCACATAATCTCTCCAAACGAAAATTACCGTCAATTACATGAAAATTACCGTCAACTCTCCAAAAAGAATTGACGGTAATTGACGAAAAATTGACGGTAATTTTTGTTTTTATAGAAACGCCGTAAGGCGTTTCCTTGTTTCATACGCTCATAACCGCTTTTGCGAGTTGGTCGGCGCAGGAAGTTGGCTTGTTGCCGCAGGTGTTGCCGGAGAGTATTTTGGCAATTTGGTCGGCTGGCATACCGTTCACGAGTTTTGAGATGGCTTTGAGGTTGCCGTTGCAGCCGCCATAAAATTCCACGTCGGTGATGATGCCATTCTCGTCTTTGTCGAATGTAATCATCTTTGCGCAAGTACCTGACGTTGTGTACGAATGTTTCATTTCTTGAATTTGCTGCCGTCCTTGAAGGCATTGCCAACCTTTTCGCCGAGTTTGATATAGGCGTGGTTGGACGAATCGAATGTGATAGGTTCAAGTTTCTGAACGTCGATTTTGCCGTCGGCGGTTAATACCGATTCGTCGGCATTCACGTTGATGATTTCGCCGAGGAGACGGCAGGTGGCGTCGTCGTAACTGATTACCTTACATTCCAAGCACATCGGCAGTTCCTCAATCATTGGTGCGTCCACGTTGGGTGCTTTTACGGTGTGGAGACCTGCCTTGCCGATTTTGTTGGGTTCCTTGTTGCCGCTCTCGATGCCAAGATAGTCGCACTCGGCTACATATTTGGCGGTTGCAACGCTCACCGTGAATGCGCCTTTTACTTTGAGGTTGGCGACGGTCTTGTGGGTGGGGGAGAGGCAGATGCTGATTTTTGTGTCGTCGGCGATGCCGCCCCATGCGGCGTTCATTGCGTCGGCGTTGCCGTCGGCGTCATACGTGCCGATTATCAGCACCGGCATCGGGTAGAGTAGGGGTTTTGCCCCGAAATCTTTTCTCATTTTTTTGTCTTTTGTGATGGTTAAAATAAAATTTTGTTTGTAAAATTATAAATTTTTTTTCTCCAGTAAAAAATTTTTTTTGTATCTTGGCGAAAATTTGTAATTGTTAACTATTGAACCCTAAATAATATGAAAAAAATCATAATTATCGCCGCCTTGTTGTTGCAGGCGGGGCTGATTTCAGCGCAGAATTTCACGCCGGGCAGGAGCGGTAACAACAACTATCAAGGCTATCAGCAACCTGTCAATCAAAATGCACAGCAGCAGACGAATCAGGGAGTTGCGCCTGGTCAAAATGCCAATTCCAACGTTGCCGATTTGAAGGCTGCCATCGCGAGGTGTGAGCAGTCTCCAATTGTAATCACCGATGCTTTTGGCAACTACAAGTTTGGAATGACTGAGAAGGAGTTTGTGAAAGTAACCAAGGCAGCAATCAAAGCCAAGCAAGCCAAGCGCAATTCCATCGGCAATGTTGAGTACGAGATGAGTTTTGCCGACGGTCGCACGTATTCGTTGATATTGGCAAACGCTGCGTTTTTCAAAGGCAAATTGTGCGGCTTGGACTTTGTCTTTGAACGTTTTGACGCTGGCATGGCAGACATCATCATGGAGGAAATTATGCAAGGCGACCGTTTTCAGGATATGGATCAATACGCCGTGCCAAAGGGTTATATCTACCTGAAAGACAACCTCGAAGTGGATCTTTCGCGTGGCAGCCTTTCGTATATGAACCTTTCGGTGGTCAATCAGCGTGCCAAGGAAAACGCAGAGCGCAACCATCTGTCGAGAGATGCGTTTTAGTTTAGTTGGCATTATAACAATTATTGCCCTGAGCCTGACATCGTGCGCCCGAAACTCCGTGGTAATTTGCCGCACGGATTTTGGGCGCGTGGTGCTCGTTGATGGAGGTGATTCCACTGCCGCCATCCTGCATATCGCCGACAGTGGCGACACGCTGTCGGATTGGCGGTTGCATCATCCTGTGTATCATTATGATTATGGCGATGTCAATGGCGACGCTCTGCCGGAAATCGTTGTGGGCGTCATCAAAAAAACTCGGTATTGGCGCGACGAAGACAAGCGGCTTTTTATCTTCAAACTCTATGACGGTAGGCTCATCCGTCCGCTGTGGCTTGGTTCGCGGCTGGGCTGTCCGATAGAGACTTTCCGCATAGAACGTGATTCTACGCCCGCCCGCATCGTTTCCACAGAGCGATGCGGCGATTCCCTTGTGAATGTGATGTACAGGATTAAGGGGTTTGGGGTGAAGTTCGAGTGTTATTTGAAGTGAAAAAAATTATATTGCATATTCCCAAATAATATTTATTTTTGCCATCAAAACAACTAACACGTCATTTATTATGAAAAGAATCCTTATCCCCTGCCTTGCGCTCTCTGTATTGGCAGGATGTGGCGGTGGAAATTCTGGCAACAATGCCAATACAGGCAATTCCACTGCCGCCGAAGCACCTGCCGCGCAGCAGGAAGCCCAAAATCTCCCGCCGCTCAAAATGTCCGACAAGGAGTTTTTCAGCGGCAAAACCCCTCTTCCAAAGTCGGTGGATCTCACCGAACCTGTGGAATCGATGTCGTACCAAAGACTCCGTTTTATGAAGGCATACGTATATGCCACACACGGATTTTGGCTCAAGGACTTCGACCTCAACACATTCTTCAACTCTCGCACCGAGTGGTACAACGACCTGTGTTACGACCGTCTTGACAAGGACTTCACAGAGCAGTATTGGAAGGAATGGTTCGACAACTACGATGCCGTGATGCGCCGTGAAAAACTCACTGCCGAGGAGCAGGATTTTGTCAACAAAATAGATGCTCGTCTTGCCGATCTCACAGCAAAGCGTTACAACGCCAACAAAATCGCCGACCCGACCCAATGCACCAACGCATACCAATTTCCTGTGCTCGACAATCACAACACAAAACTCTGGAAGATGCTCACAACCAACAACATCGCCTTCCAGACCACCAACTACGAGCAACTCTTCAATGTCTATGAAGACAACGAGTATCACTGTGTGCCAAATTTCGTAACCACCGACCTCTTCTTGCAGGCGTTCCACATGTACTTTGAGTACGCATTGAAACTCTCCGAAAACACTTACTTCACCCAAAGGCTCAGCCAATTGAGCGAGGCGATGTATTCGCCGTCGCTGTATGCGGAAGCCACCACCGAGAAGGAAAAGAATCTCGCCGACTTTTCACGCACATTGTTTGGAATCACCTACAAGCTCCTCAATCCCAAGAAGAACCCCATACTCCCCGAATCGTGCGTGGATGTAGCCAACAAGGAAATAAACCTGATAATGAATGCTCAGGATGCTCCGTCGCCATTTTTGAACACTTCAGTCAACTTCAATTACAGCCTCTTTAAGCCTCGCGGACACTACTCCCGCAACGAAACAGCCAAGAATTTTTTCCGTGCGATGATGTGGTTTCAGACCGCAAGTATGGAAAAGAGCAACCCCGACGACGTTGCCAAGGCTATTGCGATTGCGTATTTCTACAACAAAGTAAGTTGCCGCGCCGACTTTGAGAAGATGAACGATGTCATCACCTACTTTATGGGCGAGCCTGACAACGTGTCTATCGTTTGGCTTGCGCAGCACATCCGCGACAATTACTCCTCCAAAAAACTCTCCGACCTTCTCGGCGACAGTTTCAGCAAGATACTCGCCGAAATCGATGCAAAGTTCAAGACTTGCAACCGCATCAAGCCCAAGCAGCAGGCGTCCGACCCCGACAAAATCAACTTTATGCCGCAGCGTTATGTGCCTGACAATCTTGTAATTGCCAGTATGTACGACGACAAGCCAAATTCTGACCGCGCATATCCGACAGGCCTCGACGTATTCGATGCATTTGGTGTAAAGGCTGCCGGCAACATTCTCGATTCCACCGACAAGAACGCCAAATCTTGGGGCGACTTTGCAAAGACGCGCCAGCAGATGTCGGCGGAATTGTTCAATTTCAAGGATTACAATCTGACGAGTTACAACAAGTGGATGCAGGTATTGACGGTAATGCAAAACACCCAGAAAGACTACCCCGGCTTCATGCAGACGCCCGCCTGGGAGTGCAAAAACCTCAATTCAGCCCTTGCGTCTTGGGCAGAGTTGAAGCACGACGCAATCCTCTACGCCGAGCAGCCGATGGGCGCGGAGTGTGGTGGCGGCGAAGAATTGCCAGAGCCCGAACCCGTTGGTTTTGTAGAGCCCAACATCAAGTTTTGGGAGACCCTCAAAGAGGCTATCAACAATGTTGCCGGTGGTGTCAAAAAAATTGGCGGCGACAGCAAGTTTGACAACATCACCAACGAACTCCTCTCAATGGTGGATCGTTGCATTACCATTTCGCAATGCGAACTTCAACACAAACCCATCGGCGAAGACGTATATTTCATCCGCAATATTGGCAGCACGATGGAATGGTTTACGCTTTCGGTGCTTGATCCCGACTTGGAATACATTGATTCGTGGAGTTTTGTACAGGGAGCCGACCGCAGCATAGCCGTTGTAGCCGACGTGTTCACTCGCAATATCCACGGTTGCGACAAACAGGGCATCCTCTACGAAGCCACCGGCACGCCCAACAAGATTTTTGTATTGGTGGAGTGCAACGGACACCTCTATTTGACATCGGGCGCCACATTCAGTTATTACGAATTTGTGCGCGGTATGGGCGACCGCCTTACCGACGAACAATGGCAGAAGATGCTCGAAGAAAAGAAAGCACCCGCGCAGCCCACATGGTTTGCGCCGTTGCTCATCGACGATAAGATAGAAGCCGACGAAACCTTCCTTTATTCTTCGGGATGCTAAGGTTTTTTATAATTATAATTATGACACTTGCCCTGTTGCTCCATACGGCGTGCGGCGGGGCTGGTGTTGATAATAGCGGCGACCACGACGGCGTTACCATCGTCTTTGCGGGCGATGTATTGCTCGACCGTGGCATCGCGCCTATCATCAAGCGGCACGGCGTGGAATACCTATTCCGCGACGTGTCGCCTTTTTTTCATAATGCCGATTTTACCGTCGTCAACCTCGAATGTCCCATCACCAACATCGACGCGCCGCTTATGAAAAAATATATTTTCCGCGCCGACGATACCTGCGCCGTCGCCCTCCGCAAAGTGGGCATCACGCATTGCGCAATGGCCAACAATCACATTATGGATCAGGGACAATCAGGACTTGCCGACACTTATAAAAATATCCTCGCCGCTGGTCTCACGCCGATTGGTTACGGACTCGACGACCGCGCCCGCCTTGCCCCTGCCATCATCCAAAAAAATGATATTGAAATTGCCATCTTCAACGACTGCGCCCTCACTGTCGAAAACTACGTAAACCCCGCCACCGGACCTGGCATCGCCAACGTCCCGATACCAAAATTGTTGCCGACGATTTCAGATTTTCATAGTCAACATCCTGACACATGGATAGTTGCATTGTTGCATTGGGGCGTAGAGTTTCGACAGAATCCAAACCCATCTCAACGCATCGACGCCGCCCGCCTCTTTGCCGCCGGTGCAGATTTAATAGTTGGACATCATCCCCACGTCATTCAGGACATCGACACCATCCGAGGCAAGACGGTATATTACAGCATAGGCAATTTCGTATTCGACCAGCGCAATCCGCTCGGCAGGGAGGCTTTGATGCCTATAATCACGTTTCGAAAAGACACTATTTTGCAGGAAGTCAAGGAAGTGGAGATTGTCGGAAATTGTCCGAAGGTAAAAAAATAATTTGGCGGGATTGGTGTCGCAAAACTTTTTTTTGCCAATTGAAACTTTTGTCATATCTTTACGCCATTAAATATTAACATTAAATAATCGAAAAGATAATGACAGAAAACGCATCATCAATCAAACTTGACCGCACTGTATCCAATGACATTGCGTACATCGGTTGTGAAGATTTTGAAATACAACAATTTGAGGGTCAGTATTATCTGCCCGAAGGTATGTGCTACAATTCGTATGTAATTATCGACGAAAAGATAGCAGTGATGGACACCACCGACAGCCGTTGCGGCGAGCAGTGGCTACAAAAACTTGACGCAGCACTCGCCGGACGCAAGCCCGATTACATTGTGGTGCAGCATGTTGAGCCCGACCATTCGTCGCTCCTTGCCACCTTCACCGAAAAATTTCCAGATGCAAAGATAATATGTTCGGCTGCAGCTGCCAAAATGCTCGCGCTCTATTTCCCGGAAGTTGATTTCTCCTCCAAAATCCAGACCGTCAAGGAAGGCGACACCCTCGCACTTGGCAAGCACACATTGCAGTTTGCCACCGCGCCGATGGTGCATTGGCCAGAGGTGATTGTTACCTACGACCAATTCGACAAGGTGCTTTTCAGTGCTGACGGTTTCGGTAAGTTTGGAGTTTATGACGCGGAGGCGGACGACTGGGCTTGCGAGGCACGTCGTTATTACTTCAACATCTGCGGCAAATACGGCGCACAGGTGCAGGCGTTGCTGAAAAAAGCCTCCAACTTCGACATCAAGACCATCTGCCCTCTGCACGGTCCCATTCTCAAAGGCGAAATGCTCGCCGAGGCGTTGCGTCTCTACACAATTTGGAGCGCGTATGATGTTGAGAGTGAGGGAGTTTTCGTTGCATATTGTACAATGCACGGCAATACGGGCAATGCAGCCGAGGCACTCGCCGACATCCTCCGCAAGAAGGGCGCGGCGAAGGTGGCTACCTCCAATCTTTGCGAGGAAGACTGGGCAGAAGGCATTGAGGACGCCTTCAAATACGGCAAAATCGTACTCGCCGCGCCCACTTACGACGGCGGTCTGTTCCCGAAGATGGTTGACTTCATCCATCACCTCAAAATCAAAAACTACCAAAAACGTCGCATCGCCCTCCTCGAAAACGGCTCGTGGGCGCCTCAGGCGGCGCGTATTATGCGCGAAATGCTCGCCGACTTCAAGGATGTTGAGGTCTGCGAAAAAGTAGCCACGATACGCGGTGCATACAAATCTGCCGACCGTGCAGCCCTCGAAGCTCTTGCCGACGAGTTGCTCAAATAACACATTATAATATGACAAGAGGCTGTCTAAAAGAAAGATTGCTGGCTGCCAGCCTGCCTTATAGTTTTGACAACCTCTTGTTTTTAATGCCGTAATATTATGTCGCTGAAACAGTTGTTTATCAAGATAATGCCGTTTGTAAAACCCTACAAATGGCTCGTTGTCCTGACGTTGGTGATGACCTTCATTGGTTCGCTGGCTGCTCAGGTCAATGCCGTGGTGCTCGACAAGACAGTCGATGAAGTCAATCGTCTTCTGCATCTCGAACATTTTGAGTGGAGCCAGGCTTCTTACGTAATGGTGGTGATTTCGGCGATTCTGTTGGGCAAGGAGCTGCTCGTTTTGCTCATCAATTTTGTCCAAAAATATTACGGCGAGCGTATCAAAGTGCTTATTTCCCAGGACTTGGCGGCTGTCGTCATCAAAAAAGTATTGACCTTCAAGGTCGCTTTTTTCACCCGCGACGAAAATAAGCCCGGCAAGGTTCAGACGCGCATCGACCGTGGTGTCGATTTCATCACGATGACGATAAAAAATTTTTTCATCGACATTCTCCCCCTCGGCACGAGTGCGGTTTTGGCGTTGGTGTTGATGTTTGCCGCCAATTTCTACGTCGGGCTCACGGCGTTGGCGATTGTGCCTATCTACTTCTACGTCACGTACTTGCAGGCTGGCAAGCTCAAAAATTGGCGTACCAATATGCGCAATTATCGCGAGGCAAAGAGCAACGGCATTATGAACATTTTGCAGAGCATCAATGTCATCAAATCGTTCAACCGCGAGGAGATAGAGTACACCAAGCAGACCGATGTCATCAACAAGTTGACCGACAATCAGTTGAGCACCCGCAAATATAGTTTCATTTACGACGGCATCAAGACCTTTGTGGAGCAGATAGGCACTGTGTTCATCATTATATTGACGGCTTATCTTGTGCTCACCGACTATCCGGGGATGACTATCGGCAAGATTATGTATCATATAATGCTCTTTTCCAATGTTACTGCGCCCATCCGTCAGTTGCACCGTATTTATGATGATGTCAATGAGGCTTTGATATATGCAGAGGGCTATTTTGACATTCTTGACGCCAAAGATAGTGCGGAGCAGACTGGCACATACAAGCCCGAAACTGTGCGCGGCGATATTGAGATTTCGCACGTTAATTTTACCTATCCCAATGGTTGCAAGGCGTTGACAGACATCAATATGAGTATCCCGCACGGCAAGATTACTGCCTTTGTGGGGCTCTCTGGCGCGGGCAAAAGCACTGTGGTCAACCTTTTGGACAAGTTTTACGAGCCTGACAATGGCACCATCACCATAGACGGTGTTGACATCCGCGAGTGGGATACGCAATATCTCCGCGAAAATATCGGTCTCGTCCTTCAAAAAAATCACATTTTTGACGGCACTGTGGAAGAAAACATTCGCTACGGACGTCCCGACGCCACATTTGAGGAAGTGTGCGACGCCGCCAAGAAGGCGTACATTTATGATATGATAGAGAAGATGCCCAACGGTTTCAAGACCAACGCCGCCGACCTTTCTGGTGGACAGCAGCAGCGTATCGCCATTGCCCGTATGTTCCTGAAAAATCCGCCCATCATCTTCCTCGACGAACCTACGGCGAGCCTCGACGCCATCGCCACCGAACAAATCAAAAACGCCATCGATGCCATCAAACAAAACCGCACCGTGGTTATAATCTCTCACTCAATATCGCAAATCATTGATTCAGAGATGATATACGCCCTCAATGCCGGACGTGTGGAGCAAGGCGGCAAGCCCGACGAGGTTTATAAACAAGGCGGCATCTACAAGGACATCATCGATGCGTCAGCCCGCAGCCTCAATATTGACAAGATTGTGAAGATGACGGAAAGTTGATATAGTCAGAATCCAAAAATCAAACTATCTTCAATGGAAAAATAGGAGGATTTATCAAATTTTATAGTGTTCCACTTGATGATTATTGTAGATTTGGTTGGGGAATATGGATTTTGACGTTTTTAGACAATGACAAGTGATGCTCATAACTCGCTATATAACAGTTTGAAGAAAAAAATATTGAAAAAAGTTTCAAAAATATTTTGTGAGACCGCAAAAAAGTTCTTACCTTTGCACCCGCAATCGAGAGAGATTGCGACGATATTTGAGAAAGATTTTTTGACAGCAAGCACAAGGCG
>DGIK01000082.1 GCA_002393195.1 Bacteroidales bacterium UBA3824 | reverse complement strand
CTGGCTGTCGTAACAGATGGTGCCGTCCAAGAGTTCCACGCGGTAGTCCATAACGATTTTTGGGGCGATTGAGATGCTGTCGCCCTTGCCATAGTCGCACATCATATATTGTATGCCGCCGTCGCCTTCGGTCATTTTCCAATTGCGCCTTTTGACGTATTGTGCAATGTGTTCGGCATCCTCCTTTACGAGATACTTGTTGGCGGTGATGAGGTTTTCATTGAAGATTGAATACTTCTTCTCCGTGCCGTCGTCGCGCTTTACCTTGCTGCCGCACGATGCCGCAAATGTCAATGTCAATAATAATATTAATAAGGTGTGTGGTTTCATTTTTTTCTTTTGTCTTTTTTGACGAGTGGGCGTGTTACTTTGGGCAGGAGGCTTACGAAGCGTTGTACGATTTCCTCCAATGGCTTGTAACTCTTGCCGCCGGCGGCGTTGTCGTGGCCTCCGCCGTTGAAGTAACGCTCGGCGATGGTATTTACCTTAAAATCGCCTTTGCTCCTGAACGAACAGCGTATCAAGCCGTCGCGCTCCATGAAGAACGCCGAAAATTCCACGTCCTGTATGCACAATGGCAGGTTTACAAAGCCTTCGGTGTCGCCCACGCGGTAGTCAAATTGGTCGGCCTCCGCCTTGGTGAGCGAGATGTATGCGGCGTGGTATTGCGGGAATACTACCATTTTTTTGCTCAGGACGTAGCCCATGAGCCTCATTCGACCTTCGGAATAACTGTCGTAGATGTGGTGGATGATTTCGGAGCGGTCAAACCCAAACGCCGCCAACTGTCCCGCCACTTGGAATGTGCGCTGCGTGGTGCAGTTGAATTGGAAACAGCCCGTGTCGGTAACGATGCCGGTGTATAGGCAGCGCGCCGAGTCGATGCTGAGGTCGTAGCCGCACTCCTTGCAGAACAGGTACACGAGTTCGCTCGCGGCGGCAGCCTCGGGGTCGGAGAATACGTGTTTGCAGAGGCCTTCCTGCGGGTTGGGGTGGTGGTCTATCATAATCTTGACCGCCGACGATTCCTCCACTATTTTTTGCATCTTATCGACTCGTGATGCGGTGTTGAAATCGAGTAGAAACATCAAATCTGCCTCCGCAACGATTTGGTGCGCTTGCTCGTTGTCCCAAATGATGATGTCGCCGCATCCGGGCATCCACTTGAATGTGTCGGGGATGTTGTTGGGATATACGACGTGACATTCCTTCTTGTCTTTCAGGAAGTTATATAGAGCCAACGTAGAGCCGAGCGCGTCGCCGTCGGGGTTGAGGTGGGCGGTGATTACCACTTTTTTGGCGGCTTCGATGTCGGTTTTTGCTGCCTCGATATTTTTTTTTGAAAATATTTGCATCTTTATATTTATAAGTTCGTTACAATTTGTTATCTTTGCACCCGATTTGAAAACGCAAAGATACTAAAAAAATATATAATTACTAAATTAAAATGACAGGAAAACATACTTTGATGCTGATTAAGCCGAATGCAGTGAAGAACGGCTACGCACAGAACATCTTCTTGGATGTACACGACCACGGATTCAAGATTTTGGCAATGAAGAAGTTGCAGCTTTCGAGGAACGAGGCAGAGGCCTTCTACTACGTACACAAGGGCAAGCCTTTCTTTGAGGGACTTGTTGACTTCATGACTTCTGGCCCAATCTACGCAGCCGTACTCGAAAAGGAGAACGCCGTGCCCGAGTGGCGCAAACTTATGGGCGCTACCGACCCCGCAAAGGCTGAGGAAGGCACCATCCGCAAGAAATACGCCGAGAGCGTGCAGCACAACGCTGTTCACGGTTCGGATTCCGACGAGAACGCTTTGAACGAGATTTTCTTCTTCTTCTCGGCTCGCGAAATCGTCAATGCCGGCGGCGACATCTATCAGCTTCACGATATGAGCAAGTAAGAGCGGCGACGTTTCGGTTACCGTTACAAGACTAATATTGCCCCGGATTTTTGAATTGACAAAAATTTGGGGCAATTTCTTTTGTTTTTATCATAGCAATCAAATATCTTTGCACTATGAGATACGAAATAATATCGGACGAATTAAAAGACATTGCGGAACAGATGTCTTCTAATGATTTGAATATTAATAATTTGGCTCATCAGTATGGATTGCCGTCAGAGATACTGAAAAAGTTCAAGAAAGTAATTGATGTCTTAGAACGCATCGAGAGCAAGTTTCCTAATTCGTGGAACTTTGAAGAACTTAAAAGCCAAATAAACAAATATTCCATTCGCCTTAACGACAAATATCGTTTGATATGTGAATGGGACAAGGACAATAATGGAATCAAAATTTTAAACCTTTTGGAAATTACCAATCATTATGGAAAAAAATATTAAAGCATTGCCCACGCACCCTGGAGAACTTATTGCGGACGAAATAGAGTTTGCAGGGATAACAATGAAGGATGCCGCAGAGAAATTAGGTGTTTCTGTTTCGGATTTGGAAGCCTTGACAAAGGGCGAAATCCCTATTACAGAACAGGTTGCCCAAAAAGCCGATGCATTGTTTAACCTTGAAAGTGCAATGTTGCTTCGGTTGCAGACAGATAGGGACGAAATGGCTGAAAAAATTGAAGTTTTCAATGGTTTTTCCAATTATTCGGAGAGACTGCATGACAAGGGTTTTGATAGAATTTTGGCCAACCTCAAAAATATTCTTTTTAATCCCAAACGTGCGGCTGCATTGTAAATAATTATTTATATGAAATTCATTCTTAAAACATTGATTTTCATACCGTTGATGCTACTGACGGTGTTCTTTACGGCTCCGTTTCAGGAGGCTGGGGGAGCGGTGTGCGTGGTGGATGCGGATACTGCGAAGGTGAATCCGTGGGTGGATTCGCTGATGGCGGCGATGACGCCCGACGAGAGGGTGGGGCAGTTGATAATGCTCGAGCTCACAGGCAAGACCAAGCCGGGCGACGCCATCCTCAATAAGCTTGAAAAAGACATCGACAGCTGCCATATCGGCGGCGTGATAATGTTTTATGGCGGGCCGGCGCGTCAGGCGGCTCTCGTCAATAGGATTCAGGCGCGGAGCAAAGTACCGCTGATGATTGCACAGGACGGCGAATGGGGACTTTCGATGAGGCTCGACAGCGTGCCTAAATTTCCCCGAAACCTCGCCCTCGGCGCAATCTCCGACGACGGCATCATCTACGAACTTGGTGCCGAAATCAGCCGCGAATGTCGTCGTGTGGGCGTCAATATGGATTTCATGCCGAGTGTCGATATTTACGACAACCCCGCAAACACTGTCATTGCCAACCGCAGTTTTGGTTCAAATCCGCTCAATGTGGCGCGTAAGGGATGCGCTATGATGTTGGGAATGAGGCAGAACGGCGTTTTTACCACTGCAAAACATTTTCCCGGACACGGCAATACCGAAGTGGATTCACACGAGGCGTTGCCAGTTATCAACAATACTAAGGCGCGTCTCGACACCTTTGAACTCGTGCCTTACCGACACCTTATTAATTACGGTGCGCCCGGCGTGATGGTGGGGCATCTATTTGTGCCGTCGTTGGAAAAACATGGCGACAAAGTGCCGTCGAGCATTTCTAAGAATGTTATTGACGGACTACTGAAAACTGAACTCGGTTTCAAAGGTTTGGTTTTCACGGACGCGCTCGCGATGAAAGGCGTGAGCGGTTCTTTTGAAGGCGGCGAAGTGGCTGTGAGGGCTTTTGAGGCTGGTGTTGATATGCTCCTGATGCCGCCCGACGGAGTGAAGGCTTATAAGGCGTTGCTGGCGGCGCGCAATTCGGGGCGCATCTCGCAGGCGGAGATTGACCGTCGTTGCAGGAAGATTTTGATGGCAAAATTTGAAATGGGACTTCCTGATTATCAGCCCATTAAAATTGAAAATATTTATGAAGACCTCAATACGGAGTACGCCGCCGCGCTCGAACGCAAGATTTTTGAAAATGCGGTTACATTAACGGCTAATAAAAACGACTTGTTGCCGCTGAGGGCGATGGACAATAAGAAAATCGCCGTCGTTTCCATCGGTAAGGATGCCAATTGCACTGAGTTTGAGGCTGTTATGGGGCAATATGTGGATTCGTTGACGGTACTGACAATCGCCAAAACTTCCAATGAAGCCTCGTTTAATTCGATTGCCGCCAAACTCGCTGATTATGATGTAGTTGTAATTGCATTTCACGGCGGACACGCATATCCGACATCGTTTGGAACTACGCCCGCAATGACAAAATTTGTTGACAATTTGGCGGCGTCAAAGACTGTGGTTTTTGATGTTTTCAATTCGCCGCTGTGCCTGACAAAGTTTAGCAATTTGGACAAAATCGCCGCTATTGTGGTCTCTTACGAGGACGGCAAGGCGGCGCGAGAAGTGTCGGCGCGGATGATTATGGGGTCGCTGCCATTCCTCGGCAGACTTCCCGTCGGCATCAACAAAAATTTCACCGAGGGAACGGGATTTGTTACAAAAACAATCACTTTGGAATGACGAGGCAAACGCCGCAAGGTGGTGAAAATGAATGAATTGAAGTAGAATTAGAGCGGTAAACAATGTCGATAAAATTCAATAATCTTGAAGATCCGAGCATTGTGTATGGTGCGTTGAAACTTTTTCCGCAGTTTGTACACAATCACATCTTCTATCGCAACGTCTATTCGATGGGACTCGAAAACATCCCCGAAGATGGCGCGGTGATTTTTGCGCCCAACCATCAGAATGCCCTTATGGATGCTCTCATCATTATGAGCATCAAGAGTTGGCAGCCGGTTTTTATGGCGCGGGCAGACATTTTTGCGGGTCATTTTGTAAGGCGGCTGTTGTTTTTTATGAAAATCCTGCCCATTTTCCGAATGAGGGACGGCAAGGAGTCGCTTAAACAGAACGAGGCTGTCTTTGAAAAGGCAGTAGAAGTGCTGCGCAAACGCCGCTATCTGGTCATCTATCCAGAGGCAAGTCATAAGGGTATCAGGAAGTTGCGCCCGTTGAAGAAAGGCATCACGCGCATCGCTTTTATGGCTGAGGAGGCGAGCAATTATACTTTGGATGTCAAGATTGTGCCCGTCGGCATCAACTATCAGGATTATTATGAATTTCGCACCGACGTGCTCATCAATTTTGGCAAGCCAATCAGCGTGCGTGAGTATCGCGCCCAATATGAAGAAAATCCCCAGAAGGCCAACCACGAACTTGTGCAGCGTGTTACGGAGGAATTGAGTTCGCTCATCATCGACATCCGCGACACCGAAAATTATGACAATTTTGAGACCGCCCGCACCATCTACGCGCCCATCATTGTGAGGAAGGAGGGCAAGATTGTCAACAATTTCCAAAATCAACTCCTCGCCGGTCGCAAGGTTGTTGAGATTATGGACGATATGAAGGCGAACAGTCCCGAACAGTTTGAGACTCTCAATTCGTATCTCCGCAAGTATCGCGAGGGTCTTTCTGCCGCCAATTTGCCCGATTGGATTATCAGGCGGCGGTTTAAGTTGACGGGAGTGTTGTTGAGGACGCTGATTTTGATGGTGTTGTCGCCGTTGGCGTTGTTTGGTTTTGTCAACAATTTCATCCCATATTTTTCGCCGTTTTTGCTCACTAACCGCGTGAAGGACAGAAACTTCCATTCGTCGCTGAGGTTTGCGCTGTATGTGTTCTTGTTTCCGATTTGGTACACGGTGCTTATAGTGCTGTTGTGCAAGTACTTAGACCCGTGGTGGCTGCGGATTGTCTATATGTTGGCGGTGCCGGCTACGGGCATTTTTTCGCATCATTTCTACGACTACTTGAAGCGCGTCGGCGCAATGTGGCGCTTGCTGTTCAATAAGGGCAGGCACGCATACTTGAAGTTGAGCGTGCTGCGGCAGAAGATTGTGGAGATATTTGTTCCATCAAACCGCCTTTAAAGAGAATGCCATCTCAAAACTAATCATCTGTCCACTGTCAACATATTGCTGCCAAGCGTGTTCGGCGTGGCTGATGTCTGATATTTTGGTTGAGTTGTCGGTCTTGAAACGCTGGTAGATAGTTTCAAGAATGTCAAGTTCTGTGTTTGTAAACTCAGAGAGGTCAGGTGATATTGACGAGACAAGCCGAGTGCCTTCCGCTCCTGTGTCAAAATGCACAATTTCGGGCTGAATGTCGTCAAATGAACTGTAAATCCTATCCCAACGGACAGGCACTGGACCGCGTTGAATGGCTTTGTAGGCAAGTCCGCTCATACCTCTGCCTGTGGTTTTGTAACAATAGAAATCCGTGTAAAACAGCAATTTGTT
This sequence comes from Bacteroidales bacterium UBA3824, assembly GCA_002393195.1. Lineage (GTDB taxonomy): Bacteria > Bacteroidota > Bacteroidia > Bacteroidales > UBA3824 > UBA3824. The sequence goes on along the minus strand of DGIK01000082.1, from coordinate 5,818 downwards.
CATCTTCGTAAAAAACACTCCGTCGAATTTTTCGATGTAGTATAGAATGATGTTTTTCAACTTGCCTATTGACTGTGTGGCGTATCCGTTGAAAATATTTCTCCGGCAGCCGCTGAAAATGTAATTTATATTTGATGCGCTGCCTTCATCCGTCTCAACGGCTTTCACTTTGCTCAAAATTTTAGCAATTTCGTTGTCTTCAAATTGGTTTTTTGCGTTAATTACAAAATTTTCAAAGATATGAGGGTTTTGAATGGACATAAGTATTTTGCCGTTTGCCTCGCTTGGTATGTCGCCATTTTCGTACAAGCGGTATTGATTGTCGCCAAATCCGAGAATCTGTGACATTTTGGATGCTGGCAGACCGTAACGCTGACGGATTCTCTTGATTTCGTCAGGGAAAGGGATTCCGTATTTTGCACGGTACTGATTGTAAACCTGAGCGATATTTACCTCGTCCAACTCGGTGGTTGTAAAACGCTCTTTGGTTTCATCGCACTCGTAAAACTGATGGACGTACTGGAATTTTTCCTTGCGGAATGTCAGTTCTGTTTTTTCTTGGCGGAGTGTCGCGCTACCACCTGTAAATGGGCTGTTCATTTTAGTTTCGTTTAAACGGATAATTTATAGGGTGTTCTGCAATATGGAACGAAATACAAATGGTACTTGCATTTGGAAATCCGAGGGTTATTTTTATATAGACCTCGTGTCCTTTGACGTCTTTGCCAAATACCCACATTTCGCCCATTTTATTGAGAGTGTCCACAATTGGTTCTTCTGAATAGTCTTCGGTGTCTATATTCAGAATCACCTGTTTGCGGTATGTCGGTGTAATTTCCAAAGCGGCAATGGTTTGTATATTTTTTCCCCTGTCGTCGCGAAAGATTATGTCAAAGATTTTGATTTTCTCTTTCAGTCGTTTCAGAAATTGTTCTACGTCCTCCTTGGTCGCCATTTTTGTCATTAAGTTTTTAATTTTGACGCAAATTTAAACTTTATAGTTGAAATTTTAAAATTAATTGGATGTTTTTTTATGATAAAGTTGAAAAAAATGTGCCCGCGTGAAAATATCAACCTCTTACAAATACTTCACCAGCGCAAACACCGCCACTGCCACTCCCACTGCGCCGGAGATTTTGTTTTTGGTCATAGCGAGTTGAATGCCTGAGAGTGCGACGCCAATCAGCCATATCGGCCAGAAATATTTGCTGAGTAGCCAGCCGTGCATCGGCACGTAACTGATTATCACTGCGATGATTACGCACCAGTTGCCGATTATCGTTATGATTTCGGTGGGAATTTTGGGCAGACGCTTCGGTTTCTTTTCCTGTTCTTGTACTTGTTCTTGCTGTGTTTCTTCCATTTTTTTTGAGTTTTAATTGTGGGATTGAATATTAGGAGTTGCGCTTCTACATTCCCCAAATCATAATCTTTCGTCCGTTGAACTCGGCTTCGCGGTGGAATATTTTTTCGTCCCAGGGTTTGCCGCTTGTGCGGTCGAAGATTATGAAATGACCTTCTGAAACGTCGCCAACTTTGTCCATATATTCGTATGTTTGTTTGAGACCTTTTTCGATGGTCTTTTCGATGGAGTATTTGCGGATTTTGAGTTCGAGCACAATGCGCTGATATGCCCCGCCGTAGGTGTCGGTGAGCGGTTTGCGGATGAGGAGGTCGGTGCGTCCACGTCCGATGCCGTATTCGCGGTCGATGTAGCCGCCGCCGTTGACAATCCGCTGCAAAAATGCCTGCAAAAGTAATTGAGGACCCGCCTCGGCATAGTCGAATTTGCCAATCCACGAGTCGGCATTTTGTCTGAAAAACTGTTGGAAGTCGATTAACAATTTTTCCATGTTGATTGAATTGTCGGGGTTGAGATACCAGGCAGGTTCTTGTGTTATAGTGTATTGCGTAGTCCAAGTAAGTTCGCGCGGGATGATTTCGCGGTAAATTTCGTTGGCTATTCTGACAGGTTTTGTAGGAGCAATAAGTCCTAAATCAATACAATATTGAAGGTCGTCAGTGGGAAAATTTCTTTCGTCCGAGTCTTCGTCTGCCGCCAAAAGTGGTTGTATGATACGTCGTACCCGTTCTTCTTTGAGGCGGTCGATGAGGATGTCGAGATGAGTGTCGCGCCGGTAAATGAGGTTTTCCTTGGCTTTGAAAATCATTTCAGGAATGATTTTGATGCTTCGGTCGCGGTTTTCTTTCATGTTGTATGTTACCTCGTTGCCGATTGCATTTACGAGCCACGGCTGTCCTTCGGTGGCGTTCCAAATCATCGGGAAACATTCTTCATCAAACACTTGTCCCGTTTCGTCGGTATGCTGTTGGTACAGGGCGCGGATTTCGTCTTTGGTGAAATTGCCCATCCTGAGCGATGTGGTCTTGATGTTGAAAGCCGACCCGCCCGAGATGACGTCCTGATTGGATAGCACGATGCGGTAGTCGCGCACGTCCCTCACGCCGCAGAGTATGATCGACTTAGGAAAATGGTCGGGACGTTTGTCGTAGCCGGAGCGCAATTGCCGTAGAATCGACACAAGCGAGTCGCCTACCACTGCGTCTATTTCGTCGATGAATAGTATGAAAGGCTTGCCCAAGTCTTTGCTTAGAAACGTGAGGAACATTCTGAGGCGCGTGTTTTCTTCTTTGTCCTTAAACTCTGCCTCGTATGTTTTTGTGTATTTGTTGGTGTCTAAGAGCAAGTCTATTTCGTCGGCAATGATTTCACAACAGCAACTTATCGCGCTTGCGACATTGTTGCGCGCAGCCTGGGCAGGCTCGATGTTGGCATATACACAAAAATACATGCCCTCCTTGTTGAGATAGTCTCTCAGAGCGAGGAGCATCGACGTTTTGCCCGTCTGACGTGGCGCATGGAGCACAAAATATTTGCCCTGATTGATAAGGTGGAGCACTTCGTCCAAATCGACGCGAGTCAGAGGGTCGATTGTGTATTCCATATTTGGCTTGTTGGGTCCAGCGACGTTAAATATTCTTTCCATAATCACGATGTTTGTCGGGGACAAATATAATACAAATTATCAAAATAATAAAATATCCCGCTTAAAAATAAATTTACGATAAATTTCTATTAAAGATATGCCCAAGTGCGGAAAAATTTTGTAATTTTGCGGAAAATTTTAAAAATTAAAAATGAATTGGTTTACTGATTTGGTGTGTGGACAGGGCATCGCCCATTCCATATTGCTATTGGGCGTGATTATCGCGCTTGGATTGTTGCTCGGCAAGGTCAAGATTGCCGGCATTTCGCTTGGTGCTACATTCATATTGTTTGTGGGCATCGTAATGGGACATTTCGGGCTGAGTATGGAACCCGTGCTCATCGATTTCCTTAGGGATTTCGGCTTGATTTTGTTCATTTTTGCAATTGGTATGAGGGTAGGCCCCGGATTTTTCTCGTCGTTCAGGGCGGGAGGCATCACTCTCAACGCGCTTGCGGTGGGTGTCGTGTTCCTTGGCGCGATTACGGCGTTGATTATCCATTTCATCACCGGCATCGACGTTCCCACGATGGTGGGCATTATGTCGGGTGCAGTGACCAATACTCCCGGCCTCGGCGCGGCTCAACAGGCGTTGAAGGAGATGACCGGCGAGGTAAATTCCACTATGGCAATGGGTTACGCTGTGGCTTATCCGCTCGGCGTCATTGGCATTATTTTGAGTATGATTGTGGTGAAGTTGATTTTCAAGGTCGATTTTAAGAAAGAAAACGACGCCATCGACGCTCTCGTTGTGGAGGATGCAAACGCCGCAACAGCCATTTCGCTCGAAGTGGAAAACCCCGCAATCGCCGGCAAGACTATCCGCGAGATTAAGAAACTCTTTCCCGACAGGGATTTTGTGGTTTCGCGCCATTGGTCGTCGGAGACTAATGTCATCACCCTTGCAACTCCCGAAACTGTGTTGCGTCTTCACGACAAACTTTTTGTGATTCTCACCGCATCTGACACCGAAACCATCACCGCATTGCTTGGCAAGGAGATTCCTATGGAACGTCAGCAATGGGTAAGGCAAAACAGCCAGTTCATCAACCGTCGCATTGTGGTAACGAAACCCGAAGTGAACGGCAAGAGGCTCGGCAGCCTTGCATTGCGTAGGATTTATGGCTGCAATATCACGAGGGTCAATCGTTCGGGCGTCGATTTGTTGGCGTCGAGGGAATTGAGGCTGCAACTTGGCGACACTGTTTCGGTGGTCGGCACTGAGGCTTCTATCGCTGGCGTTGAGGACAAACTCGGCAATTCGATGCGCCGTCTCTATCATCCCAATTTGACTACGATTTTCATCGGCATTGCTGTCGGTGTTTTGTTTGGAAGTATTCCAATTGCAATACCTGGCGTTCCGCAGCCTTTCAAACTCGGTCTTGCGGGCGGTCCGCTCATCATTGCTATTCTGTTGGCAAAATTCGGTCCAAAAATCGGTTTTGCAACTTACACCACTCAATCCGCAAACTTGATGCTCAGCGAGATAGGCATTTCGCTGTTCTTGGCTTGCGTCGGCATCAAGGCTGGCGACGGCTTTGTGGATACTGTAAGCAACGGCGGTTTGGCGTGGGTTGGCTACGGTTTTATCATCACATTCTTGCCGCTTCTGATTATGGGCATTGTAGGCAGAAAATTCTGCAAGGTCAATTATTTTACGCTTACAGGCATCATCGCTGGCAGCCATACCGACCCGCCCGCGTTGGCATACGCAAGTAGCCTTACCGCCAAGGACGCTCCGGCTGTTGGTTACGCCACGGTCTATCCGTTGACGATGTTTTTCAGGGTGCTGATAGCGGAATTGATGGTGCTGCTGTTTTGATGGACTATTGACGACGGCTAAATGATAGAATAAAAAAGGCGCGGCTTTGGGCTGCGCCTTTTTTTGTGTGTGAAAAAAATATTTGTAGTTTTTACACCTATTTTTTCCCTATTTAAAAAATCTTTTCTACATTTGCGCTGTCAATATTATACAAATCGTTTTATAACACACATTAACAGCAAAATGAAAAGACAGATTCTAACATTATCCCTTGCGGCGTGTGTGGCGGCAGGTGCTGTGGCGCAGCCGGCGGGGGGCAAGAAAATCAGCAATGAGTTGCTTGGCATTTTCTTCGAGGACATCAGCGAATCGGCTGACGGCGGTCTCTGTGCTGAATTGGTGCAGAATGGCTCGTTTGAGTACAGCCCAATCGAGCGCGACGGCTGGGGCGCAGGCACGGCGTGGAAGTTTGCACGTCCGGGTCATTCGCTCGGCTACATGGAGGTTCGTCAGCAAAACCCCGTGCATCCCAACAATCCTAACTACATGCACATCTTGGCGGAGCGCGTGAAGGAATTCTACGACTACAAGGGCTGGAAGGGCGTTGGCTTGCAGAACGACGGCTTCAATGGCATCCTCGTCAAGAAGGGCGCAAAGTATGACTTCTCCGTATTCCTCCGCAATACCGACGGCAAGGAGAAAGACTTCCGCATCGTATTGTCAGCACCTCCTGCACAGGCATTTGGACCTGGACCACGTGATCCGAAGGCGATTGGCGAGGCTACAATCAAGGTCAACAGCAACGATTGGAAAAAGTACACCTGCACAATCGAGGTAAGCGAAGATTGCAACAATGCATCCTTGATGGTGTTGTCGTTGACTCAGGGCGAGTACGACATCGACAATGTTTCGCTCTATCCCCAGGAGACTTTCAAGGGTCACGGCATGCGTACCGACTTGGCACAGGCGTTGGCTGACTTGCATCCCAAGTTTATGCGTTTCCCGGGCGGATGTGTAGCTCACGGTGGTGGCGACGGTTTCTGGAACA
>DGIK01000156.1:5341-6873 GCA_002393195.1 Bacteroidales bacterium UBA3824 | reverse complement strand
GACTACCTGGCCAAGCGCGACTCGGAATGGATGGGCATGCTCTTCGAATTCCACGGTCTCACCGTCGACTGCATCGACAAGCACGAACCCCACAGCGACGCCCGCAAGGCTGCCTATAACGCCGACATCACCTACGGCACCAATAACGAGTTTGGCTTCGACTACCTCCGCGACAACATGTGCTCCACGCCCGAAGAACTCGTGCAGCGCAAGCACGTATTTGCAATCGTCGATGAGGTGGACTCCGTATTGATCGACGACGCCCGCACACCTCTTATTATTAGCGGACCCGTGCCAAACGCCGGCAACGACATCCAGATGTTCCTCGAACTCAAACCCAAGGTGGTAAAACTCGTAGAGGAACAGAAGGCATTGTTCAACCGCCTACTCATCGACGCCAAAAATTATATCAAAAACGGCGACCGCGACAAAGGCGGCATCGCTCTCCTCAAGGCTTGGAAGGCTCTCCCAAAAAACAACGCCCTCACCAAATTCCTCAGCCAGGAAGGCAACAAGGTGCTGCTCCAAAACACCGAGGCCATCTACATGGCTGAAAACAACAAACGTATGCCCGAAATCACCGACGAACTTTTCTTCGTGATTGAGGAAAAACAAAAATCTGTAGATCTCACCGAAAAAGGCATCGACTTGATTACAGGCAATTCGGACGACCCGCAATTTTTCGTGTTGCCAGATGTAGGCAGCGCAATCGCAGAGATAGAACATTCTAACCTCAGCGAGGAGGAAAAAATGGAACGCCGCGACAAGGTGGAAAGCGATTTTGCAATCAAATCGGAACGCGTACACACTATCAATCAGTTGCTTAAAGCCTACACGATGTTTGAGCGCGACCAGGAATACGTTGTTATGGACAACAAGGTGAAAATCGTGGACGAAGGCACTGGCCGTATCCTCGAAGGTCGCCGCTATTCCGACGGTCTGCACCAAGCCATCGAAGCCAAGGAAAGCGTCAAGGTGGAGGCGGCAACACAGACATTTGCCACAATCACCCTCCAAAACTACTTCCGCATGTACGAAAAGCTCGCCGGCATGACCGGTACGGCGGAGACGGAGGCGGGCGAATTTTGGGAGATTTACAAACTCGACGTTTGCGTAATCCCGACAAACCGCCCCGTAATACGCGACGACAAGGAAGACCTCGTATATAAGACAGTACGCGAAAAATACAAAGCCGTAATCGACGAAATCCAGAGACTCCACGACGCCGGCCGCCCGGTTTTGGTGGGTACGACATCGGTGGAAATTTCAGAACTATTGAGCCAGATGCTCAAGATGCGCAAGCTCCAGCACAACGTCCTCAACGCCAAATACCACGCACGCGAGGCAGAAATCGTGGCTCAGGCAGGTCAGAGCGGTACTATCACCATCGCAACCAATATGGCGGGTCGTGGTACAGACATCAAGCTGAGCGACGAAGTGAAAGCCGCCGGCGGTCTTGCCATCATCGGTACAGAACGCCACGAAAGCCGCCGCGTCGATCGTCAGTTGCGCGGACGTGCCGGACGTCAGGG
>DGIK01000156.1:0-5298 GCA_002393195.1 Bacteroidales bacterium UBA3824 | reverse complement strand
TGCCGGACGTCAGGGCGACCCAGGCAGCTCGCAATTCTACGTATCGTTGGAAGACAATTTGATGCGTCTATTTGGCAGCGATAGGATTGCCGCGCTCATGGACCGTATGGGCATAGAGGAAGGCGAAGTAATCCAGCACAAGATTGTAACCAAATCCATCGAACGCGCCCAGAAGAAGGTGGAGGAAAACAACTTCGGCATCCGCAAACGCCTGCTCGAATACGACGACGTAATGAACAAGCAGCGCGAGGTAATATACCGTCAACGACGCAACGCATTGTATGGCAACGGCCTCGACATCGAGATTAACAACATGCTCAACGACGCCTGCGACAATCTCGTCAAGTACGGACGCAACGACGAGTACACCACATTCTGTTTTGAAGTGGCAAAGAGCTTGGGCATCAGCTGCCCGATAACAGAACAAGAGTTCCTGCAACTCGACGATTCTGCCATCGGCGACAAACTCTTCAACACCGCATTCGAACGCATGGCGGAGAAGATGAAACTCATCCGCGAAAAAGCCGCCCCAATCATCCAAAACGTCTATGAGACGCAGAAAGATAGGTTTGAATACATCATAGTGCCTATCTCCGACGGCAGGCGCATATTCCAAATCCGCGTCAACCTCCAAAAAGCCTACGAATCGGACTGCCGCGAGATTACAAAGGCGTTCCAGAAGATAATAATGCTCGTAACCATCGACGACAACTGGAAGCAGCACCTCCGCGACCTCGACGACCTCAAGCAGTCGGTACAGGACGCTCGTTACGAACAGAAAGACCCGCTCGTAATCTTCAAGATAGAATCCAACGGACTCTTTGGACGTATGCTCGACAAAAACAACAAGTCGGTAATATCAACCTTGATGCGCGCACAGATACCTATGCCCGACCCGGAGCAACTCGCAATGGCTCAGGCACAAGCGCAAGCCCAGGCACGCGCCCGCGAACAGGCTATCCGCCGCGAACAGGAAAAGATGAAGGCTTCGCAGGAGCAGGCAAATACCATCAACGACTCGCCCAAGCAGCAGCAACAGCAGCAGCCCCGCCGCGAACCCATCCAAAGAGTTCAGCCGGTACGCGCCGAGAAAAAACCGGGGCGCAACGATCCATGTCCATGCGGCAGCGGCAAGAAATACAAAAACTGCCACGGCAAGGACGCAATGGATTTGAAAGATTAAAGTTGAAAGATTAGAGTTGAGAGATTAAAGATTAAAGTTGATTGTTGAGACTTTACTCTTTAATCTTTCCACTTTAATCTATACTCTTTAATCTTTCCTCTTTAATATAACATCCAAAGAATATGAAAAACATCCGACAGTTTTTATCGCTATATATCACCAACATATTCGGCGTTATGAACGACAATGTCCTCAAAGCGTTGATATGTTTTGTGGCGGCGACATGGGTTGCAAAAGAGTACAGCACACTTGTTGTAAGCATCATGGCGGCTGCAATGGTAATGCCATACGTGTTCCTGTCTCCATTGGCAGGCAAGTTGCCACACTTCTGGCGCAAGCAACAAATCATCAGGGTCGCCAAAATTTGTGAATTGCCGATAATGCTCGTCGCGGTGCTTGGATTCTATTTTGAAAACATCTGGATTGCGCTCACGGCATCGCTTTTGATGGGATTGCAGAGCGCGCTCTACTCCCCCGCGAAATACGGACTCATCAAGGACATCGGCGGCGAAGAAGGCATCTCAATGGGCATGGGAGGCATGGAGGCATTTGCATTCCTCGGCACATTGGTAGGCACATTTGTCGGCTCGGTAATGTCGGATCATCATTCTCTCACGCTCTACGCCATAGTCTTGTTTTCCATTGCTGCGTTGGGTTTGCTCAGCAGCCTGACAATCAGGACCGAAGAAAACAAAACGGCGGAAGAATCGTCGGCAAATCCAATAAAATTCCTGCGTGAATCCGCCGCAATTTCCCGCAAATACAAAGGCCTCGGACACGTAATAATGTTGCTGTCATTGTTCTGGTGGTTTTGCGCATCGGTGCAGATGATTCTGATAACACACTGCGAAGAACACCTCGGCATGTCAAACACCCAGACCGGCTATCTCCTTGCATCAATGGCGATTGGCATTACTGTCGGCTGTCTCCTCGGCGGCAAACTCAATCACAGCCGCTATATGCTCGGCACTGTACCGCGTCTTGGAGTTTTGGCAGGTGTGTTGATGATAATAGTTTCCATACTTCCATTCAACGAAATGGGCGACTACAAGGGATTGTATTTTGGAATTTTCATGACCATCATTGCAATCACTGTGGGCATCTTCAAAATCCCCCTCGACGCCGAAATCCAAAAGCGTGTCGCCACATCGGAACTCAACATCATTCTTGCATATTTCAATCTCGTTTCGTTCATATTCATATTGGCGGCTTCTGCAACTAATGTATTGATTGCCAACTTATTGTCATCGACATACGTGTTCCTATTCGACGGCATTTTGTTGGCGGCATGGACGATATATTTCATGTTCAATTACAAAGGCTCGCTGTGCTATCGCGTGAGCAAAATTATCCACCTTCATTATGACGTGAAGATGGAAAACAAGGAAGTGCTCGACGTGCCCGCCGGTCAAAATCTCCTCATCCTCCCGATGCACCGCGCATTGATTGACCCGCTGATTTTGTTTGCAGATCTCTACGACTACAAACTCCAACCGATGGTGGACGCAAGATTTTGGAAAAACAAATTCATGGGTCACGTCCTTAACCTTTTTGACGCCGTTCAAGTGCCCGACCTGCGCCGTGGCGGACGTGAAGGCGTGGAGCAAGTTCAAAAACTCGACGGCATTGTACAGACGCAACTTGAAAACGGCGCAAACATCCTTTTCTACCCCTCCGGACACATCACACTCGACGGCAAGGAGACCATCGGCAACCGCCGCATGGCATACAACGCCTCAAAAATTCTTCCCGACCACACCCGCGTTGTAGCAATCGAAATCCACGGTCTATGGGGCAGCCGCTGGTCAAACTACGGCCGCACCCGCACCGCCCCAATGGTGCCAATGCTCGTAAAAAGTCTCAAATTCCTTGCGATGCTCCGCTTCCTCTTTGTCCCAAAACGCAAAGTCAACATCCGCTTCACCGACATCACCTCCGACTTCCGCGCCTGGTCATCGCTGCCAAGGCAACAATTCAACGCCAAAATGGAGGAATTTTACAATAGAGAAGAGGATGGGTTGGTAATGACGAAGATATAAAATTTTTTTTGTGGCAGAGGATATTTGTGAGGATTATAACAAAATAATCATTATATTTGCGCCACAAACCAATTCATAATAAAATGATACAGGAAATCACCGTTGAGAATTTTTTGTCGTTCAAGCACAAGACAACATTCAGTTTTGAGGCGGACAAAGACGACAATTACGCGGAAGACACCCAAGTCGTGGAAGTGGCGAAAGGGGTCAAATTGTTGAGATTTGCAGCGTTATATGGGGCAAACGCCTCGGGCAAATCCAACTTTCTCAAAATATTCTTCTTTTTGCACGACTTCATTTTGCGCGATGTCAATTCCGTTGCTACGGGCGTAGAACCATTTTTGCTCGACGACAAGACCGCAAAGGGTGATTCTAAATTTGACATCATTTTCTATGACAATTCCAACAAAAAAAACCGTTACTTCCTCCGCGTGAATCCGCAAAACGTTGTCTATGAAAAACTGGAAGTAGCGGATACATTGTTTTTTGAACGCAAAACCAAAGGCGACAAAACTACAATAACATATAACTTTGAAATAGACCAACAGGTCAAAAACGGACTTGACTGGACGTGCAGAAAAAATATGTCGCTATTTGCGGCGTACAATAGTTCCACAGAAAAACTCACCGAAAAAATCATCGAAATTGAGAACGTTTTGGAGTATTTCAAGAATTTTTTACCCGTAATCACCGACAAAAAAGACGTTTACACAAAAATAGCCAACGATTTTGTTTCAGGTGCAGAAAATATTGACAGACAGTTTATTGACGACCTAAAACTTGACGGTTTCGACAACATCGGCGACATCTGTTTCAGCCTTGTAAAAAACGACGGCGAAGAAAAAATAAGGGACGAATATGCCGTAGAAGTAAAAGTGGACGGCAAAACGCGCACTTACAATCTGATTGGTCAGCAACAATCAAACGGCACCAAACGTTTTGTGGCTCTGTATTATATTATGAAACGCCTTGTAAAAAACAACGCTTTTCTCGCCGCTGACGAATTGGAGACTTCCATACATCCCGACTTGTTTGAAAAATTGATTTACGACTTTGTAACTCAAAAAAACAGCCGTTCACAACTTATCATAACAACCCACTATTCGGGATTGATGGAAACGGTCAACAACCTTGTCCGCAAGGATTCAATACGTTTTGCCGAAAAAATAGAAGACGGCAGCACTCGATTGTTTTCACTCGCCGACTTCAACCTGACAAACATAAAATCTATTTACAAAGCGTACCGCGAAGGCCGTTTCGGCGCAGTGGCAGAGATTGAGTATTATAATTAGTTACAAGACAATAAATTATGAGCAAAAAATCCAAAATAGAACCCAAAACATCAAAGCGTTCACGCAGGGAAAACAATGCTGTTTCCTCTGGAATTGTGGAACCCAATCCGTCAAAATACACTTGGCTGGTGGAAGGAGACACGGAGGAGGCTTATATGAACAGTCTTTTTTCTCATTTGGAAGATTCAACAAGAGTTAGGCTCAAATACGAAAAATCGAAACCGATAAATCTGAAAGGCGGCAGAAAAGAACCATATTTGGACAAAATAAATTCGTACCTGAACATCCCTCGCCGCAAATTTATTTGTATTTTTGACCTGGACATTGTACGCACCAACGAAAGCAACTTTAACAAATATAAAGCACTCATAGACAAGAAAAAGCAATTTGAAAACACCGACGATTCTGACGAACCATCTGTAATTTTCTGTAACAATATGCCGTCATTTGAATATTGGTTGTTGCTTCATTTTGCATACACGTCCGCATATTATGAAACAGAAAGCGGTATCGAAAAAATATTGAAAAAACATCTCCCCGAATACGAAAAAAACAAGGTTGCAAACCTTTTCTCTAAACTATGCGGCTCTGACGACACCAACCTCATCAACGCAATCAAAAACTCCACAAAATCCGCCAAAGCATCCAAAGGGCAACGACTTGACGAAGTGTCCAAAATGAAAGAATGTAATGTGTCATATTCGGATATGCATTTGCTGTTTGAGGGAAAACAAAAAATGCCCCGTTGAAGGACGAGGCAACCTAATGTTTTCACAACGGAATA
>DGIK01000104.1 GCA_002393195.1 Bacteroidales bacterium UBA3824 | reverse complement strand
GGATGAGCCACGGCGACACCATTACGGCAATCCCTGATGATTTTGAGTGCATTGCCTCCACCGAAACCGTCAAGTACGCCGCATACGCCGCCAAGAATGAGAAGATTTGGGGCGTGCAATTCCATCCCGAAGTATTTCACTCGTTGCAAGGCACATTGCTCTTGAAAAACTTTGTGGTGGGCATCTGCGGCGGCTGTCAGGATTGGTCGGCGGCGTCGTTCATCGACACCACGGTAGCCGAATTGAAGGCGCAGGTCGGCAACGACAAGGTGGTGCTTGGATTGAGCGGCGGCGTGGATTCGAGCGTTGCGGCTGTGCTTCTCAACAGGGCGATTGGCAAGAATTTGACTTGTATTTTCGTTGACAACGGTCTCCTCCGCAAAAACGAGTTCCAGAATGTCTTGAACGATTACAAATGCCTCGGTCTCAATGTAATAGGTGTTGATGCCAAAGAAAAATTCTACGCCGAACTCGCTGGCGTGGAGGAACCGGAGAAGAAGCGCAAAATCATCGGCAAGGGCTTTGTAGATGTTTTCAACGCTGAGGCTCAGAAGATTACGGATGCCAAATGGCTTGGTCAAGGCACTATCTACCCCGACCGCATCGAAAGTCTCAATATCACCGGCAAGACCATCAAGAGCCATCACAATGTCGGTGGATTGCCCAAGGAAATGAAACTCCAACTCTGCGAGCCGTTGAAATGGTTGTTCAAGGACGAAGTGCGCAAGGTCGGACGTCAACTCGGTATGCCTGAACATCTTATCAAGCGTCATCCGTTCCCCGGTCCGGGATTGGGCGTGAGGATTTTGGGCGACATCACCCCCGAAAAAGTAAGGATTCTCCAAGATGCCGACGATATTTTCATCAACGGTCTCCGCGAGTGGAAGACGATGGTGGATGGCGTTGAAACTTCATTGTACGACCAAGTTTGGCAGGCGGGAGTAATCCTCTTGCCCGTCAAGAGCGTTGGCGTGATGGGCGACGAGCGCACATACGAGCGTGCCGTGGCGTTGAGAGCCGTTACAAGTGCCGACGCAATGACCGCCGACTGGGCTCACCTACCCTACGACTTCCTCGCCAAGGTCTCCAACGACATCATCAACAAGGTAAAGGGCGTCAACCGCGTTGCATACGACATCAGTAGCAAGCCCCCGGCAACGATTGAGTGGGAGTAGTTGTTTCAATGCATAATGCATAATTCATAATGCATAATTGGCGTCCGCAGGATGGCTGATTGTGCATTATGATTTTTAGTCTTATTTCAGACAATGGTTGCATGAGGTCTATTCCAAAGAAAAATTGAGTCGAACTATTGCAATTTTGAAAATGATTGATTATTTTTGCGGATAATAATAAATCCAAAACACCTTCAACTATGCACTACTACGACCCGAAGACCGACATTGTGTTCAAGAAAATATTTGGCGAACACAAAAACTTGACCATAAGCCTGTTGAACGCCGTCCTCAAATTGGAGGGCGACGACCAAATCAGCGACGTAGAGTACCTTCCGTCTGAGATAATCCCGCTCACTGACGGCAAGCGGCGCAGTGTCGTGGATGTCAAATGCAAGGTTTCTGACCAAATATATTTCATCGTGGAGATGCAGATGTATTGGTCGGCGGATTTCCTGCGCCGTGTGATGTACAACTGTTCCAAGTTGTACGCCACATTATATAACGAAGGCGTCAGGTATTACAAAATGAAAAAAATCTTTGCCATCAACATCCTCAACGATGTCTATCAGACAAAAAACACTAACAACTACCACCGTTATACGATGTCGGAAGTCGATAATCCTGAAAGCGTCATTCCCGGCTTCGAGGTAGTCTGCATCGAGTTGCCCAAATTCAAGCCGCAAGACAAGGCGCAGGGCAAGATGCTGAGGCTGTGGCAGAGTTTTCTGACGTCAGTCAACGCAGGGGTCGATGCAGAATCTATCCCCCAAGAACTTATGGAAAACAGCGAGACCAAGCAAGCCCTCGAACTTTGCCAAAACCTTACAGAAGAAGAACGCCGCGCCTACGACAGTTTTTGGGATTTGGAATCCTTGAATATCGACCGAGAGAATACCGTAAAGGAAATGGGACGTGCGGAAGGACGTGCGGAAGGCGCAAAACAAAAAGCCATCGAGACTGCCCGCCAAATGAAAACCGATGGTTTGACTGTGGAAGTCATTTCCAAATACACAGGTCTCGATCCCGACGAAATCGCAAAACTTTAAAACTATAAAATACGTCAATTCGCAATAACTCCCTAATTGAATGTAATAATCAAAAACAATACTTAGAAATGATTATCTCTACAAAACGCGACACTTTTTGTTATGTTTTGTAGAGATTTTTTTATTTGATTTTTTGTTGTAACTTTGCATCTGATGTAATGGTTGAAACCCAATGTCCCCGCATCAAAGAGTATGTGGACAGCAAACTTGCTACTTCGTTTGAGGTACGCTTTTATAATGACAAGCCAGTATTTGCACTGCCGCAAAAGGGGGATTTAAAAAAACGGCTGTCTAAAAGGGCATATTGTAAGGCAGGCTGGCAGCCTGCACTCCACCTTTTTAGACAACCGGTTTTCGTGTCAATGTATTTTGGGTGATGCTATTTCTTAACGAACTCTACGCGGCGGTTTTTGGCGCGGCCCTCGTCGGATGAATTGTCGGCGATGGGAGAGTTTGCACCTTTACCAACGGCGGTGAGGCGGCTGGCGGGGATGCCAAGTTCCACCATTTTGGCAACGATAGCCTTGGCGCGTTGTTCGGAGAGCGTCTGGTTTGTGGCGGCAGAGCCGGTGTTGTCGGTGTGTCCCTGTACCTCAAATTTCAGGTCGGGATTGTCCTGCATCAACTTTACAAAACGGTTGATTTCGCCCATCGATTCGGGCTTGATGGTAGCCTTGCCGATGTCGAATGTGATGCCGTAGGTGATGATTTTGCCGTCGGACGCCATGCGGTCGTAGAGCGGCACTGCGCCTTTGGCGATGCGGATGTTTTTGATGAAGAATACGGGTTCATGTTGGTTGCAGCTAATCCAGAAGAAGCTCGGCTTTGAAGCGTTGGGGATGTTGATTACCCTTTTCTCGTCGAAATACACCTTGTAGGCGCGTTTGTTGAAAGAGATTGCCACGTGGTGCCAAGCACTGATTGCTATGCCGTCGAGCCGAGCATCACCGTTGCGCACTTCGTCACTGTTGGGAACGTGCCAATAGTAACCTAATATTGCGTCGTCCAAGGTTTTGGCATCTTTACCGGTGGACACTTGATGGTCAAAATTGAAACCGTTGTCTTCGTGCTTAATCTTGTCGCCGCTTGGCAAGTAGGTGTACATGCGCCAGCCGTGCGGATTGAAGTCGGTGTTGTAGTCGGGACCATAGACGATGTACACGTCGTACTCAATTGTGAACTGGTCGGTGAGGTAGGGCTTGTTGTCGTTGAAGAGCGGGGTGATTTCGCCCTCGTCGGATAGGGAGATGCACTTGACGCCATCAAGCTGTGCTATCTGCGCGTATCCGCCAAAAACATCCCACTTGGACGGAAACTCGCCAACCTGTTCGTCCACGAGGTTGTCCTCGAAGATGATTTCGTCGCCAGCCACAAAGTCGTAACTGTTCCAGTTGATTTCAGCCTTTTTGGTGCGCTGAGGTTCGGGCGTGGTGTTGTCGGCGTCGGCATTTGCATTGTCGTTGTTGTCGTCTTGGGATGCCTCCTGTTGTTCTTCGGTGTCGTCGTTGCGGTTGTTGCGGTTGCCGTTCATGGCGTTGTCCACGGCTTCTTCGGTCTTGCGCTGCACGTTGTTTTCCACTGCGCGTTGCGCGGCGTCGGTTGCCTTGTCTTTGAGTTTGTTGAGCCAGCCTTGGGCGTCCGCTGTGCCAAATGCCATCGATAGCATCAGCACAAGAAGTATTCTGAGTATTTTCATGGTCTTGGGGGATTAGAGGGTTAATAATTTATTCAAATTCGCCACAAATATAACGCCATTTTATGTATAAAAATTGTAAATTATATTAACGCCTCACTTCTTTGTGAAATACCCCGGAGCTGCTTCTCCGCCGTCTATTGTGAGGTACATTTCGTTGGATTGGTTTTCGGCACTCCATTTGGTGCCTTTGCCGCCACGGAGGTTGGGGCAATTGAGGAATATGCCCATAAAATTGTGCTGGTATTCCACGGTCTTGTCTTCGATGCTGCTGCCCGAATCGAGCGTAAAGACGTATTGAAAATCCCAATCCGCTGATGCATAGATGGTTTTGAGCTGTGTGCAGTTGGCAAACATATATTTCATGCTGCGCGGAGCGTCGGGTTTTTTGAAACTTGTCAAATCCAATTCCCTCAGATTGGTGCAACCGGCAAAAAGTCCCGAGAGGTCGTTGCCCGTGTCGGTGTAGTCGCCAAATTCGGAGTTTTTGGGTGTGAATAGTTTTATTTTCCTCAGATTGGTACAGCCGAAAAACATTCCCGGAGAATATTTCGCGCCGGCAAAACTGCTGATGTCCAATGCTTTCAAGTTTTCGCAGCTTTCAAACATGCCCGTCAACATCTCAAAACCGTAATAGCCCGACAGGTGAGCCACGCTTTCGGTCGTGAAACTACTTAAATCCACGTGGTCTATCCCGCTTTCAGCAAACATGTACGACATATTTTCGCAGTTGGAAGTATTGAAACCGCTAACATCCACAGTAAGAAGTTTTTTGCAGCCGAAAAACATCCGGCTCATGTTTTTGACGTTGTGGGTGTCGAAGCCATCGAGGGTGATATTTTGAAGATTGGTGCAGCCGTCAAACATCAACGCCATGTTGTTGACGTACCTTGTGTCAAAACTGCTCAAATCGATGTTTTCCAATGACACACAGCCCGCAAACATGCTGTGCATTGTGGTTACGTTGTGGGTCTTGAATCCGCTGAGGTCGATATTTTTGAGAGAGCAACAGCCGTAAAACATCGCTCCCATATTTACCACATTTTCGGTGTTGAGGTTTTCCTTCATGCCGGCTATTTCGGTGAGGCTGCCGCACTGCGAAAACCATTCGTAGCAAGTGTTTGGGCGGAATCCACGGAAGGAGACGTCGAATACCACTTTTTTGATTGTTGTGGCGGCGTGGCACCAGTCTTGTGTGGATTTGCCGCCGTGGATTACGTATGCGCCGTTTGGCACGCTTGCGCGATAGTAGAATGTGAGAGTGCCATTTTTCAAGATTGCGTAGGCGGTCTTGTTCCATTGTGCTGCGCCCTTGGTGGTGAAATATCCGGGCGCGTTTTTGCCGCCGTCTATCTTTGCAAAATCTTTTCCATTGTTGGCGTAGCAATATAATGTGCCCTTCTCGCCGCATAGCGAAGTGCAGCCGGTGAATATGTGCGTGGTGCCGTTGCCGCCTACATCGGAAAGACGTTCCACGATTTCCTTGTTGGGGATTGCCTTTGTAGTCCAGTCTTTGCCTACATAAATGGTTCGGAGCCCGCCGCAATAGCAAAACATATCGCCCATATTGACGACACGCGCGGTGTTGAAGCTGCTGAGATCCAATGTTTCAAGGCTGTAACAATTCTTGAACATGCCGTACATATTGGTGACATTGGCTGTGTTGAAGTGTGTGAGGTCGAGTTTTTCGAGGCTGGTGCAGCCGGAGAATAGGCCTTTCATGTTGTTGACATTCTGCGTGTCAAAATTGCCGAGGTCGATGGTCGTGAGTCGGCTGCATCCTGCAAACATCTTGTCTATGGAAATTACCTTTTTGGTGTCGAGTTTGCTGAGGTCGATGGATTTGAGGTTGCGGCATCCTTCAAACATTCGTTCCATATTGGTTACATTCGTGGTCTTGAAGCCGCTCAGGTTGATGTTTTCGAGTTTGGAGCAATTGCCAAACATCAGGCTCATGTCGGTAACATTTTCGGTGTCGAGGTATTTTTCCATATCGACTATTTCTGTGAGGTTTGCGCAGTTGTAAAACCACTGGCTGCAACTTTGCGGCGTGTAAAAACGGAACGATTCGTCAAATACGGCTTTGATGATGAATTGGTGCGGATAGTTGGTGAGGGTGTAATAGTGATTGCCGGATCTTTTTTTGCCGTATGCAAATGTTGCAACGTCGCCGGCGATTGTTACGTATGGCTCGTCAACGTCCGATACCTGCTCCGCCGGAATGAATTGCCTCTGCCATTTTTGGGTGAAATATCCGGGGTTTTTCTCGCCCTCGTCGATGTGGGCGTATTTGATGTCGATGTGTTTCTGGCTGTAACTCGTGCCCTTGGCTCCGTATAGTTTGCGGCATCCGCTAAACATCTGGTCTGACTGCTGGACGGCGTTGGTCTTCCACATATAGCCGGTGTAGATTACTTCAAGATTGTTGCAGCCCGAAAACATACCGCTCATACTGGTTACTTTGCTTGTATTGAAGTTGCTGATGTCGAGGCTTTTGATTCCACAATATTTGAACATGTTGCTCATGTTGGTTACATTGTCGGTGATGAGATATTCTCTCATTCCGGTGATGCTTTTTAGGTTGGTCAATCCCTGAAACCACGCCTCGCAGCTTTCGGGTCGGTATGCCCAAAACGAGCGGTCAAATACAATCTCCTTGATTTTCTTGGTGTCGTCTTCATAATTGCCAATGAAATAAATGCGGACGTCCGACGGCTTTTTGTCGCCGTAATATAATGTGAGCACCGAATCCTTGTAAACGGCGTAAGCCTTTGGCAGATATGGCTTTTGCCCTTTGAGCGTGAAGTATCCGCCGTTAACTTTTGCCATCTGCTTGTCTATCTTGCCCTTGTCGTATCGTGTGCCGGTGCCGCCGCAGATGGTGCGGCAAAACGAAAACATTGGCTCTGTAGATGTTACCTCCGAGGTGGTCCATTGGTCGCCCACGATGATTGTCCTTAGCAAGATGCACGATGTGAACATATTGCCCATGTCGGTAACGTTGGCGGTATTGAAACTGCTGAGGTCGATGGTCTTCACCTCGCGGCAGCCCGAAAACATATTGGACATATTGCTTACATTATCGGTGTGGAAGCCGCTGAGGTCTATTTTGGCGATGCTGTAACACCCCGAAAACATCTCGCTCATATCCACGACGCTGCGTGTGTCAAAATTGGCGAAGTTGATTTCCTTGAGTCCGTTACATTCCATAAACATGCCTTCCATCTTGGTTACTTTGGATGTGTTGAGGTGGCTTACGTCGATGTTTTCGAGTTTGTAACAATTGGAAAACATCTCGTTCATGTTGGTGACATTGGCGGTATTGAAATGACTTAGGTCTATGTTCTGCAACTCCCAGCAGTGGGCAAACATCTCGCTCATGTCGGTAACGTTGGAGGTGTTGAAGTGGCTTAGGTCTATTTTTTTGAGCGAAATGCACCGGTAAAACATTCCGCTCATGTCGGTAACGTTGGCTGTATTTAGGTTTTCGAGGCCGACGATTTCGGTGAGGTTGTCGCAATACGAAAACCAGTTTTTGCAGCTTGTAGGCGCATAATTCTTCACCGATGCATCGAAAACCACTTTTGTAATATTGTAAAGTGGGAATAGCGCGTCGTTGTTGAAGTGGTACGCATTGTCTGGCATATCGCCGTTGTAGTATGCCGTAACGGTATTTTTGCCGTCAAACACGGCGTAAAATTCAGGTGCCTTCTGTGCATAAATATCCAGCGCAAAAGTCAGTGTAAATATAAGTGCAATTGTTCTACTCATAATATTCAGGTTTTGTAAATCGCAAATATAAAATTTTTTTTCATTGTAAGCGCATAATATTTTCATTTTTTTGCAATTGCAGGCACAAAAAACGAGCCACAACTCCAGAATTGAAGTTGTGGCTCGTTTTTGTTTTAGTAGCAGGCATGTTGTTATGGATTACAAGTCGGGCTTGATGCCTGTGATTACGGTCATGCAGCCTTCTTTGAGCGGGGGCTGTTCGCTTGTTTTGGGTACGAACACGTTTATCTTGATTCGTTGTGTCTTTTCGCTCTTGTAGTCCCACACGAAGCCTTGGCTTCCGTTGTCGTAGATTGTGTTGTCTTCCCAGTCGGTGATTGTGAAGTGGAGGTTGGTAGCCAACGAATCTACGCACTTGACGATGATGCGGTAGTTGATGCCTTTGCTGAGGGTCTTGAATATGAGTATTTCTTCGCCTTCGCGTAGCTTCAGTGTGTTGTATCGTCCGCTAACGATGTATTCGCCGAGCATCGGCATTACTTCCTTCTCCGAAAAATCCTTGCATTGTGCTTGGGATATTGATGGTAGAGCCATTAGGCAGGCAATTATAGCGGCTAATATTTTATGTATGGGTTTCATGGCTGAGTTTTTTATTATTGGATGAAGTTGTTGCGTATTTGCATGACGCTCTTTTCGAGGGTTTCGATTTGTTCTACGGTGATTTCGCCGTGGAGTGTGTCGAATGTTTTCTTGAGGCCAACGAGTTTTTCTTCGAGTTGCGATATGTATGGGTCTTCTTTGAAGAGTTCCAACATGCCAATGAGGTCTTCAAGGGTAAACTGTTGGTTGAGCATTATGTCGTTGACGTCTGCCTTGTTGTTTTTTAGGTTGACATCTTTGAGCATGTTGAGAGTGAGGTGCAGTGTTTCAATCCAGCCGCCCACGATGATGGTGGATGCGATTTCGGTGCGCTCCTGCTCATCGAGGAAACTTGTGGATTTGCTGTATGATTCCGAGATGGAATTGATGATTTTATTTTTGTTGTTGATGTTGTTTTGGAATGTCTGGATTGTGCTGTCGTTGAAGAATCCAGAGATGCCGAGCTTGTCAGAGAGCTTTTTGACGGTGGAGAGGTAGTCGATTACCGCCTGGTTTTGCTCGTAGAGAGCGCAGAAGCTCATGTCTGCGGTGTAGATGCCGAGGTTGAGGGCTTCTGACTGCGTTGTGTTGTACTTGACGGCGTCGGCTGTCGAGTGCAGGTACTTGTCGGTGAATTTCACGCCGAGGTTGTCGAGCATGGTGGCAGTTTCTACGGGCGATGGCAGTGCGTAGAATACCGCTTTGGCCTGGTTGAAGGCTTGCTTTTGTACTTTTGACAGTGTGTCGCTCTGCGACTTGGTGCTGTTGTCGTTGACCTGGGTGCAAGACGCCATCATTGCCGCGCCCACTGCAAGTGTCAGTATTATTTTTGTATGATGCTTCATCATTGTGGTTTGTTTATATGATTATCTTTGTGCAAAGATATTAATATAATAGTTGAAAAAAAATTTTTTTTGTGAAAAAAAAGCAAATAATGTTTTTTTCACTTGTCATCTGTACATCATTACGTGTCCGTATTGGTAGTGGATGGTCTTGTCGCGTAGCACAGTCTTGGCTTTATAGACGTACATGCCAGGCAGGCAGGGCTTGCCGTTGCGCGTGCCGTCCCATCCTTCGTCGATGTTGTTGCTGCGATATACCACGACTCCGTTTCTATTGAGGATTACTATTTCGTATTCGGGAACCACGCCGTGTATTGGCACAAATATGTCGTTGATGCCGTCGCCATTGGGCGTGAATGCTGTCGGGAATACCACGATGGGCGTCGTTACTACTGTAACGGCGTCGCGCACGACGGCTGTGTCCTGGCATGAGTTGCCGGTCATTACGATGAGGCTTATGTCGAATGTGCCGTCAAATTTGTATTCGTGTTCGGCGGTTGCGAGTCCGTCTTCCTCTGTGCCGTCGCCGAAGTTCCAGATGTACTTGTCGGATGGCGACGATTCGCAGAATACGCGCAAGATCTGTCCTTCGTAGAGGGTGTCGAGGTTTTGCTCGAATGTAGCCGTCGGCTTGGGGTGTACGGTGATTATTTTTGATGTGGTGTTTGATGTGCCGCAGTCGCCAAACAATGTGAGCGTGGCGGTGTATTCTCCGGGTGCGGCGTATGTATGGTTGATGGTTTTGGCTTGAGTGGCTACGGGCTGTGTGCCGTCGCCAAAGTCCCATATTATTGAGTCGGCGTTTTCTGAGATGTTGTTGAATGTTACAGGGAGCGGCTCGCATCCAGAGTGTTCGCTTGTGGTGAAGGATGGTAGTATTTCGCGTCCTTCAATGAAGAACGAGTGTTCGAGGGTGTCGGAGCATCGTCCGTCGCTCTGTATCAATATGATGTTGTAATTGCCGCAAGATGGGTATATGTGTGATGATGGCTGGAGTTCGTCGGAGGTGGTGCCGTCGCCGAAGTCCCAGTGCGCCGAAGTTACGTTTTTGGTGAGGTTGGCTATTACGGCAGTGTTGTTGGGCCATACTACGGCTGTGTCGCCGAGACGGAAGTCTGATTTTGGCTGAGGGAATACGGTAACGAATTTGCGGGCGGTGTCGGCACATCCTACGCCGTTGTTGTAAACGATTTCTGCGAGGATTTCATATCTCTTTTCGGTTTCGGAGTCGTTTACAAGTGTGTGGCGTGTGGGGGCTCTGCGGTTGAATATCCTGTCGCCGTTGGAGATGGTGTAGTTTGTGATGCCGTCGTTGTCTTGCGTGATGGTGATTTCGAGCGGCGAGCAGCCTTCGAGTTTGTCGATCTTGAATCCAGCCATGTTTTCCGGTCGGTGGATGGTGAGGGTCTCCGATTGCGCTTTGCATCCGTTGTTGTCTTGGGCATATACGGTGTATGTGCCGTCGGTGAGTTCGTCGAATACCGAGCGGGTGTAGAACCAGTGTTCTTGGTCGAGGGAGAATGAGTATGGCTTGGTGCCGCCGGTGGCTTGTGTTATGATTTTGCCGGTATTGCCTTCGTGGCATATTACGTCGCTGGCTTCGGCATATACAATAAATTCTGGTGGGTTGTTGATTTTTATTTGTTTGGTGTTTTTGGCTACGCAGTGGTTGTCGTCCCTAATCATAATAGTGTAGTCGCCGTGCGATATGCCGGTGATACTGCCGATGGAGTAGGGGTACGATTTGCCACCGTCGATGGAGACGTATATGCTGCCTACGCCGCCGTCGCCCTCCACCCTTATTTCGCCTGTGCCGGCGTTGTGGCAGAGTATGTCGGTTTGATTGACGTTTTTGAGAATGACCTGCGATGGCTGTGTGAGCGTCGTGTAGTACGTAGATGCGCATCCGTTGGCGTCTGTGGCGATGATTTCGTATTGTGTGGCGGTGAGTTTGTTGAAAATGCCGTTGTCGTTGGTGTAGTTTCTCGTTCCGCTTGCGCACGAGAATGTTACAGGCTGCACTCCGCCAGTAATGTTTGCCTTGATATAGCCTGACGAGTCGCCGTAACAAGTGTTGACGTTTACGGTGTCGAGGCTTGTGATTTCAAAGAGGTCAGGCTCTGTGATTTCGAATGATGTCTTGAGCTCGCAGTTGTACAAGTCGCGTATTACAACGTCGTATTTGCCTGCGTAGAGGTAATTGAATACGCCGTTGTAACATGTTGGATTGAGGTTTTCTACGTCGCTTGTGGCGGGGTTGAGGTAGAATTTGTATGGAAATTCCGATTGTATTGGCATACCGCCCCTTACGGTTATTAAGGCTTCGCCGTTGTTGTCGCCGAAGCATAGGTTGTGCTTGAGTTTTGTTTCTTCTGCGATTTCAAATACTGGCGGCTCGTTGATTGTGATTCCTGGGTGCGATGTGTAGCATCCATGCGAATCTTCCACGCGGAGTTCGTAAGAGCCGGCGGGTATGTTGAAAAAATCGCCGTTGAGCTGCATAGGATGTCCGGTGATGCTGTATTTGAGTTGACCTGTGCCGCCTTCCGCTGTAAATTCTATAAAACCGGTATTGCTGCCGTGGCATCCGTGGATGTCGTGGTAGTTCATGTAGTCGATTTTGAGTTCGGCGGGCTGGTTGATGAGAGTGGTGCCGCCGTCAGCTTCGCAGTTGTTGGCGTCGCGTACTATGATGTGGTAATTGTTGCCGGCGCCCAGGTTGTCGAATAGGTTTTCGGGCTGGAAGTTGGAGCCGTTGTCGATGGAGTATGAGTAAGGCTTTGTGCCGCCGTTGGCGTTGATAATGATTTTGCCGTTTTTGTCGCCGTAGCATAGGTTGACGTCGTGCGGCGTGATGTCGTAGATATTGAGCTGTTCGGGCTGCTTGACTTCGATGTTGTAGTAATATGCGGAGCATTGGTGCTTGTCGGTTACAATGACGTCGTACACATCTGGCGGGAGTTCGGTGATTACCTGGCGTGGCAGGAGGTCGCGGAAATTGTTGTCGCCGTGTATGCTGTATCCATATTTGTATTCGGGTGTGCCGCCGTCTGCCGCTATGGATAATGTGCCGCTCTTGTCGTTGTGGCATTGCAGCGATGTGGCTTCTACTTCGGTGATTACAAGTTGGTCGGGCTCCAGGAGCTCTATTGGCTCGCTTTGGGTTTCGCATCCTTCGCTGTCTCGCGCCTTCACGGTGTATGTGCCTGCGCCAATCTCCTTGAAGAAGGCTGTATTGACGGTATGTACGGTGATGGTGTGCTGAAAGTCGTCTATTGTATATTGGTATGGCAATGTGCCGCCCTGGGCTACGGCGTTGATGATGCCCGCCTTGTCGCCATAGCATCTTATTTCGTTGCTTGACGACGAGATGTCGAAGAATTTAAATTCTTCTGGCTCGGTGATGTCGATGAATTTGTATTCGTATGTCGCCTCGCAGCCCTTGGTGTCGGAGACGGAGGGGAAGTACCTGCCCGCATGGAGGTTGGTAATGGTGGATTCTTGCGTTGGCTCTACGCCTTGCACATTGAGGTTGTATGTGAGCGCGCCCGTGCCGCCTTTTGCGGAGATGGCGATGGAACCTGTGGCGTCGCCGTGGCAGCCTTTTACGTTGGTAGATTTTACGTTGGTGATTTCCACGGGGTCGGGCTGCTTGATTGTGATTTCGCCTATGTCGATGTGGCAATTGTTTTGGTCGTGTGCGCTTATGTAATACGACCCGGCTGCAAGATCCTTGTACGTGGTTTGCGGGTTATAGACAAGTCCGTCTATTGTGGTGTAATATTGACCCGTGCCACCCTTGAGGTTGATGTCGATGGTGCCGTTGGTTTCCCCGTGGCAGCCGTCGATGTCGGTGT
>DGIK01000099.1 GCA_002393195.1 Bacteroidales bacterium UBA3824 | reverse complement strand
GAAACTCTTCCCAACAGCCTGTAAACTCACGGTCTTGGGTGGTTACATTGACGGCGTTGAAGGTAACGGTGAGGTCGTCGCCGTCGGTCTGTTTGAGAGTTACAACGTATGTGCCGGCAGTAACGTTGGTAAGTTTCAAGGTGTGACCGTCATCGACAAGATTAGGGTTGTCGGGTATAGTACCATCCGTAGTGGTGATAGTCCAGTCGTCTTCGTTATATGTTCCGCCAACGTTTTTGGCAAGAATTACAACTTCGTCGCCAGCGCAGACCGTTGTGCCGGGGTTGATTACGAGGGATGGATATAGAATCTGACTAAAATGCATAGTGGCAACAGTCTGACCTGGATTGCCAGCACCATCGTCAATTTTAAGATACAAATCCAAACCATTAGAAACATCCAAATGAGAACTTTTTGTACCATCCGCATTTGGAGTAATCGGATTTCTGCGCGGATTGTTAGGATCTGTGTCAGTAGATTTTACAAGATAATAAGTGGCATTGGGATTCAAGCCTGTATAATTAATAGGTGCATTCTGAAACGGTCCTCCATTTGCTTCGAAATCCAACCTGCCATCAGAACTACCCTTTACCGTAAAGGCTTCGTTACCAGTGGGTGTCGGAGGGGGGCCGGCTTCACGGGTTACGGTAATAGAGGCATACTCAGTATTATTCCAGCCATTCTTAACTACAATATTATTCGCACCTGTGGTCAAAGCAACATTATTGAAAGTAACTGACGTTGAAGCACCTGAATTAATCTCTTCTATCTTTGTTCCATCTTTATACAAAGCATACAATACATATTGATCACCACCAAAAGTAATATTAGTAGATGAAACATTGCTGCCAACACTTGTTCCTGCACTTGACGAAATAGTATAAGCCTGAGTTACAGATGCTCCATCGGGGAGAACCAATTGAAAGTTTGAATTATGATTTCCCCCATTCTCATTATAAATTAGAAATGATGTAGTTCCATTTTCAGTTAAATCGTAATTAATATCAAATGTGACTATTCCATTGCTTGCATTGGCAGATTTAATCAAATTACTTCCATCGCCATTCCATAAATGCCAAGTCCAATTATTCCCATTCGGATTGGCATCACTAACAGTGAAATGCCCACCATTGGTATTCACGACCACCCTAGTTATTTTGGTAAGGGTTGTAGTACCATTATTTGCAATGGCATTATTATCTGTACCATAAAATGTAATCGTCTGCGCCCACGAATCCGACACACTTACACACATCACCGCCATGACCATCAGCAACATCGCGACGGTCTGTCTGAATATATTTGATTGATATTTTTTCATATCTATATTTTTTTTAAGACAATTTATCTTTTATATAACGTAATCAAGGGATGGTTTAGTATATAACTCCCCTATTATTTTAGACTATGATGACGGGGGAAATGTTGCACGTATATATATACAAAAAATTACCGTAAATTTTTTTTATAATTCACGGTAATTTTTGTTAAAAAAGTGGGGGGGGTGGAATGCGGACGGCTCGTCCGCTATCGTGGCAGGCGAGCCGCCTGCACTCCAATCCAATTACTTCAGTTGTGCCAGGATGACGCCGAGTTTTGCGTCGGCTTCGGCTTTGGCGGCGTCTTTGACACCTTCTTCGTAATAGACGTTGGCCTCAAAACTGCTGCGGAGACCGGTTGCCCATTCGTTGAAGAACCTTTCGCCGGGGAACTCGATGCCAAGACGGAGGTCTTTTTTGGCAGGGGCTTTTACTGTGCGCGGCGCAAAGACCGGGAGGCTGTCGGTGGGTTTTACCTTGGGACGCTCCGAGACAGGCACGTAGTCCCAACCGAGTGAGTTGACAAACTTATTGATGATGATGGCGGAAATACGCGCCACGATATCAACGTTACTTGTCAATTGGAAGGTCTCGACGTGTTCGCGGACGGCATCGGCGATTACTTTTTTGAGGTTGACGCGGTTTTTGTTGCGGTTGAGCTCGTTGATAATCAGGTCGGCGGTCTTCTTGTTCATACCGAGTTCTGCGAGTACGTCGTCTTGCTTGATGGCTTCGATGTATTCGAGCCAACGGCTGAGAAGATTCTCGGCGAAGATGAAGGCGCGATCCTTGATGTCACCGGTCTTCTTGACGGTCTCGCGGGCATCGAGAAGAGCCTGAATGTCCACACCCGAATCTGCAAGCACGGATTTGAGTTCGTTGTCGTCGGTAAGACCAAAGAAGTCGCGCAACTTTTGGAGGATGCTCTCGGCTGATTCGTCCTTGTCGATGGAGATAAACTGACCAAGCATTTCGATGAGGTCGAGCGAAACAGTCTTGCCGCCCTGAGGCTCAGGTGCTTTGGGCGCATTGGAATCTATCTCAATCTGCTTTTTCATCATCAGGTCAAAGTAAATCTTCCACGAAAGATCGTCGGTGATGGTCAAGTGGTCAACGAAATTGCCGAAAGTATTTTTGTCTTTCTGCATCTTCATCAACGACATAAACACCTGAGCCGCAGACACTTTGGCACGTTTGAGTTTTTCGTCGATGTTGCCGCCCTGATAGAATACGGAGAGTTGGTCGTAGAGATTGTTCATCAGGTCTTGGATGCCGGTCTTTATCTGCTGACGCTTGATGATGGGGTTGCAGGTCGGGGACATATACTTTATAATATAGTCGATACCCGACTTGTTGGGCTGCGTAAATTCGTTCCAGCACTCCAACGGATTGTGAACGTGGGCGATGACGTCCTTGTGGTTTACCCACGAGGTCTTCATATCCTCAAACTTCTGCACGTACTCGGGACGGAGTTGGGTCTCCTTGCCATCGGTGTCCATACCTTCAAAGAAGGATTTGCTCCACTTGGGGTCGCGGAGGGGGAACACGTTTTTGAAGGGGCCGTTGTTGTCCCAATTCTGAATCCACAGGTCGCCGACAGAAATGCCCATCTGGTCGGCAAAGTTGGCACCGATGCGGGCTGTCCACTTGCTATTGTGGGGACCGAGTTCGCCGGGACGCTCTGTGGCGGGGTTGCCGGCAAGTTCGATGTTGAATTTGGTGAAGCATACCAAAAGCGGTATCAACTTCTCGATGTCATTTTGCTGTACGAGAAGCGCCAACTGACGCTCACGCTCTGCGCGTTTCTCAGGCGATCCACCGTGGGTGTTGCGAATCCATTCGTAGAGAAATTTTGGCAAATCGGCGACTTCTGGCTGCTTGTCGTCCATACAAAATAGGAGTGTGGAGATTTCGTAGTTGAAGTTGTAACGATTGAACAAGAACGCAATCTTACCACGGAGGAACACGAGGAGTTTGTCGTTGTTGTCTTTTTCCTCGAATGTTACCTCGGGAATCTGCTGACGAGAACGCGCACCCGGAAAGTCGAGTACGTCGGCTTCTTTGAGGAACTTGCGCTTTGGATTGTCGGCGGTAGCGTCGGAGAGCGGGAGCACGACCTCGGCGGTGAGTGCCGAGAGGATGCTGCGGTCGAGGGTTGCAAGGAGTGTGCCGCCGTCATAACAATTTACAGGCGGTTTCTTGACATCCTTGTAGAGTTCGCGCAGACGCTCCACATCGAGGATTGTATCTTGCTGAGGGGTGAGTGCGGCGAGTTCGGTGCGGATTTCGGGAAGGAAGTTCACCTGTTTCAATCCGTCGCTCAACTTCTTGAACAAGTCGGTGAAGAATGGCTGCTTGCCCCAAATCACCTCAAAAATCTCAAACCTGCGGCTCGAATCGATGTAGGGGATGATGGCTGCAATGTCGTCCCAAAAGTTGATGTTATTTAAGTCCTTGATAATGAAGTGGTCGCGGAAATTGTTGTTGCAATACTCCTTCACATCGTACACATCGTCTTCGGAGAATCCCGGACAGGGCGACTGCTGCACCGTAGCCGCCATCGCCTGCAACTTCTTCTGAACCTCGTCGCGGTTGATGGTGTAGGTGTAATGTGTGATGTCGGAGAGGTAGCCGTTGCTGATGATTTTCACCAAATCCGCCTGCGAAAATAGGCGGAGCATATACGGCTTGAATCCCGGCTGCCACGGGTCGGCGGTCGTGAACCTCGATACAAGACCCGTAGCCTCCTTGCCGCCGCCAGGAGGGTTGATGGACGCGATGAAATCCACATCCTCGCCTGTATCGGGCACTTTTACGAAAAGCGACGTGGCCTCGGGAGTTTTGGCGAGGTTGGAGACCAAGTACGATTTGCCCACCTGGCTCTGTCCGAAGATTGCAACGGAGGGACGGCGCGGCAGGGCGTTTTCGTAACGCTTGGCGTCGCGGCGAAGTTTTTTCAGGTTGTATATAGTTACCGCCTGCTTGTCTTTCTCGACATTGTCAGACACCCATTTCATACTGTCCTCGATCACCTGCTTAACCTTGGTGCACTGCTGAATGAGTTCGTTTGTTGCTGTATCCATTTTTTCTATTATTTTAAGTTGAAAATTGAAAGTTGAAAATTGAAAACCGAAAAATGAAATCACTATTTGAATTTCAATTTTCAATTAATAATTTTCAATTTTTCAATTTTCCATTTTCAATTTACTTGTTGACTTTTACATCTGCATATTTGACCGTCTTTTTGGTGTCGCGGCGGACGACGCAGAATGTAACACCTTCGCGGATTTGGGCGTTGCCGAGGCCGGTGGCGTTGTGGATGTCGGGGTCGGCGTTGAGGGTCTGCTCCGGCGATATGAAATCGTAATCGGAGAAAAACTCGTTGCAATGTTTAGCCACGAGTTCGAGAACCATTCGTCTGTCCGTTACATAACATCCTGAAATACAAGCCAAAAGATTGGTGAGTGCGGGGTAAACCACTTCCAACTTCTCCTTGTCGTCGCCTATCTCGGCAGAAGTCTGCAATACGTATTGCAATGAAGACCAACCTTTGGCAAGCCTTGTAACGAACGACGGCAACCCGTCGTCGCCCCCCTGCCCTATCGCGTCTTCCAACGTGCGGGCGATGCGTTTTTGGGCGTCGGTCTCGCCGTCGGCACTGCGGAAAATGGTCTTTACAAAGGAGTCGGCTTCGAGGGTTTTGTTTAATCTCGATTGCAACTCCGCCTTCTCGCCCTCCAAATCCTCCATATTGGAGCGGAGTTCCTGAAATTTGGCGTTGTACTTCTCCACCTTCTGCGCCATCCGCTCGTCCACAACGGCATCGATGTTGGCATCGGCATTTGACTGACCGATGTTGGCTGTTACCTTATATATATGGGCGATGTTTTCCTGCGTGAAGAGCGTCTTGATGCCGCGTTCGAGCCACGATTCGGCGGTGATGTCGTCTTCGGCGTAAGGCAGTTTGAGGTTGGGGTTTTTCAATAGCTCATTGAACAAATCCTCTCCAAACTGCGCAATCAACCACTTAGCCACGTCGTCAGCCAATTCGGACGGCGAGGCGGGGTTGGGATTGTCTATCCTTTGCGACAACGACGCTCCACTGCCTTGATTGACAGCTGTTTCAGGCTCAGCCGCAACCACTTTTTTTGTAATCGAAAGACGGTTGGCGGCGGGCTGCTCCACGGCGGGCTTTTGGGCGGTGTCGTTGCCGGTATTAACAGATAATGTGAGTTTTGCCATAGTTGAAACTCATTAAAGTTAATTTATTTTTCGCTTCGCGAAAAATTGAAATCGCTTCGCGATATATTTTTTTAGTCGCTTCGCGAGAAATCTTACAAATCTTTGACAAA
>DGIK01000126.1 GCA_002393195.1 Bacteroidales bacterium UBA3824 | reverse complement strand
GAGAAATCTTTCAAATCTTTTCAAAATCTTACAAATCATTTATTTGGTATTATTTGTAAGATTTGTTTAGATTTGTATAATTTCTGTCCGCAGGACACTCCTAATTATAGCCGCCAATGGCGGCTTATGGTTCGGGGTCGCTTCGCGAGAAATCATTCAAATCATTTCAAAATCTTACAAATCTTTTATTTGGTAATTTTTGTAAGATTTGTTTAGATTTGTATAATTTCTGTCCGCAGGACACTCCTAATTATAGCCGCCAAAGGCGGCTTATGGTTCGGGGTCGCTACGCGAGAAATTTTTCAAATCTTTTCAAAATCTTACAAATCTTTTATTTGGTAATTTTTGTAAGATTTGTTTAGATTTGTATAATTTCTGTCCGCAGGACACCTATTATTATAGCCGCCAAAGGCGGCTTATGGCAGCACTGCGCCCACCGTCATCCTGATTAGGACGTTCAATAGCATTAATATCAACGCCCAAAGGAGGAAGGGGTGGAAGAGGTCTTCCGAATGACTGATGGTCATCGAAAGCATCTTGGTCTTTTCAAGCTCGTCTATTTTCTTATAAACATTTTTGAGTGCCTGATTGTCGGTGGCGCGGAAGTATTGTCCGTCGGTGATTTTGGCGATTTTTTGGAGTGTAGCCTCGTCGATGTCAACTTTCACCTGTTCATATACTTTGCGTCCCCAAATGTCGGTGGTAGGGTAGGGTGCGTACCCCTGAGTGCCTACGCCGATGGTATAGACGCGGATGCCATACTTTGCGGCAATCTCCGCCGCACTCACCGGCTCTATCTCGCCGCAATTGTTCATACCGTCGGTGAGGAGGATTACGACCTTGCTCTTGGCGTCGCTGTCCTTGATGCGGGCAACGGCGTTTGCAAGTCCCATACCGATAGCTGTGCCGTCGTCGATGATGCCATTCTTTACCTGTGTCATGAGGTTGACGAGGGTGGCGCGGTCGGTGGTGAGGGGGCATTGCGTGAAACTCTCGCCCGCAAATAGTACGATGCCGATGCGATCGTTTTCACGCGCCTGTATGAACTCGCAGGCTACGTTTTTGGCGGCTTCGAGGCGGTTGGGCTTGAAGTCGCAAGCCTCCATCGAACCCGAAATATCCATCGATATGATGATGTCGATGCCTTCTTTTTCTACTGTTTCGTCCTCGGATGTGCTTTGCGGACGCGCTATCGCAATTATTATCAACGAAATGATAAAAAAATTCAACACCGGCGGCAGCCACGCCAATATCTTGCGCAGCGTGAGCCTGTTGGCTCCAAAATCGTCCAACGTGCCGAATTTCATTGTGGCGTTGAAGTTCCGGAGTTTGAAGTAATACCATACCGCCAACGGTACAAGTACCGCAGGTATCAGCCAAAGTCGTCCGGGATGTGCAAAATGTATGTAGTCAAACATTTTAGTTGGTTTTGAGGGGTTGTGCCGCTTGGATTGGTGCGGCGTTTTCTTCGGGCTGTTGTATTACCGGCTTGGTAATATCAACGATGTCGAATGCATAATTCATACAGCGGGCGTTTTCGTCGGGCAGCGGCAACATCTTGGCAAACTTGACGTAATCCGCCACGTCGAATATCGATTCCAACGCGCTCACGGCGTCAGACTTCTTGCCCGCGTGTTTGCGGAGAATCATAAGGGTTTCCGCCGAGGTGGATTCCATCACAGATTCGCCATAGCGGTCAGAGATGTATTTCTTGATGATTTCCGTGAGTTCCGAGTAAAACTCCTTGCTCTTGTCTTGCTCGCACAATTTTTTGTCTTTCAAGATGTTGAGACGTCGTATGGCAACTATTTCGGCGGGTTCTTTGGGCTTGGAGAATGGGATGATGGGCTTGTTGCGGTGGCGGCGCACAAGTACGTAGGTAATCGCCGACGCAATGAGCGCAACGAGCAACACCACGAGTATTATGTTGCCAAACCTCGCCCAAAATTCCTTGAATGTCCAAGGCGTGTCCTTTATATCCTTGATGCCAAACACCTTGATTATCTGCGTGGTGTCTATCTCGGCGGTGAAGGTAGAATCTATGCCCTGCAAGAGCGTAAATCTTATCTGCAACGAATCCGTGAACACAGAATCCTTGTCGATCATCAGACCGATGGGCGGGATGGTGTAGGTGGAATCCTCGAAGGACGTTATCATATAATAAAAGGAGTATGTGATGTCTCCCTGTGTGCCGACGAGGGTGTCGGGTTTGGGCGCGGAAACCACTTCAAGAGTAGGTACGATGACATTGTTCTTGAAAGTGGGCGGCGTTACCTTCCTGCCTACAGATGCCGTGGCGGTGATGGTGAGTTTGGCTTGGCTCGCAAGTTCGATGACGTTGGAGTCGAGAGCCGCCTTTACCTTCTGCGCGTTGGCTGTTGACGGCAATATCATCGCCACTGCCACCGCCAATGCCTTGAAATATGTTGCTATCTTGCTCAAAGCCAATTTCATTGTTTTAGTTTTTAATCTCTCTCAATGCCCGAATAGTCATCGGGACTTAAACAATTTAATGAGGGGCTTCACGTAGTCGTCGCCGTTGGCGATGGCGACATCCTGCACGCCTGCCCGCAGGAAAGTGTTTTCGAGTTTTTCGCGACGTTGCTGCGCCGCCCGCATAAGGTTGGCGCGTACGGTGCTGCTGGAGGTGTCCACGAGCATCTTTCTGCCCGTCTCCGCGTCCTGCATATACACAAGCCCAACATTTGGGAAATCCTCCACCTCGCGCTTGTCATAGACATTGAGGGCGAGGAGGTCGTGCTTGTGCCCCGCAATCCTCAGCGCGTCGCTAAAATCGCCGCACACAAAGTCAGAAATCATAAAGACCGTGCTGCGCTTTTTGATGACGCTCGTCAGATATTGCAACGCCATAGCCGCATTGGTGCCGCGACCTTTGGGTTCAAATGTCAGCAACTCCCTGATAATGCGCAATATGTGCTGGCGTCCCTTCTTGGGCGGAATGAATTTTTCGATGATGTCGGAGAAGAATATTACGCCTATCTTATCATTGTTGCTGATGGCAGAAAACGACAGACAGGCGGCAATCTCCGTCACAAAATCCCTTTTGGTGGTCTCCTCCGAGCCGAAGTCCAACGAGCCGGATACATCCACGAGGATGATGACGGTGAGTTCGCGCTCCTCCTCAAACACCTTTATATACGGCTTGTCGAAACGCGCCGTTACGTTCCAATCGATATTGCGGATGTCGTCGCCGTATTGGTACTCGCGCACCTCGCTGAACGACATACCACGACCCTTGAACGCGCTGTGGTACTCGCCCGCAAAGAGGTGGTTGCTCAGCCCGCGCGTCTTTATCTCGATCTTGCGTACTTTTTTGATTATGTCTGATGTTTCCATTTTACGGTACTTGAACGGCGTTGAGGATTTCGCTGATGATTTCCTCGGTGGTGATGTTTTGGGCTTCGGCTTCGTAGGTGAGGCCGATGCGGTGGCGCAATACGGGATGGCACACGGCGCGGACGTCTTCGGGACGC
Organism: Bacteroidales bacterium UBA3824; assembly: GCA_002393195.1. Lineage (GTDB taxonomy): Bacteria > Bacteroidota > Bacteroidia > Bacteroidales > UBA3824 > UBA3824. The sequence continues at coordinate 5,854 of DGIK01000126.1, read as the reverse complement.
ACAAAACCACGGCGTTTCAAGAATGCGCACGCCTTGGCAGCCTTAGCGAGCGATATGCCAGCACGGGGCGAACCGCCAAAACTTATCAACTCCTTGAATTTTTCGAGTCCGTATTCTTCGGGGTTGCGTGTAGCCGACACGATGTCAACTATGTATTGCTCTATCTTTTCGTCGATATATACTTCCTTCACCAACTGACGGGCGCGGATGATGTCGTCGGCGGTGAGTATCTGCGACGGCTTGGGAAATTCGCCGGTGATGTTTTGGCGGATGATTATCTTCTCCTCGTCCTTCTTGGGGTAGGATACAATTATTTTCAACATAAAACGATCGACCTGCGCCTCTGGCAGCGGATATGTACCTTCTTGTTCCACAGGGTTTTGCGTAGCCAATACGAGGAATGGGTCGTCGAGTTTGAAAGTCTCTTCGCCGATTGTTACCTGATGCTCCTGCATTGCCTCGAGCAATGCCGACTGCACCTTGGCGGGGCTACGGTTGATTTCGTCCGCGAGGATGAAGTTTGCGAAAATCGGGCCCTTTTTTACAATGAACTCCTCGTTTTTCTGCGAGTAGATCATTGTGCCAATCAAGTCGGCGGGCAGAAGGTCGGGCGTAAACTGTATGCGGTTGAACTTTGATTTGATGATTTGCGACAATGTCTTAATAGCCAATGTCTTAGCCAAACCCGGCACGCCTTCCAAGAGGATGTGTCCGTCGCTGAGGAGTCCGATGAGGAGGCCTTCGGTGAGTTGCTTCTGACCGATGATTACCTTGCCCATCTCCATATTCACCATATCAACGAATTGGCTTTCTCTGTTAATCCTTTCGTTAAGTTCTTTAATATCAACTTTTTGGTCCATTTTTATATTATGTTTAGATTGACGGTTGCAAAAATATCTATTTTCTCCCAAGTGTCAAACCTCAATAAATCATATTTCACGTTAATTAACGTTTTTTTGTACTTGATTTTTTTGACGAAATATTTTGTATTGTCAGTATATTTTTTTTACTTTGCGGCATACAATCAAATTGAAATTGTAATTGATAAATATTATAACTATGTCAGCAACCAATTATGAAATAGTGTCATTGTTGATAATGGGCGTATTGTTTGGTGAACTATTGTATCAGTTGATGCTCATAGGAATCTCCAAACGTACAAACCTGCACCTGCTATTCTGCGGGTCGTTTTTGTCGTTGATGTTTGTATTGGGTTTCAATTCTCATTTCGGAATGTTTCAGGGATGGTGGCCCGGCGGTTACGACATCAACGCGACCAAAGGACTCCTATTTGCAGCCATCAACATATTCGTACTCTGCACCAACTACATATTTGCCCTGCTGCCAAAATTCCGGAAGGTAAATCGGCGGATATTGTACTTATTATGCTCCATAGTATTGACTGTGTGCCTGCTGTATTGGCTCACCCCCGACAAATATCACGACATCATAGTGGCTGTAATAGCGGGCGTGCAAATCGTCTATCTGTGCTACGTGATGTTTCACCTGTTCAAAACTATCCATATCCACATCTTTGGCACAATGGTGATACCCGCATTATTCTTGCTGTACATTGCATTTATAGTATGGACAGCAATCCACGCGCTGCAAAACCGCAACGAAATCTTCACACATTTCTTCGTGGGCGCGGTGTTCCCGGTTGCGCTCAGTTTCATAGGCGCATTCAGGCAATATCTTAATTTCATCAAAATGAAGGACGCCAAAAGCGTCATAACGCCCGAAGTAACTCAGCGCATTGATGAACTTGAATTTGCAAATACGAGCAAGGACAAATTTTTCTCCATCATAGCCCACGACCTCAAAAGCCCAATCGGCAGCATCAAGACCATCTCCGAGATATACAGCGATGAAGCCGCACAGAGCAAGGACAACCACGCCGTGGAACTTGCGGCGGCTCTCCGCGAAAGCATCGACGGGCTGTGTATGCTGCTCGACGACCTGCTCACGTGGTCGCGTTCTCAGAGCGGCGCATTGCAATTCCTGCCTACATACGTAGATATTGAGACCCTCATCGACAATGTTAAGAAGGTAACCAAACCGCTCTGCGACACCAAGAGCATCGCCCTGAAAGTAACAATCAACGAGCGCGACAAACTCTACGGCGACCCAAATATGCTGCGCACCGTACTCCGCAACCTCATCACCAACGCCGTAAAATATTCTTACGCCAACAGCGTAATCAAGTTGGAATTTGATACGGAAGGAGTATATTACAGCATAATCAGGGTTACGGACAACGGCATCGGTATGAGCAAGGACGAACTCAAAGACCTCTTCCAAATCGACAAACTCAACACCCGCCCCGGCACCAACAGGGAAGCCGGCAACGGTCTCGGACTGATTATCTGCCACGATTTTATAGAGAAACACGGCGGTACAATCACTGTAGAAACGGAAGAAGACTTCGGCACCACATTCGTAGTCAAAATTCCGTATGCGAGGTATATTAACAAGGTTAATGCATAATTCATAATGCATTGAAAAGGTGCATTGAAAAAAAAAGCGGGAAATGATATCACATCACGTCCCGCCCAAAAAAATGAAAAATGAAAATGAAAAATATTTATTTACCTTAGTTTAAAAACCATTTTAATTAGTGCATAAATTGTGCCAAAAACGCGGACTCGGAAATGATTTTTACATCTAAAATATTGTTTAACAAAGTGCTAAGGCATTACACCGGCATCACCGTGTGGCCCTTCGTCATACTCCGCGACACCGAGCAAGAAAGCGGCTCAGAGCGTTACCGCGTACTGCTCAATCACGAGCGCATACACCTGAGACAACAAGCGGAACTTTTGGTGATTTTTTTCTACATTCTCTACGCCTTTTATTATATTCGCAACCGCTTCCGTGGACTTTCGCACTGGAAAGCCTACCAAGAAATCCCCTTTGAGCGCGAAAGTTACGCCAAGGAACGCGACTTGAACTACCTAAAAACACGCAAATTTTGGCAATGGCGATTCTTTAAAAAAAATTATGGCAAAATTTTTGACGAATAAAAATTAATTAATAACTTTGACACGCACAAAGCATAAATAATTGATATATGGATACAAACTCTAACACATTGGAAACCAAACAATTGGAGGTATTGAGAATAGAACCGACATTTGCCACGCCCGCCATCGTGATGGACGCGGACGGCGGTGTATTCAAGATAACGGGCAATTCGTACCCCGAAGACCCGCTGCCGGTGTATATACCTGTAATTGATTGGTTCAGAAAATATACCGAGCATCCGCTGCCCAAAACTGTGTTTGAGTTCAAGTTTACGTATTTCAGCACGGCATCCACGCAGTTGATATTCGAGATATTCCGTATGCTCGAAGAAATCTTCAAAAACAAATACGAAGTCCTCGTCCGTTGGTATTACGCCGCCGACAACGACGAAATCCACGAAAACGGTCTCGACTTCTCAACACTTTTCGATATGCCCTTCGAGGTCATTGAAGTGCCATCCGACTATCCGGAGGAAGAGTAATTTTTAATGCATAATAGGGCTTCCGCCGGATGGCAATTATGAATTATGCATTACTTAACGTATTTCATCAGCAATTTTGTATCCTCAAACATCGTTACGAGGCAGAGGACGAAGAGCAATGTCTCCGAGTTTGCCTTGGTTTCGGCGACGTTTACGAAGTTCATGAACTTGTCGGCGGGTACGGTGAGTTGGAACTCGCGGTCCTTAAAGTTCATCTCCATCGGGATAGTCTCGCCGGTGTGATTAAAGGTGAGAGACAGGCTCTTATGGTCGTCGGAGCATTGGTAAGTGCCTTCATAATTCTTGCCCGAAATCCTCTGGTAGAACGTGCCGTCTTCCTTAAAAACAAGCGTACTGCCCGCCCTGAAGCCCACTTTCAGGAGCGACGAGCCCATTCGCTTTTCCAACTTTTCGGGCGAATTGAGTTGCTTCTTCACATTCTCGGCGGATTCGGGGTGCAGGGTCGTGGCGGCGTATTTCCATGAGCCTACGATAGGATCCTTAGGCGGCTCGGCGTCGTCCTTGTTAGCCTGCGCGAGCGCGGCAATAGAAGTCGCCATCATCATTATGGCGGCAATTAGGAATATTTTGAGAGTCTTCATAGTTGCTAAATGTTTAAAGTTGTCAATAAAAATGCCGCAAAAATAGTTCCAAACCACTTATTTCACCATCCAAACATTCAGCGAAATATATCCCTGACCGTTGCCGACGGAGCAAATGAAGATAGCATTGTTGAGCCAAGCGTATTTGCTGTCGTTTGGCGCGTCGAATTTTGGCGCGGTGCGGAAGTAGAATTGCGGTGCGCCGTTTTCGCCCTTGCCCATCACGATAAGCCGCCAACAATGGGAATCACCACGCGCTCGCCGTGCGAGGTCATACCGCACGAAAAAGGTGCTTCACAATTCACTTTCAATTCCATAACAAACTCCAATTCAGGAGGTTTGGGCGGTTGGTTCTGCGCCATTGCCGAGAATGTCAACGACAATAGCAATGTCATTGCAATAAGAAATCTTTTCATAATATGTTTGAATATTTTTACAATCCATCTTCAATCTCCTCATCGTCAGTGCCTTCGCGGGCAGCGGTTTCGTTGGCTTTGAGGAGTTCGACGTTGAGGGCTTCGATGGTGTTGAGTTTTACGGCGGCGTTGTTGTTGAGGGGCTTGTACCACGGCTGTTTGCTGAAATAGTTTTTCAGGTCGGCGGAATTGAAGACATAGCCGTGACGTGCGTAAATCTCGTTGCGGATAATCCTTATCAAGCCCGACGGATAACGCCACATAAAGTTTTCAGGCACAATTTCTTTGCTCAAAAAATCCCAACGACCATTGGGCGACACTTCTTTGAGTCTGTGCCAAACGTTGCCCTGCACGGGTCCATATTCGCCCTCGCTCACATTGTAGATGTTGATGCCCGTAGTTGTAACCGTCCACCAATACTCTGCAGCGTCATTGACACGTAGGATGTAGAACATTTCTGGGTCGAGAGAGATTTTTAATTTGTTATTGCCCATCGTGAGATCCTCGCCGTCGAAGACGTATTTCACGCCTGTCTCATCGACGTAAGTGCCGTCGAGAATGGAGTGAATGCCTTTGAGGATTTCAGCCTCCCACATGTCGTGGTCCATGTACTCATAGTGCTTCAAAATGTTGCCATTTTCATCCTTGAAGAGGAGGAGTTTGTGACCATCGACAACGCGGTACTCTGCGGACTTTGTCCTCTCAAACGCAGAGTATTTTTCACTGGTCAAAACATTGAAATTGTTGTCAGAAGTCTTTGTGAGAGTGATGGTCTCTCCGTCATCGCCCCAGTATTCAGCCTCAAACATAAATGACTTGCTCGACTCGCTTGCGCAAGTTATCTTTTCGCTGCCATTGTACCAAATGCTGTTGGCTGTAAACTGCGCACTCGCCACACTTGCAGTGGTCAGAAGTGCAGTGGTTAAGTAAAGTATTCTTTTCATAATGTTTTGTTATTTAGTTTTACGTGTCAAATGTAAAAAATAAAAATTAAACGGTAAAAATTTTTGTTTTTTTTTTCATAAAAAAACCCGCACATCACGGCAAAGCCATAAATGTGCGGGGTTTCAATTTCTAATTTTCAATTTCTAATTACTTCACCTCCCAAATATCATTAGTCTCCAAGAGTTCAGCGAAGTTGTGATACTTCTTGGCGGCCTTGATTTCGTCGATTTGGGCGTTAACGGCGTCGTCGTATGTGGGCGCGTCAACGTCGCGGATTACGCCGAGGGCAACGGGGAAGTCGGGTCCTTCCATCAGGGCGAGCTTGAGTTGGAGGGTGTTGTCCTCGCAGTGCGCATCATGCACGAGGATGTCCTTCTCGGTGATGC
>DGIK01000086.1 GCA_002393195.1 Bacteroidales bacterium UBA3824 | reverse complement strand
TTGAAAAAAGAATTTCGTGATGGTTATAATGCTTCCGAAGTTCTTAAAGAATACGGAATAACAGCAGAAAATATAGTAAAGGATATTGTGAAATTAGCATTATGGTAAAGCACGATATGGAAAAGGTTGCCGCCGAACACGTTGCAAGCGTTATGCGCACCAACCTTGCCGAATATTTGGAGAAAGGCGTAGTAAAGTAGATTCTCCAAATTATAAACTTTGCTCCCACGTGGTACGTCATCATATCGTACTATAAGGGATTGCTGTTTGCAAAAGTTTGAGCGGAGTTTTGAAGAAGCCATCAATGATTGGTTCGAAGACAACGGAAAAAAGTGGTTGGAATAATTTTGCAGAAAAAACATTAAAATAATGTTTGTAAATAAAAAAATATCTATATTATGCGACATAATTCACATAAAAGCGATGAAATTATGTTAGCAACAGCAACAAAAGTAGCAACGAAAACAAAGCCTCTGAATCCTTCGCAACTCCACATCTTAGAGATGTTCAGTTTTTGCCGCAGTCAGCAGGCCGAGGATGACCTGAAACAAGTCCTCGCGGATTATTACGCGGCAAAGGTGCAGCAAGAAGCTGACAGACTTTGGGATGAAGGCATCCTTGATGAAGCACTTTAACATATTGAAAGAGACATACTTCCCTTATACAAATTTATATACAATACAAGAATTCTGTAACTTGCTATAAAAGCCAACCATGGCGCCAAACTCTCGGTTGGAATCCGTATAAGATTTCCTTCTACCAACTAGTCTCCATTATAGTAAATTTGGAGAAAAGTGTGGTGAAGTAGGCGTTGAATCCAATAATCTATACACTTAATATGAAGCCCATAAAAATCTCCGTCGCTGGCACTGGCTACGTCGGCCTCTCTATGGCGACACTTCTCTCGCAGCACAACGACGTTACTGCCGTTGACGTAATTCCCGAAAAGGTCGAGAAAATCAACAAGCGCATTTCGCCGATTCAGGACGAGTACATCGAGAAGTTTTTTGCAGAAAAAACGTTGCGTCTGACAGCAACACTTGATGGTGCGGCGGCTTATAAGGATGCGGATTTTGTGATAATCGCCGCGCCGACTAATTATGACCCAGTGAAAAACTTCTTCGACACTCACTGCATTGAGGATGTAATTGACCTTGTTTTGAGCGTCAATCCCGATGCCGTGATGGTCATCAAGAGTACGATTCCTGTTGGATATTGCCGCAGCCTTTATATAAAGTATGCTGCGAAAGGTGTCAAGAAATTGAACCTTTTGTTTTCGCCGGAATTTCTGCGCGAATCGAAAGCATTGTACGACAATCTCTATCCGTCGCGAATCATCGTCGGCGTTCCCAAAATCATCGACAAACCCGAGTTCAAGGATGAGAACGATGCCATACAACGCCTTGCGGACGTGAAATTCCTTGAAGAAAAGGCTCGCCAATTTGCGGGATTGTTGCAGGAAGGAGCAGTCAAGAAGGACATCGACACGCTTTTTATGGGTATGAAGGAGGCGGAGGCAGTCAAATTGTTCGCCAATACTTATCTTGCGCTGCGCGTAAGTTATTTCAACGAACTTGATACTTACGCCGAGGTAAAAGGTCTTGACACTCAGTCTATTATCACTGGCGTTGGACTTGACCCACGCATTGGCACTCATTATAACAACCCAAGTTTTGGATATGGCGGATATTGTCTGCCGAAGGATACAAAACAGCTCCTCGCCAACTATGCCGACGTGCCGCAAAATATGATGACGGCCATTGTTGAGAGCAACCGGACCCGCAAGGATTTCATTGCAGATCAGGTGCTTAGGATTGCGGGTTGGTACGATTACAGCACGTCAACACAATACACTGGTCGCCGCGAGCCCGTAACAATTGGCGTTTATCGTCTGACGATGAAAAGCAACAGCGACAATTTCCGACAGAGCAGCATTCAGGGCGTTATGAAGCGCATCAAGGCTAAGGGCGCAACGGTCATCATTTACGAACCGACGCTCAAAGACGGCGACGATTTCTTTGGCTCAATCGTGGTCAACGACATCAAAAAATTCAAATCGCAGAGCCGCGCAATACTTGCCAACCGCTATGATGCAATACTCGACGATGTGAAGGACAAGGTTTACACGAGGGATATTTTCAAGAGGGATTAAGGTAAATTTACCTCAATTTATTCACTTTACCGCGTTTGTTTCGCAAATTTATTTGAAACAGACGCGGTAAAGTTGTTTTATAATGTATTAATATTCAAATGTTTAAATAAAAATTATAAAAATCTTTCAAAAAGATTTGTACATTAGCAGTACAATTTCTAATTTTGCAATTACAGTTAACGTATTATCCACATAAAAAAACAAGTAAACAATGTCCGACAAATACTATTCCGACGAAATCCTCGGCAGCTACGACAAGAGTTTTGCCGAGCTTGAGAAAATAGAGCAGGAGCTTGAAAACCCTGAAATTTCTGTTGACAGGCTGTCGGAATTGGCGGAAAGAAGTCTGCCGCTTATCAAGAGTTGCAAGAGCAAACTTCTTGAAGCTCAAGAGAATGTGGACAAAATTTTGACCGAGGCGGAATCCATCAACCAAAAATAATATTTGCTATGCCAGAAATTGTTGATGGGAAAAAAGTTTTTACACTTGGCGAGTTTGCCGCGAGTATTCAGCGCGCCATCGGCAAATTTTATAATGGTAGTTATTGGCTAAAAGCCGAAATCTCAAAACTCAATTTTTTCCCGCGATCGGGGCATTGTTATCCAGAACTTGCTGAAAGTCATGACGGTAATACGTCCGCTGCCTTTTCGGGATTCATTCACAGCAAAACATTACAAAAGCTCAATTCAAAATTTCAAAGTACAATCGGTGAGCCGCTTCACGACGGTATGAAAATAGTGGCTCAGTGTACCGTGCATTTTTCCACCACGCGAGGCATCAAGCTTACAATCAATGATATAGACATCAATGCTATCCTTGGCGAACAGGCACGTTTGCGAATAGAAACCGTAGAACATCTGAAATCAGAAGGCGTTTTCGCTAAGAACAAAGCCCTCCATTTGCCGCGCATCATCAGAAACATCGCAATTATTTCGGTGGAGTCGGGCAAGGGTTACGCCGATTTTATGAGCATTATATCAGCCTCCAATGGCTTCCATATCGACACCAAGCTATTTCCAGCTCTGATGATGGGACCCGAAGCTGCTGGACAGATGGGTTCCGCGCTCGAAAGAATTAAGGAACACGCCGCAGATTTTGATGCAGTATGCATAATCAGAGGAGGTGGCGGCGAGAATACTTTACAGTGTTTCAACGACTTAACTCTATGTCGTGCCATTGCATTGTTTCCGTTGCCGGTGATGACTGGCATAGGACACGTTACCAACCGTACTGTTGCCGAGGAGGTTGCAAATATTTCGTTAATATCACCGTCGGAGCTTGCCAATTTCCTCATTGACAGGTATTCTGGTGAGGTTGCAAAGTTTAGAACGCTCACCAACAAAATAGCGTTGCTACTTAAACGATCGCTGCAGGGCAAATCGTCCGCTCTTGATGCCCCGGTGAAGGCTATTAATTACAAATATAAAGTAGTGTTTCGCCGCAAGATGGAGCGCATTGACAGCACCAAAAACTCTATCAGGCAGAAAATCAACAATATATTCATCCGTCGTCGCTATGCATTGTATTCCATTGCTTCGCGCATTGTATTCACCTCCAATGGCGTGTGTCAGACGCTACGTCAGCGTGTTGAAAACATTGAGCATCAGGTACATGGCATTACAGCAAAACAGCTTCCAATATTGTCGGCGCGTCAGCCGCAGATGAGAATGGCTGCGGAGGCCATGGGCGGAATATGTATTATGCGTGATAAGCAGGTTGTCTCCAATATTTCTGAACTGCAAGTAGGCGACGTTATCCGTATTATTTCTGAAAAAGGAGTTGCAATAGCAACTATTTCGTCAGTAGAGCTTAATAAATAATCAAATTTTCTTCACTTCTAACCAATTCTCATTCAGCCCGATAAAAAATAAATGAAAAAAACATTCAAAAAGATTTTTTTTAATCGGGAAAAAGTCCCTACCTTTGCACCCGCAATCGAAAGGGATTGCGACGATATTTGAACAAGATTGACAACAAGCACAAGGCGTAAAGAATTAGCAAGGAACGCAAAACCCTAAGTCAAAGTAAAAAACAATTTTATACAACGAAGAGT
>DGIK01000132.1 GCA_002393195.1 Bacteroidales bacterium UBA3824 | reverse complement strand
CGCCTTGTGCTTGCTGTCAAAAAATTTTTCTCAAATATCGTCGCAAATTTTCACTTGCAAAACCGTGTTTCTTATTCCGAAACAACAATGCAAAATTACATACTTTTTGGTATATGCTCCAAATCTTTTTGAAACTTTTTTCAAAAAAAATTTCAAATGATTGCTTATTAGGCAATTGCAGAGGCAGATTTTCTGGCAAATTTAGCCCAAAATGCCCAAATTATTGTGCAAATTACTGACATTGCAACTCCAGTAGTGAGGATTTCGTGCAACAAATTCTCCGGGTCGCCCGTAAAAAATGGAAATAGCCATGTAAGTTCGCCGTTGATGACGTGATCGACAACAAGCAAAATTGTGCCGCCCCATAGCATCGATTCCAGTTTGCTTACCTTGAATAGTTTTTCTTTGTTGGACACTTCGCCGTGCTTTGCCGACGATTTTGCCAAATGTCTTCTTACCGCCGTTACGGCGATGGCCTCAGCCATTGGTACTACAAAACAACACATAATATTATATATAAACGATTAGATAAAATATTCGATTGCGTTGAGGGACTTTTTATTGAAAATATCAAAGACTTTTTCCCTTGCCTTGATGAAATCCGCCGATGTGCGATCGCGCTCTGTCTGCGGCATCGAAATATTGATGACACCCTTGAGCCGCCCTGGATTTGGGGTGAGCACAACGATACGGTCTGCCAAATATACCGCCTCCTCAATGTCGTGCGTTACAAAAATAATCGTCTTTTTTTCCCTGACACACAGCGACCTTACATCCTCCTGAAGCTTCATCCTCGTAATCGCGTCCAAAGCACCAAACGGCTCGTCCATGAAAATAATATCAGGATTCACCACCAACGCCCTCGCGATGGCTACACGCTGTTTCATGCCGCCCGAAAGCTGGTTTGGACGATGTTTGGCAAATTTGCCGAGCCCCACGCTCTCCAATGCGGCGGCAATACGAGCTTTGCGCTCTGTCTCCGGCACTTGCAATACCTCAAGCCCAAGGGCAACATTGCTCTCCACAGTGCGCCATGGCAGGAGTCCGTAGTTTTGAAAAATAGTGATGCGGCTGATGCACGGCTTGGTAACCGCCTCGCCGTCGATGGTGATGCTTCCCGATGTTACCTTCTCAAATCCCGCCATTGCATTGAGCAATGTGGTCTTGCCGCAGCCAGAGGCACCAAGCAGGCATATAAATTCGCCTCGCTCTATATTGAGACTTACGTCGCTGAGCGCAAGGAAAGGCTCCGACAAATCGTTGTCGTACCTAATAGTTGCATTCTTAACTTCGATATAACTCATTTTGATGAAAATATTATTCGTTGATACCAAGCCCCCAAAGGTCGCGCACCTTGTGCTCGAAAGCAGAAATGAGGACGTCGAGCAAAAAACCAATTACGCCTATCGTGATAATGACGGCGATAAGTGCATCGGCTCGAAGGCAATTCTTGGCGTCCATCACCAAAAAGCCGAGCCCGGTCTGCGAACCCACCATCTCGCCCGACACAAGAAAAATCCAGCATGTGCCAAGAGCTATGTGCAGACTCGACGCAATGGATGGAAATGCCGCCGGAAAGACCACCTTTATAAGACGCTGCCACCGCGAAAGCCCAAAATTAGCACTTACCTTGAGATATACCTTGTCTATTTTCTTGACGGCAGACACAGTGGAAAGCATCACCGTAAAAAAACCGGCAATAAATATAATGATGATAGCCGGCAGGTCGCCAATGCCAATGAGAAGCACAATGAACGGCAGCCAAGCAATAGGCGCAATAGGTCTAATGACCTGCACCACAGGATTTACATAACCAAACGCCCGCTGCGACTGTCCGAGCAAAAGCCCGAGCGAAACGCCTACTACAGTGGAGGCAAGATACCCCACCACAAAACGCCACATGCTGTCACCAATGTGTACAAAGAGAGTGGCATCCGACGTACTACCCTGCAGCCCCACCGTGCACAATTCCACAAACGCCCTCCAAGCCTGCAAGGGACTGGGAAGAAGATTTTCGTTGACATCCAATACCATGCACGCCAACTGCCACAGAGCCAAAGCCGAGGCAAAAGAAATGGCGACACGTTTCAAGGTTTTCAAATGTTTTTTCATCACTTATCCGAATATACATCTACTTGTCGAATACAAAATCGTCATAAGACGGCGGATTGGTACTTATGCCAAAATCCTTTACTTTCTGTACCAAAAGGTCGTAATCTGACCTTGTTATGTGCAAACTGTCGTAATGAATCCACTGCAAAGATGTGGCAAGCACATCGTCGGGCTGTCCGAGGTATTTCTTTGACAGCGACGACACCTCTTGCTTGCCATTATGCGCATTGACATCATGATAAACATCCCTCAGACGCTCCACGATAGCGGCATTGGCGTTGATAAAAGCATCGGTGAGCACAAGCGCACAGCACACCGAATTGGGCCAAAGCTGTTCCGACGTGTACAATACCTTGCCAAGACGTTTGCTTACAGACATCGCTCCAAATGGTTCTGCAACGCAATATCCATCGATAGAACCATTGCTAAGCGAATACGGCATTTCTGGCGGGGCGAGCTGTATCACCTGCAAATCGTTGATGCTCATGCCATTGTCGTGAAGCATCTGATTGAGCAGAATATTGTGGCTGCTCTGCGTATTGGGTATCGCAAACTTCTTGCCCTTGAGGTCTGCCACAGAATTGATGCCGTTGCCCACCACAACGACATTGCCGTCCTTGTGCCCGAGGGCGATTGCCTTGAGACCGATGCCCTTGGATTTGGCAGCCATCGCAAGCTCCACAAGCACCGACGCACCGTCTATCCTGCCCGAATTGAGAGCGTCGGTCAGGTCGGTCCAATTGCCAAACTTAACAAGCTCAATATCAAACTTGCAAGTGGTATCAGCATCAATGAAATCCTTGGCGGCAAACAACGAAACAGCATGAGTGATAGGCAGATAGCCAATCTTGACATGCTGACGCGACGAATTGTCCGAATTGCTGCCACGATGCGAACATCCCGCCAACAACAGCAGCGAAACAACCGCCGTTACAATCGTGAAAAAAATATTCCTCTTCATATCCCTTTTTTTAGAAATAATAATTCAATTATCTATTTTCAATTTTTTTTGTTACTAATACTTCCAGCCCAGAGCCTTGCGTTTTTCGCGCATATCTGCCACAATGAGTTCGCCGAGTTTCACGGGGTCGGTGTTCACCTTCATCACCGAGCCAAGCATACTGCGAGTGCCCTCCTTGAGAAAATTGATTACATTGGCAGACCCATATATCTGCGCCTCCACGCAGTGATAACTATTGACACCCATCAATCTAAAGCCAAGCGCGGCATCGATACCCTTCTCGTTGCCCCATTCTGGCGACGAAAATGCAAAAGGCATCTCATAAATATTTTTGCCAAGCGCAGCAGCAAGCCCGCCAAAAATGCCAGACGAACGTGTATTGTCGATGCACTCGCCTACATGCCACACGGGCGGCAAATCTGGCTTAAGGAACTCCCGAAGGCTCTCCCCCGCCCTACTCCACGCGTCTTTTTGGCAATATCCAAGTTTCATAAGCGGAAACGACGCACAGCCGTTGCTAAGGATGAGTACATTGTTTTGGAGGAGGACGTCGGCAACATCCAGCGTCGCCTTTTCATACAGCACCTTCGGATTGTTGCAGCCTACCATATTGACAATGCCGTATATGCGTCCGTCCCTGAGAGCCTCAGCCATCGGGGCAAAAGAACCAAACCTTTTGCAAACGTACTCTACCGAAAATCCCACCTCAGCCTCCACCTCGTATGGCGGAATATAGACCGGGATGCCTTTCCTCGCCTCAAAACTCTCGATGGCACGATTCAAAATCCTTTCGGCTATCGCCTGTGTATCTTCGATATTGGAATGGGTATGGTCGTAGCCAATATGCTCCGCCCCCGGCAGACGCGCCGAATCGGAAGTGGTAACAACGGTGGTCTTGAAACACCTCGCCACATCCATGATAGCAGGAAATACATCCTGCACATCAGCCACCCAAAGATCCAAAGCACCAGTGGCAAGCACGAGTTCGGCTGTAACGGCATTGCTAAGCGGTATCACCCCGGCATATCTGTACATCGCCGAGAGTCCCGAACAGCATATTCCATAAAACTTGATGCCCTTGGCTCCGGCTGCCCTCGCCTTGGCCTCATACTCCGGCGACAGCCCGGTCTTGACAATCTGGCTCACCAACGTAGGCAGATGCCCATGCACGGCAATATTGACATATCCCTTTTGCAACGCGCCTACATTCACCTTGGACGTTACCCTATCGCCCACGCCAAAAAGTGCGTCAGTGGCAATACCAGAACCTACAACTCCCGAAAACGTAAACGCCAAGCCGCACCGCAAAAACTGTTGCAGGACGCTTTTCCAATCGCCATCGGTGGCGCAGCCGGTCTTGTGGTATGCCTCAAATACTTCGTGGTATGCGCTAATGGGCATTATGTCGAGCCTCCGCCAAGTGTCCTGACGTTCCTTGGGAGCACATGCCGCGATAGTATTGTGGGGGGCGGGGATGGTCCTCGAAAGGTCGGCAAGGAGCGCGTCGGCAAGTTCGGACGCCACTTTGTTGAAGGGACGACGGTCCACCTTGATGCCCATGGCGCGGGCTATCTGTTTTACCTTGTATTTGCCAACGATAGGAATATTGAGCCTGCCCTCCGCCGCCCACTTGAGCGACAGAATCACTTCGCGTGCGTGCATGCCGTGCTGCGCCACGCCCGACGCTCCGGCACGAAGAAGATTGCGCGCCACAATGAGGTCGGCATCGGCACCGCAGACGCCTCTCTGCGCCTTGGGCGTAATCCGGCACGGCCCCATGTTGCAAATCTTGCAACAAACGCCGCTAAGGCCAAAGTTGCATTGCGGCTTTTGCTTGTCGAACCTCTCAAAAGCATCGTCGATGCCTATCTGTTCCATTCGGAGCATCAACTCACGGACGGCTGGGTCGGGCGTCTGGTCATAGACATCCTGCCTCGACGGAAAAGTCTTCTTGTACTCTGCCACCGCCTTCATATAATCGGCGGTAAACTCCGCCTCGTGCATGTGTTGATAGACATTGCCATGCTCGTCGATGTGAGTATGCGTGCTGTCCGCCTCTACAAGCACAGTAGGTATGCCATGCTCGTCGAAACCGATAAGATTGCGATGTGTATGCGTATGACCGTGGTCGCTTGTATGATTGTGATTGTGACCGTGGTCGTGAATATGTTCTTGCTGCTCCATTTTGCCGTATGTATAAAACTCGGCACAAAATTATACAACCAGACAATACAAACCATCAAAAAAATTGGTGCAACAAAACAACAAGAAATGTAAAATAGTCCACTTTTTGCATTAAAAACACATAACAAAAAAAAGCCACCAAGTGCAGAACTTGATGGCTTTTTGTTATTTTTAATCGTCAACAGACGAATTGACGATGATTATTGCTTTTGCTCTTTGAGCACTACGTCGTGCGCACCGCCTTCGATGATGCCGGTAGATGACACAAGTGTGATTTTGGCGTTTTGCTTGAGGTCTTCGAGGCTCGTAACGCCGCAGGAACACATCGTAGATTTGATTTTGTCGATGGTAACCTGGAGGTTGTCCTTGAGTTTGCCTGCGTATGGAACGTAAGAATCAACGCCTTCCTCAAATTTCATGGCTGCATCGCCGCCCATGTCGTAACGCTGCCAATTGCGGGCGCGGTTGCTGCCCTCGCCCCAATACTCCTTCATGTATGAGCCGTTGATCATGATTTTTTTGGTAGGCGACTCGTCAAAACGTGCAAAATAGCGTCCCATCATAAGGAAATCGGCACCCATCGCCAATGCAAGCACCATGTGGTAATCCTGCACGAGGCCGCCGTCAGAACATATCGGAATGTAAACGCCCGTGCGCTCAAAATATTCGTCACGAGCCTTGGCTACGTCTATAATAGCCGTTGCCTGTCCACGTCCGATGCCCTTCTGCTCACGTGTGATGCAGATGCTGCCGCCGCCAATGCCCACTTTCACAAAGTCGGCACCAGCCTCGGCGAGATAATTGAAGCCCTCGGCATCCACCACGTTGCCCGCGCCAATCTTGAGGCTTTCGCCGTAATGGTCGCGCACCCACTTGATGGTCTCCTTCTGCCACTCGGAAAAACCGTCGGACGAGTCCATACATACTACGTCAACGCCAGCCTCCACAAGTTTGGGAATACGGTCCATGTAGTCGCGAGTATTGATGCCGGCACCCACTCGGAGCGACTTGTCGTCGTCCAAAAGCTCCAGAGGATAGGTCTTGTGCGAATCGTAATCCTTGCGGAACACGAAGAACTTGAGGTGCTGTTCGTCGTCGATGATTGGCAGCGCATTAATCTTGTTGTTCCAGATGATGTCGTTGGCCTCATTGAGGTCGAGGGGATAATGACCTACAATGAGCTTCTCAAATGGGGTCATAAATTCCTTTACCTTGCGGTCTTGTGGGTCACGCGTGGGGCGGTAGTCGCGGCTTGTTACGATGCCGAGCAATTTGCCATTGGAAGTGCCGTCGTCGGTGATTCCGATAGTGGAATAGCCTGTCGTGGCCTTCAAAGCAACCACGTCGGCGAGAGTGTTTTCGGGCGTGAGGTTGGCGTCGGATACCACAAAACCCGCCTTGTATTTCTTCACTTTGCGTACCATCTCAGCCTGGTCGTCGATGGACTGCGAGCCGTAGATGAACGAAATGCCGCCGTTTTTGGCAAGTGCAATCGCCATATTGGAATCCGACACCGACTGCATGATGGCCGATGTGAACGGAACGTTGAGCGAGAGCGACGGGGTTTCGCCCTTCTTAAACTTGACAAGCGGCGTCTGAAGGTTGACATTGGCCGGGGTACATTCCTTGGTGGTAAGCCCCGGAATCAACAGGTACTCATTGAAAGTCCTGGAAATTTCGTTGATAATGTGTGCCATGGTCTGGAGTTTGCTAAAAATTTTGCAATATTAATAAAAAAAATCGGATATTGCAAAAAAAAAATTAATTTCTCCTCACGCCGACCTGAATCCTCTCCTTATTATATATCTCGCGCGCAAACGCCCTGATGTCCAGCTCTACCTTTTCAGTAGTGAAGTCGGGGACGTTGTATGAGTAAAAAAAGTTGTCGTAGAAATCTTTTGGATTCTTCTGCGGCAGGAGAAAAGGCTTGGTGCAGTTGCCAACCTCGTCGATGTGTGATATAAATAGGAGGTTGTTGATTTTGTCGACCCTGCGGCTATTGAATACAAACCACCGAGAATTGGACGAAAAATTATGAAACGTCTCAGCACAGTCGGAGTTGACGTCTTTAATAGGACGTATCGTGCTGTCACTGAGATTCATAATATATAAGTCGGACTCCTTGTGATGAATAGGGAATACACTATAATCCGCCACACAAAACATCAAAAACCTGCCGTCGTATGACGGACGTGGATGAGTGATGCTCTTTTTGATTTGCTCGGCGTTAATAATAGTGTCAAAAGTTGGACCAATTTTGCCCGTGGTTTCGTCAAAACTGGTTTTCAATAGGCTGTAACGCATTTCATTGAGTCTACCTTCTACAATGTAAGGCTTGGAGGAACAATAAAATATCGTCTTGCCATCGGCAGAAAAAACTGGATAACTCTCAAAATCATTTGTCATAAACTTGTCGCAAAGGATAAGCTGATTCTTCTCAATATCCAGCACCAATGCGTCGGAAGCCTTATCAAACACCTCGATATACTTTACTGTATCCTCAAAAAAAGTCTGGTGAATCAAATTGAGCGAATATGCTATGTATTTGCCATTAGGATGCCAATATGCATACATGCAATTAGCTATGGTTGAGTCGGTTTTGGTCTGCAAAAGCGTTCTCTTGCCATCTTGCTGGATAAGTGTAGCCGAATGCTCGCCGCGAATATGAACCTGAAACTGCTTGGGATTTGCACGGTTTGGCACATGGCAATTCATGCACTCTCCTTGTATCGCCATGCCGTCTATCACCGCATCCTGCTCAAAGGTATGGATGTTGCGCTGATAAATCCCAATATGGGCAAAAGTTTCGTAGCCAGGCGGTATCAGCCTGTAAGTAAGTCCATAATCGTCAAGAGGGTCGCCATGTACATATATATTAAAATTGCTGTATTTTTTCCAGACACCATCTGTCTTTGCAGTAACGGAAACAGCGATTTTCTTACCAACGTTCTTTTGCGTCAATTCATGCCAATTCTCAATGTCGAAGTCAGCATAATCCCCCAATGTTGAAACTTTAGAACCATCCTCGCCTGTCAACTCCACAAAAACGCGTTCTGAATTTTTGACATTGAAGTTGAGTGGAGCAATGCCTGCCGGAATGGTTACATCCACATAATCAGGGAATATCTCTGGTAAGACATCCACAGTCTGCACGTTTTCAGGCTCTTCGGCGCACGAAAACGTCAAAAAAAACAAAGGTAGTATATAAACAAAATACTTCATCTCATCGGATCTATTAAATAATACGTCCAAAATGTATTAGCAAATTTACCAGTACTAAAAGCCTTGTCATTGGGATTCATGAGATACATACGATCAAACTCACGAAAATCGTCTTTGACTTTCTGGCTTATAAACGACGGTAAAGTATAATTATACTGCACACAAGCAGTCAAAAAGGCCTGCTGGTATATTTCAGGAATGTTGGCAACACCAAAATATTTGGTGAAACACGGAAAATGTTTCACAAACGTCATCAAATCCCTCCTAACAAGGCAAGAACACAACGCATAATCCAAGGCCATACGATTGTCGGGGCATTTCTCAAACAGATAGACAAGCATCTGGTCCAAATGCACATGAGAAAAATTGAGCCCGTCCTCAAAACGCAACTTCAACATCCTCGCCCATTCTGAATTGGCCTTGATTTTTTCCTCGTCGTACAAGCAAGACTCCGCCTCCAACGCCCACGACCGATAAAACAAGGTCTGCTTCAACTTAGTCAAGTACCTCTGCGCCACATCGTAACGGCGGTTGAGCAAATAGGATTCGGCGATACGCCTAAAAAACCTTCCACTGGATTTGCAATTCAATATCGCAGACTGCAAATCGAAATTGTAACGCAAAACAGAATTGTTCATACCCAAATAATGGCACGCCTCCGCTGTAGGCGCGCAAGACAACAAATTGTAGCCAAACGTGGAGAGGAAACCTTCGTTGCCCGGCTGATAGAAATCAAAAAGCCGGTCTGGCAACTGCCCTGTCATCGCGAGGGCAAGGTTGACTCCCGTTGCAGCCATATCCGACTGCAAATTATTTTTTTTGGCATAATCCAAGAGCCTATCCCATTGCTGAGTACGAGAATAATAGTCTATTTTGTAATAACTGTACCACTCGCTGTCGTATTTGACGATACACCCGGCAACGCCAGCCACAGCCACAGCAGACAACAGGCAATAATCTACAATGCGGCTTACTTTTTTTAATTTTATAAGCGGAACTAATACACAACTAATTGCCGCCAAATGCTGCCAAAACGGCACACACATGTGTCCGCGATAATAGTCGATACCGCAAAACAAATCGCTAAACGGATAATTCCTTACAGGGAAATACGCCACCCAAACAATAAAAAACACCAATCCAAGCATCTGCATCACGACAATGGTTGACGCATGGAACCTATTGGCATTATTATTGACTATATAGATACTCGTCAACAAGGCATATATCCATACACAATAGTTTATAAGCCAATATATTACAGGGAGCAACAGAATTTGCAACCATATTTTTTTGTCGTGGCCGATGCCGATGAATCCCAACGTGCATACCTGCGCCACAAGCATGGAAACAGGGAAGGCAAAAAGCATATTGATATCCCCAGCGTATATCCATATCAACACAGGGATCAATATCTGCAAAGCCACAACATTATATCCAGAGGTGATTTTTTGACTTATCTTTACCGACAACAAAAAAATTGCCGTCAAAACCACCGCAACCACAGCCGCGCCCAAATACGTATTGTAAAAAAACTGCACCAGAAACTCACTTAGATATACACCCATTCCACCCGGCAAAGCGAGATGCTCCATCAGGTAGTCCCACGAAAACAGAAACATCTGGTATTGCTCGTGGAAATTGAGCCATTCGGGATACCCAAACGCCCAAAAACAAAACGCAAGGGCTGCAAAAACAGCAGCAATTATTTTAATATTTTTCATAGCGCAAAATTAAAAAAAAGCCGTCATCAGCAAAAGTAACAACGGCTTTTTTTTAATAAAAATACCTAATTTTAATTCTCTAATCTAATATCCTTGACGACAGCCTTCACATCGCCAACAGACCAGAAACCTGCGATATATATATGCGAAGCGTCCATCTTGGTACCGTCGTCCTTGGCTAATTTGGCAAGTTCGATCCTTACCGTGCTTGAGCCTTTGAATTGGTACGTAGCACAACCGCCCCAATAATTATTGGCATCAAATAAGCGGAACGAAAATTCGTATGAGGAAAGAGCCTCGCAATCTTCCATTTCCACAACAAGGTACTTGTACGCCGACAAATCTACGGGCGAATCATATTTCCACCCCGCAAAACCATACTTTCCTGTGGTAAACGTCTTAGCTTCAAGGTCAAATGTTCCGGTCTCGTAGATACTCGGATTGAATACTGCCAAATCAAACAATCCAACGACGCTTATTTTGATTTCCTCAGAAAAATCTCCATAAAACACCTTCACAGTAGTCTCACCGATGGCATCTGCGGACAAACGACCGTTGCCCTTGTCTGACAATACAGCATTGTCGGCAATTTCAAAAGACAAACCTTCTGTAGCAGTGATTTTGTAGCCGTCCTCGTATTTCAACTTAACAGCAACATTGACCACCGCGCCCTGCATCACAGCATTAGGAGCAGAAACTTCAATGCCCGTCACTTTGCCATGACTAACTCGTCCGCCGGCATATTCAATATACCAATTATAAGCAGCAGTAGGACAAGCCTCGGGGTCTTCGAGAAACTTTTGAGACCTTTCGTCCAAAGAGGCATGATTCTTATACTTCGCCAAAAGGTGCGGCGAGGTAAAAATCATCCAACTTACATTGCCCCACTCGTCGGCAATCTTCTTGAACGGTGCGCCAAAGGCCGTAGTAGTTGAACTACCCCAGGCAACATGATGATTGTCGTTGTACTCATGCGGCGACCAGTCCATCTCCGTAATAATGATAGGCGCAAAATTTGCTACACAACCTACACTTTCTGCAAAGCCAGCACGGAATTTTTCTTCGTTGCCGTCGAGTGGCGTATTGAACTCCTCCGCGCTCACCTGAGCCGGCGAACCATACCAGCCCGGATAGCAGTGCACGGCATAGCCGACATTCTTGCCTTTGATAGGATAGCTGGCAAACGGCCTGTAATTCTGCTGCCATGCAAGACCCGGCACCCACACCACGTTGTCGCAGTTGGTACGGATGAGGTCAACTACATCCTGAAAATACTGGCTGTACTTCTGGTCGCCGCCATTGAAACTAACAGGCTCGTTGGCAAGCTCAAACATTACATAAGGATTGTTTTGGATATACGGATGCGAGGATACAATCTCCCACACCTTCAACAGATACTTCTGGTAAGCGTCGCCGTAAGACAACGGGCTATCGCCGCATACTCCCGGAGGGCGCATAACTACTGCCATCTTATAATTGTCGATGCAATACTTGGTCATCGGCACAAACACCTCGTCAAGATACTTCTTGAATCTCGATTCGCTGAAATAAAGGTGAGCCACTGCCTCGCCGCTGTAACCACCCTTGGAATTGTCGATAGTCCAGTGTGGATCCATGTGAAGGCGCATCCAAGTCATTTTCCAGCCAGAATCCATAATGTCTTTGATAAGCCCCTGATTGTACTTCAGGCATCCCTCTACGTCATCGCCATTCCACTTGGAGCCCTGCTCGTTGAACCATGGGCTGTACGTCTGTCCAAAGCCGTGGAGGTTGACAGTATTGCCGTTCATATCCTTCAAAAAGCGACCTTCAACGTGGTAGCCTACGTACCCCTCTCCCTTTGGAGTGATGCCCATAAGCCGAAGCATCTGGGAGGCGTACCTCTCGCCAATTATCCTGTAACCCTCTGCGCAAAAATGGAATCCGTCCTTGCCGTTGCCCTTGCAACCCTCCGACGAAATCACATACGAATTTGGAATCAAGTCCGGAATTTTGGCAATCTGTGCATTGTGTCCGTGACAGATGCCACCTTCCTCCTCCCTCAGCATCTCGCCGACAAGCAGCGGACATTTTTGAGGATCAAGCCCAAGGTCGGCGATGATATTGTCGTAAACCTTCTTGACTCTTTCCGGCCAATTAGCTTGACCATTGTTGCTCTCGCCCTGATGAAACAGGATGCCTCGGATAACGCCACTTTTCTGCGCCTCCTTGGCGGCAGTGATAAGGGTCTTGTAGGGGTTGTTGTCGTACTCGGCGAGATAAGCCTTGTACCACGGCTCGTGGTCGCTCTTGTTGCAATATGCCTCGCAAGTCTCCTTCTCGAAGGCATCAATTGGTGCGCCACCGATAGCCACCATCACGATGCCAAGTCTTTCCCCAGTGGGAAGATTGGCAGCCACCTTGCGTCCGAAATAATCTGCCGGAGTAAGCCCCGGTGTGTCGCCCGCAGACCAACGCGCCAAAGGCGGGTCGGCCTTGCGCCACGAATAACGAGACGAGCCGTAATGATCCGCGTCACCCTGGGTAACAATCATATTCTTGAAATTGTCGGGAATGCCTATCCTGTCCTGATCCTCGATGGGAGCATTGCCCTCCATATTCGACTGACCAAAACACAGGAAGATAGACATCTTGTCGTCGGCAGCAGGCACGGGGTCGTCGGGATTGGGCGACGGATTGACATTGCTGGAATCCTTGCCCGTACCAGGATTCCACACCGTGCCTGGCGTGTCATCCTCCTTGCTGCACGATGCTAACATCAATGCAGCAAGAAACGATATTAAAAAAATTTTTTTCTTCATTGTCTGATTTTATTGTGATGTGTTATTTAACAGAAAGACCTTCGGCAAAACCACGGTAAGCCTCTTTGCGTTGCTTGTAACCTTCAGTCCAGATGCCCACCGGCTCACCGCCGCGCCAGCCCGTACCAAGCTGTCCGCCGGCGTCGGTCAAGCACCACTGGCAGATGCCGTACTGCTGTTCGGGAGGAACGAGTTCGAAGTAAGACTCAATCACGAACTTGTAAAGGTCTGCCATCTTCTTGTGCTCCTCGGGCTTAACGTCGGCAGTGGCGATGCCTCTGTTGGAACCCTTGCGGACATAGCCCATGTCGAGTTCTGAAACCCTCACAAGCTTGCCGGTGGCTGCCATCAACTGGAACATCTGCCTGATGTGCTTTTTCTTGCTTTCATTGATGCCATCGTCCTCGTAGCAGGAAATGTGCATCTGCGTGCCGATGCCGT
>DGIK01000129.1 GCA_002393195.1 Bacteroidales bacterium UBA3824 | reverse complement strand
GCGTCGATTTTGTTGTTGTCGTAGTCCACTTCGCCCAAATCCATCTCTGCCACACGTATAAAAACCTTGGCTAACAACTTGTTGCGGGTAAGGACGGTGTTGCCGAGTTGAGGACTGTCCACCACAAAATCAGTAAAGAGACCTTTTAAATCGTCTTCCGACGGTGTGCCGAGTGCCGATTTTTCAATCTCGTGAAAAATGTTGCTGATACGCTCGTTGAGGTTTTTGTAAGTGTCCTCTTTGTTGGTGTCGAGGCTTTTGGCAACATTGCTAAACAACTGCGACGGCAGAATAAAAAATCCCTTTTCGTCGATAGCCTGAGTGCGGGCGTTTTCTGCCTCATTGTCAGACATATCGGCGTAAGATTTGTCGCTACCGACAGCCTTCAACATTCGGTTGAAATAGGCTGTGGTGTTTTCGGAAATAAAACGGTAGAATAGGGAACTCAGGACGTAAGCCTTGAAATCCCACCCACCAATGGCACCGCGCAGATCGTTGGCGATGCCCCAAATAGTGGCGTGCAATTCGGCACGCTGATTTTGCTGTGGCATATAATCGCGCTTTTGGTGCGCTCGCTTATCTGTTTCGGTGTAAAAACGGGCTTCTCTTACGGGCACAAAAAACGTGGACTATGACGTTATCCACATTCTGAGGCCCTGAGATTGCCCGCTACAAACAGATAAGCCAAGCCCACGCCTAAGCGCAGGTTCACTTGACTTATTCGTTTTGTAGCAATGTCATCTAAAATTTCTCAGGTTTCAGAATGATACCGAATAATTAGCAAACGCTATGATTTATAATATGTTAGTTAAAAGTAAATTTCTGTTTTTGTTATAATTTTTTTAGTAAAATAGCAACACCATCGTTGCTACGGTGCAAATATATGGAAAAAAATTGGAAGGGGAAAATTTTTTGGTGATATAAGTTTCCTTTATGCACAAACATTCTGAGGAAATTACGTTTTTTGTAAGTTCAATTTCGAAGTGCAACTGTATTCGTTAGATAACACTATACAAATTGTATAACATTGACATTAGTAAGGATTATTATTCATTATTCAAGATTCCATAACAAAAAATTTTTTTCACAATCGAAATAATTATTTACATTTGCCAAAACTTTAAACTTAATCAACGTATCAATTATGAAAGGTTTTATTATTGGATTAGTAATCGGCATCCTTGTGGCTGCCGGTGCGTGCGTCTATCTCTCGAAGATGAATATGTTCATCAAGTCGGAGTCGCACATCAACGAGGAAGTGCTGAGGGAGAAGCTCGAAACTTGCAGCGAATTGACTTCCGCAAAATACCAGGTGGAGGGTCAGATTACCCGCACAGAGAGTTACAAGACCGAATACAGTTGGCTCAACAAACTCGGCACCAAGAGTTTCACCGTCAAGTATTCAGCCACAATTGCATTTGCAGTAGATTTGGCGAAGGCAAAAATCAGTGTCGATTCCAATACCAACATTGTGAGGATTGCTCTGCCTTCCGCTACGATGCAGTCGTTGACCATTCCTTCTGACAGCCTTAACATCGTAAGCGAGACCAAGTCGCTCATCAACTGGGAAAACAAGAACGATATGAAGGAGGCGTTGCGCGATGCTGAGATTCACGCATTGAAGACCTGCGACACCACCAAGATGATTCGTATGGCAAACACCGAGGCTGTGAAGACTCTCGGTACGTTACTTTGTCCTCTCACCGAGAGCGAAGACGGCGAAAAGGCTTACCAGGTAATAATCTCCATCGATGGCGAAATCGAAAAAACTGAACCGCTTACTATTCAGCAAGAACCAGGCGCGGCAAAGTAAACAATCCATAAATCACCAAATAAATAAATCACCAAATCAACAAGTCAATAAATCAACAAATGATAAAAGTAGGCATCATCGGCGCAGCGGGCTACACCGGCGGCGAGATTCTCAGGATTCTTACATATCATCCTGACGTAGAGATAGTTTGGGCGGTAAGTAGGAGCAATTTTGGCAAGCCGGTATATGAAGTTCACGCCGACTTGTTTGGCGACACCGAACTCAAATTTGCCGAACAGCCCGGCGAAAAACCTGATGTGGTATTTTTCTGCACGGCTCACGGCGAGACTGGCAAACTCTTGGCGGAATACAATTTTCCCAACGATGTGAAAATCATCGATATGACCAACGAGTTCCGCGTTGGCGACACTGGATTTGTCTATGGACTTCCCGAAATCAACCGCGAGGCAATCAAAAAATGCAACCGTCTCGCCAATCCGGGATGTTTTGCAACGTCAATCCAACTCGCCCTCGTGCCAGCCCTCAAAGCCAAAATCATCAAGAGCGACATTCAGGTGTCGGCAGTTACGGGCAGCACCGGCGCAGGCGTAAAACTCTCTGCCACAAGCCATTTCTCGTGGCGCACCGACAATTTCTCGGTCTATAAGGCGTTCACGCATCAGCATTTGGCGGAAATCAATCAGACCAAAGACCTTCTCGCCCCCGATTTGCAGCGTCCGATACATTTCATCCCATATCGTGGCGATTTTGCGAGGGGCATCATTGCAAGTGTTTGGTTTACTTGCGACAAGACCGAGGAAGAAGTCAAGGAGATTTACCGCAATTGCTACAAGGACGAACCCTTCACGCATTTTTACGAGGGCAATTTGTACTTGAAACAAGTAGTCAACACCAACAAATGCATCGTCTCCGTCAAGAAAGAAGGCGACCAATTGCTCGTTCAGTCCGTCATCGACAATCTCATCAAAGGCGCAGTAGGTCAGGCAGTTGAAAATATGAACCTGATGTTCGGCTTAGATGAAAAGACTGGATTGAGGCTGAAGCCGTCGGGGTTTTAAGGATAGTTCTACAAGATATCAAGAGGGGGAAAATTTGTCCCCCTCTTGTTTTTCTGGTGAGGTACAATTTGTACCCCTACTCAAAGCGTTACATTTTGGAACACTTTCAG
Organism: Bacteroidales bacterium UBA3824; assembly: GCA_002393195.1. Taxonomy (GTDB): domain Bacteria; phylum Bacteroidota; class Bacteroidia; order Bacteroidales; family UBA3824; genus UBA3824. Next base: position 44,588 of record DGIK01000129.1, on the reverse strand, counting down.
ATGAAGTGGTAACAATTTGTTACCGGTTCAAATCAACAATGGCTGTCAGTTGGTAACAAATTGTTACCGACTGAAAAAAACACTCAACATAAAATATAATTTACCTTAATCCCCATTTTTATAAACTATATTTTATGTTACTGCACTGCCTACCCGCATCAATATTTTTATTTCTTTTTCGATGCGCGTTGACGTTGTTTAAGATTTAAATCCTGAATATCACGCCCCAAGGGGTCGTCTTTTGCCAAAAGCAAAATGTCTGCCTCCAACTGCAAGGCGTACAAAACTCGAAGGTAAATGCCAATGGAGACTGTTGCAACGCCTTTTTCTACGTTCATCACCGTGGGTAGCGAACACGTAGCACGCTCGGCAATCTGCGCAATAGAAAGGTTGCGCCTGAGCCGTGCAAGACGGATTTGTTCGCCCACAATCTCCATATTTTGCTGCAACTTTCGCGGCAGACGGTTGCCAAATGTATGTTTTGTCATAATAATGTCAACATAAATTATAATTTATATTACGATGCAAATGTATAAATTATATTTTATGTTGACAAAATTATTTTTTTCTGCCACTCCATTTTCCTTTTACGCTCTCCAATGCTTCAACATCGAGAGATGACCGTCGTACATAGCACGTCGCTCGGTGTCGCTCTGATTTTCGGGGTTGGGCATATTTTTGACGAGAAAATCGAGCAACGAATCTTTGGTCTTGTAGGTGAAATTGCCGTCGGTGTAGCACCATTTGCAATACTCCTCGTTGAAACTGCCGTCGGGATTGAGGCTTACCATCGAATCGTCCGTGAGCGGCATTCCACAGCACTGGCAAAACAATGTTTGCGGCGAGCCGAGCAAGGTGTTGATTGTAACGCCAAACTCCTTGGAAAGTGTTTTGAGCATTTCGGTGTTGGGCTGAGTTTCGCCTGTTTCCCAACGACTTATCGCCTGACGTGTGGTGTGTACGCGCTCCGCCATTTGCTCCTGCGTGAGGTTGTGTTTTTCGCGGAGATTCTTCAAAATTTCTTTTACTTCCATAATGCTAATTTTTTGTTGATTATTGACACCGCAAAATTACAACGACAAAAGATGCGTGTCAAGAAACACGTTGTTGCTTTTTGTTAAAAGAAGTTAAGGCGACAATTCTACAATGCGCATAAAATTTATTTGTGAAATTTGGAAGTTGGTATCGAAAATAATCGTAAATTTGCAACTGTTATAATAATCAATTTTTCAAAATGAATACATTTGAAGTTTTTAAGTTGTTCCCAATAACGATAGAGAGTGCCAAGGGATTGGAACTCACTGATTCTGAGGGTAAAAAATATCTCGACCTCTATGGTGGTCACGGTGTAATCAGCATCGGCCACTGTCAGGAAGATTATGTGAAAGCCATTACGGCGCAGTTAAACAAAATCGGATTTTACTCCAATTCGGTGCACATTCCGTTGCAAGAGGAATTGGCTGTTAAGTTGCAGAAACTCAGCGGATACAGCGATTACAAACTCTTCCTCGTAAATTCAGGCGCAGAGGCCAACGAAAACGCCTTGAAACTCGCCTCGTTTTACACCAACAGGAGCAAGGTGATAAGTTTTCACGGCGCATTTTTCGGCAGGACGTCGCTTGCCGTGGCTGTTACCGACAATCCCGCTATTCAGGCTCCAATCAACAAAACCGACAAGGTGCTTTGGGCAACTCTCAACGACATCGAATCCGTTAAGAAAGTGATTGACAGCGATGTAGCGGCAGTTATCGTGGAAGGCATCCAAGGCGTTGGCGGCGTTCAGATTGCCACGGACGAATTTTTGAAACAACTTCGCGAACTCTGCACGCAAAACGGCACTATGCTCATCATCGACGAGATTCAGTGCGGCTACGGACGTTCGGGCAAATTCTTCTCGCACCAATATTCGGGCGTCAAGGCCGACATCATAACAATGGCAAAGGGCATCGCAAACGGTTTCCCCGTGGGCGCAGTAATGATTGCCCCCAATATACCTGCAAAATTCGGAATGTTGGGCACCACATTTGGCGGCAACCACCTCGGATGCGCTGCCGCAATTGCCACCGCCGACGTGATGGCTAAGTACAATTACGTGGACAACGCCGCCAAGATGGGCGCATACCTGATGGGCAAACTCCGTGGACACAAGGCAATCAAAGACCTTCGCGGTCGCGGCTTGATGGTTGGCATTGAGACAGTTGCCGACGCTGCCGAAATCCGCAAACGCCTGTTGTTCGATGAGCACATCTTCACTGGATTCTCCGGCGGAGTCAATACCATCCGCCTCATTCCGCCGCTCTGCATCACCGAAAAGGAAATCGACAGGTTTGTGGAGGCATTCGACAAGGTTACAAAATAATTTATTTTAATTGATTGTAGAGACGCGATTAATCGCGTCTCTACGTTTTTATATACACATTTATTATGATAAAAACATTTCTATTTATTTCCCTGACATTATTCTGTTTCGCAGCCTCTGCCCAGACTTTCACCACCATCAAGGAAAACCCAATTACCTCAGTGAAAGACCAACACCTCAGCGGCACGTGTTGGGACTTTGCAACTCTTGGATTGGTGGAGAGCGAAATCCTCCGCAAAACTGGCAAAACATACGACCTTTGTGAGATGTTTGTGGCAAACAAAGATTATATGGACTGCGCAACGCACCACGTGAGGATGCACGGATTCAGTCAAATTTGCGAAGGTGGTTCGGCTGACGATGTGTTTGAGGTAATCAAAAAATACGGCATCTGTCCCGAAGATGCAATGCCCGCGCCGGGAAGTTTGGTGGGCGATTCGTTGGCAAATTTCGAGGAGTTCAGAAAAGACTTCAAAAAGATTGTAAAGTATTATGGTACAGGCAACAATCATATTTTTCCCGCCGATACAATGGGCGGTCTTGAATATTTTGTGCGCACCATACCCGGATGGCAGGATTCTGTACAAAACGTAATCGACAGATTCATAGGCAAATGTCCCGAATCTTTCATCTATGATGACAAGACCTACACGCCCAAAACTTTTGCCGCAAGTCTCGGCATAGATTGGAACAATTATATAAGCCTGACGAGTTTTACGCACCATCCATTTTACGAGGATTTTGTGATAGAGTCTCCGCACAAATGGCGTATGCGTCCGAGTTTCAATCTGCCCATCGACCGCCTGATGACGATTTTAGACAACGCTATTATGAAAGGCTATTGCGTGGCTTGGGGCGGCGATGTGTCAGGTGTATTTGAGAAACGCGACGGAGAATATGTCACAAAGTCTGATTTCAACAACAACGGCATCGCTAAACTTCCAAACTCTTTATTTTTTATGGTAAGACCACCAGATCCTGAATGGTGCGAAGGATGTATAATTGATTACGATATTGAAGGGTTGATACAAAACTATCGTCAAAAAAAATGGGACAATTGGACATTTACCTACGACCACGTAATGTTAATCTACGGCATTGCCAAGGGCTCTGACAGGCAAAAATACTATATGGTGAAAAATTCGTGGGGCTCGCAATATGGTTACAAAGGCATTTGGTATATGTCGGAGGATTATATAAAACTCAACACAACATACCTTTTCCTCTGCAAGGATGCGATAAGCAAAAAACTTATGAAAAGGCCGTAACTCATTGTTCCTTAGCCCCCATCTCCTTCGTGCTAAGCAATCCGCACGCCGCCATAATGTCCTCGCCCCTCGATGCTCGCACTGTGGCGATGATGCCGGCGGAGTTGAGGATTTCCTGAAATTCCTTGATTCTGATTTCTGATGATGCGCGGAAGTCGCTGCCGGGGTGTTCGTGGTAGCGAATGAGATTTACACGCGAAGGGATGCCGCGCAGGATTTTCACGATTTCGCGGGCGTGGCGTGGTGTGTCGTTGACGCCGCCTATCATAATGTATTCAGCCGAAAAACGACGTTGGTGGCGGAAGTCGTATTTTTTGATTAAATCCAATGTGCGCATTAGCGGTTGAGCCTTCTCTATCGGCATTATCTTCATACGCTCGTCGGGGAATGGATTGTGCAGAGAGACAGCGAGATGCACGTCGGTTTTTTCGAGAAATTCCCTCAACGCCGGCAACAATCCTACCGTGGAGAGCGTCATCCTGTGCGGCGACATCGCAAAACCATAGTCGGCGGTCAATATTTCCAACGCTTTCATTATGTTCGGGAGATTGTCGAGTGGTTCGCCCATTCCCATAAAAACGATGTTGGTGAGCGTCTCAAATTCCGGCAAAGATTTTATTTGATTGAGTATTTCATTGGTGGTGAGATTGCCGCCAAAACCTTGCAAACCCGTATTGCAGAATTTGCAACCCATCTTGCAGCCCGCCTGACACGATACGCACAATGTGGCGCGGTCGCCGTCGGGAATGTACGCCGCCTCCACGTATCGACCTTCCAACACACTGAACAAGTATTTTTTTGTGCCGTCTGTGGATACGGTTTCCTTGACCGGCGGCACGAGTCCGAGCGTGAATTTTTCATTCAAAATTTCACGCGCCTTTTTGGAAAGGTTGGTCATATCGTCGATGCTGGCAATGCTTTTTTTGTAGAGCCAGTCTGCAATTTGCTTGGCGGTAAATTTTGGCAGACCCAATTGAGCCGCAACGTCTTGAAGTTCGGCGAGGGTAAGTCCAAAAAGCGGGGATTTTGTCATCTCTTTGCGTTCTTGGTGTAGAATGTTTCAAATTTTTCTTTCTTGTATGCTTCTTCGGCGTAGAATTTTACGACGACCTTCCAAAACGACGGCTCAAAAAATTCAGATACGTTGGAGACAAATTTGTGTTCCTTGTCGAAGAAAAACATCGCCGGAAATTTGTAGTTGTCGCCCATCAGGGCATGTGTGAAGGCGTTTGGCATATTTTGCCCCATGCTTACAAAAGGCTTGTCGCTGTCAAACCAGTAGAGCGAGTCGGTTGTCGTTGCCTCGATGCGCACGGGATAGTAATGCGAGTTGATGTAATTGCATAACGCGCTGTCTTTCAATACTGCACGCTCGTGCACCATCGAGTTCATTGTGATGTAAGGCACGTAGCCGCGATATTTGTCGTCAATATAGACGTCGATGAGGATTGGCTTGGGAGTTTTGTCGTATTTTTCGCGCATCTCCTTCATTGTCAACCAGTTGATTTTGCCGAGGGTGTCGATGTCGTGTTGTTTTACTTTCTTGATGTCGTCGCCATATACATCGGGAAAACTGTTCATATACAACATCGTGAAAACATCGACAGACGACACAGTGTTAGAGAGGTTTTCGGCAAAATACACCAAAATCGGCTCAATGTCCTTCACCTGCATATAGCCAGGGATTGGGTTGATGCGTTTGTTGCGGTCGATATATACGATGGTGGGGTAGGAGAGACGGTCGCCCATCAGATAGTAGGCGAGGCGGTTGACTCTGCCATCGGATACGTATTCCTTGCCGTGGAATGTGACGGTGTCCTTGGTCTCGGCGTCAAACCTCACGCAATAGAAATTTTTGTTGATGTACTGCGCCAAAGATTTGTTGCTGAATGTTGTAGCCATCATCCTCTTGCACCATCCGCACCAGTCGGTGTAAACGTCGATGAGGAATGGGCGGCTCTCCACGGAGTCCCTTTTCTCAGCCTCCTCGAAGCTAATCCATTCTATGGGTCCCAAGTCTTCTTTTTGTGCCTGCGACTTGATGCCGCACAATATTAATATTGCTGCTATTAAAATCTTTTTCATTGTTGATGTTTTCTTTTGTAACGCAAATTTACTTATTTTGACGCACAATCTGCTCCAAAAGTTAATCACATTAACAATTTTTATTATAAAAACTGCAAACTCCGCATTGTTTTTATCAATATCTTTGCCGTGGAAATCAGATTGTAAATTTTGGCAACAATTTTGCAAAATGAAGTGTAAAAAATAATACTGACTTTAAAAACAAAATGAAATGAAAAAAGCATTTAGACATTTTGTCGCTGTTGCGGCATTGTTGGCAGCAAGCGTTGCGCCAGCGGCGGCACAGGACGACCCCGATATGTTTGACATTCTCCTCACCTACATCAATGAGGAGCAGAGCACCGCTCTCACGCGCCTGCAGGAGGACATTGCAAAGGGTGAAAAACTCGTTTCTCAGGCTGAGACAATGGACAAGACAACCCAAAAGTTCTTCGATTCCAGCAAGAAGGGCAAGCAGAAGAAGGGCGAGAAAAAGTCTGCAGAGCAGAAAAGCCTCCGCATCAAGGCTCAAAAATACTATCTGAAATCGTATGAGCAACTCTACGAAATCTACAAGGCTGTCCTCGACGAAGCGCAGTTTGAGTACCAGGCAGACCAGGCAAGCGCGGAAGACCTCATGATTCAGGCTGAAACCGCATTGCAGGAATGTTCAACAAAATTCGACCCCTACGGTAAACTTGGTCAGAAGAGCCTCGAGACAAAGCCCTACAACACTCTCAAAAACGACATGGCGGCTTGCAAGCAGAAATGTATCTCTGCCGGCAATAATTGCTATGAGGCTCTGAAACTTCTCGCCGACCAGACCGAGAAGAAAAAACGCGAAGCCGCTGCCGAGCAGAATTATTGGAATCAGACTGTCCAGACAAACACCATCGATTCCTACAACGGCTACATTGTACGCTATCCGTCGGGCAGGTATGTCGCAGACGCCAAGAAGCGCATTGCAAATCTCCAGCAGTCAATGGCGCGTACAAAGCGTGTAACTTCCGACGATCCAAACGAGGGTCTTGCATACCGCATCCAAATTCTCGCCGACAAGAGCCAGTGGAACCCCAACAAAATCAAGCGTCTCTATCGTGGCAATCTCAAAGTTGACGAGACCGAGCGCGAAGGCTTCTACAAGTATTGGATTGGTTGTTTCCGTTCATACGCCGAGGCTCAGGCTGCAGAACAGTCGATGCATTTGAAGGAATCTTTCATCGTATGTTTCTACAACGGCGTTCAAATCCACATCACTGAGGCTCAGGAGATTGAGTCGAGGTTGGAGGATTAAAAAGATTTAGAGAGGAAAGATTAAAGAGAATAGATTAAAGAGTAAAGATAGATTAATGTGTAATAAAAAATCATCCGTCCAATCAAATGGGCGGATGATTTTTTATTTTAGTGGGTGTGTGATTTTCTTGTGTTGTTCAGGTTTTGTTTCCTGAGTTTTTCAGGGTTTATTGTTTCCTGATTTTCATGTCTGCGGGGATGTCGAAGACGCCTTCGGGGATTTTGCCGTTTTCGTCGAATGTGTCCATCTTGGTCTCGATTGTGAACATGCCGCCGTCAACAACGGTCTTTACTGTGAAGCCTTTCCATACCCAAACCTGCGACGATACCGACATTCCCATCTGTTCGGTGTTCACGACGTAGATTTTGCAGGGGCGACCGTCGATGGTTTCTTCGCCTTTCTCTTTGATTTTGTGCTTCTTGATTACCTCGGGTGTGAGGTTGAGGAAGTTGACGGAGCCTTCGGTCTTGCGGCCTTCCTTGAGGTTGCTCTTGTCGAATGACACTGTGCCGTCCTCAGTGCGGACGCTGCGCATCTCCATCTTGTTGCCGCCCATTGCGGACATGTCCATTGTGAACTCGGATGCCTCCTTCTTGCCGTAGTCGTCGATGTAGTAGGTTGTGATCATCGGCTGTCCCATCATCTCGGTTTTGGTGGTGATGACCGCCTTCTCAAACTCGTACCTCGCCTCCTGGGCTTGCGCTGTTGCAGCAACTGCCACCATGGCTACTGCTGCGAAAAACATTTTTGCTTTCATTTGTCTTCTCAAATAAAAAATAGGTTGAACAATAAATTAATTTAATTAGTTTAGTAAGTAGTGTTTGATAGAATTAGTAGTTAATAGTTTTGCTGCAAAGTTACAAACATTTTTTGTTCTCACAAATTAAAAATGTTAAAAAAATTTTTATTTCGGATATTCAATCCTTGCGTGGTAGATATTCTTCAATTTTTCCTTAAACAATGCTTTTACCGTGTCTATGTCCTTGAATGTCAGGTTGGTGGTGTCAAATTGTTTGTTGCCAATCTGAGAGTTGATGATGTTTTCCACGAGGGTGGAGATGGATTCGGTGTCGTATTTTTTGAGGCTGCGCGATGCCGCCTCGATGGAATCCGCCATCATCACAACCGCCATTTCCTTGTTGATGGGACGCGGACCGGGGTATGTGAAAAGTTTGTCGCAATCCTCGTCGGGATGCTCTTTTTTGTACATTGCGTAGAAATATCCAGCCTTGGATGTGCCATGGTGCGTCTTGATGAAATCGACCACCTGCATCGGGAGTTTGTACATCTTGGCGATAGCAACGCCTTTGATGACGTGGTTGATGATGATTTCGGCACTTTTCACGTAGTCGAGTTGGTCGTGGGGGTTGATGCCTGATACTTGATTTTCAGTGAAATACATTGGCGCGGCGAGTTTGCCGATGTCGTGGTAGAGTGCGCCGGTGCGGGCGAGGTGGGGGTTGCCGCCAATCTTGAAAATTGCAGCCTCCGCCAAATTCGCCACCTGCATACAATGTTGGAACGTGCCGGGAGCCTCCTCCGCAAGTCGGCGCAGGAGCGGGCGGTTGGAATCGGCGAGTTCCAACAACGTGACGTCGCTCAATAGTCCAAACACTTTTTCAAACATGTATATCAGCGGGTAAGCCATCAGGAGCATTATGCAGTTGACGCCCAAGACGATGAGGGTTTTCCAATTGATTTCGCTCGGAAGACCCGTGTACATCAATTCAAAACTTACGTATATAATCGTGTACATCGCAAAACATATCAGCGACGTGAGGAACGCCTGGCTGCGGCGGTTGAGTTTTTCGTAACTCATCAATAGGATGTAGCCCGGGATGAATTGCATTGTGAAGTATTCAAACGAGTTGGGCATCAGGAAACTTACCGCCACGCTCGTTACAATGTGCAGAAACATACCCGTCCTCGTGTCGAAGAAGGTTTTTATGATTATCGCCAACAACAAGAACGGCAACAGCCAGATACTCATCAAGTTGTAGCGGATGACAAGGCTCGTCATCACAATCGTGAATGTTATGATGGAGAGTATGAGCGCGGAGTATTTGGTCTGATAGAAAATTTCGCGCCTGAATGTGCGCAAGAATATGAATATCAGCGCAAAGAGCATCACATACAATATCGATTGCCCGAGGAATACGTATGTGTAGCCCGACGAATTGTGCTGTTCGTAGTCGCGGCGCAACGATTCCAATATGCTAAACTCCTCATCGCCAACCACTTCGCCCTGATAGATGATGCGCTGTCCCTTTTGTACAAAACCGCGTGTCAGGGAGATTGAGGCGAGGTTGTCTTCGAGAACTTTTTCGGTGGTTACTTGGTCGTAGATGAGGTTTGGCTCTATCCACATCGATGGATTGAGCGCGTTTGCGAGTTTCCAAAGCGGACTGTTTTCGGCGTCGGGGCCTTGGTGATGGTTGAGGAATTTTTGGATTTCGTTTCTGACGTAGAGATACGCGTCTTTTACGGTAATTATCTCGCTTTTGGGCTTTTGGCTCGTGATGCCTTCGTTTTGGATGGCGATGAGAAAGTCTGCCCGCGTTTCGTCTGCGGTGATGAGCAACTGTTCGTTTTCGATGATTCCGTTGGCATATACGTCGTTCAACGCCTTTGTGATTGCGTTTTTGAGGTCGTGGAATACGTTTGGCTCTTTGCTTTTGGCGTCGGTGATGGAATCCGATACGCCAAAGGTGATGAGTTGCGCGTTGAAATGGGACGTAAAACGCTCCATACAGGTTACTTGCACCTGGTTGTCCTTGGTGAAATACGGTTTGGATTCCTTCTTGACCGCCTCGCGCTCCGCCTCAATCTCCGCCTGGCTCTTGTAGATGGCGAAGTCAAACGGCGCGAAGTAGTTGTCGTGCTTCCACGGGCTGCCTTTTTGGTATTCGTACTTGAATTTACCTTCCTTTGGAATGGCGTAAAGTACAATCACACAGGCTATTACATATAATGACACCCGCAATATGTCCAACCACGAGACCATCGCGGGCCAGTTTTTTCTGTTTTCCATTGTTTTTATAGTGTTTTTCATTGGCAAAATTAATGTTAATAATTGACAAATTGCACATCCAAGGCAAGTTTTTTTTCCGTAACTTGAAATTTCGTATTAATTTTGCATCTTGAATAGTAAAGTAATGTTAAAAAATGTTGAGATTTTTCAAGAAAATAGGACTTTTCTTTGTGTCGCTCTATATCTGGACGGTGCTGTTCGATATGGCGTTCATTATATTGATTACGGGCTTGTTTCTGTTGTTTGTGAGCAATGCGCGTGTGGTGTTCCGGACGGTGAGGGCGATGCTGAGGTTTATGTTCAAGATTATGTTTGTGAAGGTGGAGGTGGAGTATCCCAAGGATTTCGATTTTGACCAGTCATACATCATAATGCCCAATCACATAACGTTTTGGGATATTCCTGTGATATGTTCCGTGCTGCCAAACTATACCTTTGGCATCGAGGCGGAGAGCCATTTTTCGTGGCCCATCTACGGATTTTTCATCAAGAAGTACGGCACGTTGCCCATCAACAGAAAGAATATTTTGGCGTCGTTTCGCACCTTTGAGACTGCCGCCAAAAATATGAAGGAAAAGCGTGCCTCGCTCCTCGTTTTCCCTGAAGGACACCGCTCCGACGACGGCAAGATTCAGGAGTTCAAGAAGATACCATTCAAGATGGCGCAGATTGTCAAAGTTCCAATCCTGCCCTGCGGCACGTCGGGTTTGGGCGCGTTGGCTCCCAAAGGTTTTTTCATTACGCCCGGTCGCGTCAAGGTGAAATATGGCGCACCTGTGCCGGTCTCCGAATATGAATCGCTCCGCCCCGAAGTGGCCGCCAAGATGGTGAGGGACAAGGTGATAGCATTGTCGGAGGACGACATTGTGCCAGATAATGAAAAATAAAAAACGATGTTACAATTATGACCCGCCCCGAATTATATGAATACGTAACGGATTATTTCAAGGCGACGATGCCTGCGCCTAAGACGGAGTTGCATTATGAAAACCCCTTCCAACTCGTTGTGGCTGTGAGACTTTCGGCTCAATGCACCGACAAGCGCATCAATATGGTAACGCCCGCGCTGTTTGAGCGGTTTCCTGATGCAAAGTCGATGTATGATGTTGGGTTTGATGAATTGTTGCCGTACATAAAATCGGTTTCTTATCCAAATTCCAAATGCCGCGACCTTCTCGCAATGGCAAAGATGTTGGTGGATGATTTCGGAGGTAATGTGCCGACAGACATCGAAGGTCTGCAAAAACTTCCCGGCGTGGGACCCAAGACCGCCAATGTGGTAGCCTCGGTGCTGTTTGGCGCAAAGGTAATTCCCGTGGATACTCACGTATTCAGGGTTTCAAAGCGCATTGGTCTTACCGTAAACGCCAAAACTCCCATCCAAGCCGAAAAACAACTCGAAGAAGGTTTTGCCGACGATGTAAAACAACTCGCCCATCATTGGCTACTCCTCCACGGTCGCTACGTCTGCACGGCTCGCAAACCCAAATGTGCAGAATGTGGAATTTCTGAACAATGCGTAATGCATAATTCGTAATGAAAAGGGCATCCCCGCTTGCGCAGAAATGCCCTCTCCTTTCTCTATTCTTAAAAACTACTATTTTTCTACTTTGTTTCTGTTGCCGAGCCACTTGATGAACGATACGATGATGTATGCAAAAATCAAGATTGGCACTGCAAGCCATTTCAGCAATATGAGCATCAACACTGTGAATATCAAGAAGTTGAACACGAGTGTATGCTCCTTGTATTTCAGCGATTTGAGTTTGAGCGAAAACATTGGCAGGTTTGTTACCATCATCACCGCCACAAACATCGCCATTGGCAGCAAGAAGTACCATTTGCCAAGCACGAACACTTGGAGGCCGATGAGAATCATCTCCCACTTAAACTCCATTTCGGTGCTGATAGAGTCCAAAATCGAGGTGATGAGCAAATCCTCTGGCACTGTGGCATCTATCAACGGTATCGACGCCATAAACATTGCGCAGGCGGGCGACGCCAACCCCTTGAAACTGTGAGCCTGTTCGGGGTCGATGTTGAATTTTGCGAGCCTCAGTATCGCAAACACCGCCACCAAGATGCTGCACAGCAACACCGCAATCTCCCACGGCGCGAAGGTGAAGATGCCTCCACGGAGCCGCATCGACTGTTTCAAGAATTGGAACAGTATCGCCGATGGTGCGACGCCAAAACTGATGGCGTCGGCGAGCGAATCGAGTTGCTTACCGAGTTCGGAGCAAGCGTCCAACAGCCGCGCCGCAAATCCGTCGCTGAAATCGAACACCGCAGCAAGCAATATCAAATACGCCGCCCACACAAGGCTCTTCTCGCCTTCCATAGCCAAAAACGTTGCCAACATTCCGCAAAACGCGCTGGAACAGGTCAACAGGCTTGGTACGAATCTTAGTTTTCTTTTAAATCCCGACATTTTTATGTAATATATACTTGTTTTCTCTTCACATTTGCAAATATAAGACCATTTGACATTTTTTGCGGAATCTTTTTTCAAGATAATTTTCGCATCGTTAATAATTCGTATATTTGCGGCTGCAAAGTTCGGTGTTTTTTTAATTTTGTAAAAGTTTATTTGTCTTTTTTTATGAAAAAATTTTTATTTTGGATGCTAACGGTAATCCTTGTTGCTATCCAACCATCAGTGGCTCAGATAGTTGGCAATGCAAACGACTTCCTCGAAATTGGTGGTTTTGCAGCGTCGCAGTCGTTGGGAAATGCCGATGAAGCGTTCATCTCGGGCGCAGAATCGGGGCATTGCAATCCGGCGGGGATGTCGATGGACGGAGGTAAATGGGATTTTTCGTTCCTGCACAATCGTTATATGGGCGGCATGGCGACGCAAAATATGCTGGCGGCGGCATGTAATACCGATTCATTGACCACTCTGGGGGCTACTTTGGTGCGCGTGGGAGTTGACGACATCCAAAACACCCTGCATCTTTTTGATTCTGACGGCCAAATCAATTATGACAACATCTCGTACTTCTCCGTGGCGGACTACGCGCTGTTTTTTTCTTTTGGACGGCAACTAAAACGCATCCCAGCCATCACCATTGGCGGCAACGTGAAAATCATCTACCGACACGAGGGCGATTTTGCCAACGCCTACGGTTTTGGCATTGACTTGGCGGCGCGATATTCGTGGCGACGGCTTGCGTGCGCGGCGGTTTTGAGGGATGCTACTACTACGTTTGATTTTTGGAGCGTCAACGAGTCCAAATTTGATTCCGCATACCTTGCAACGGGCAACACCGTGCCGGAGAGCCGATTGGAACAGCGGTCGCCGTCGTTGGTGCTGTCGGCGGCGTACAAGATGGAGCGTGGCGATTTTGGCGCGGCGGCAATGGCGGCGTTGAGGGCGTATTTGGGTTACAATACACAATATATTGTCCACTCCGATTTTGCGTCGGTGGACCCGGCATTAGGATTGGAATTGTCTTACAAAGATATAGTGATGGTGCGCGGCGGCGTTTCGGATTTTCAACACGACAACTCCCTCACCATATCGCACAAAACCTCAGCCCGTCCGTCTGTTGGCGCGGGATTGAGGCTTTATGGATTTAGGATTGATTATGCCTTCTTTTTCAGCGGCGCAATGGGCGAGGGGAGTAATGTGGTAACGGTGGGTTATGGGTTTTGAATCGTTCAAATTTTCTCCACCAAAAACCGCAGATGCTTCCGATTCGCTTGGAGGCAGCGCAGGGTTTCGAGGGTTTGCAGGGCGTTGTAGTCCAAGTTGGAGGTGTATTGAAAAGCGGCTGATTTAATCTCAGGTGTGCGTTCTGTTTCCCACTGTTTTTCCTTGATTTTGAATACGAAAGTGGGGCAGCGTGGGATTGGACGACCGTTTTCGTCGGTGATTTTCAGGCGGAAAATATCGTCGCTGCCATAGCCCGAAATGTCAGGGCATTTTGTCATAAGGTAGTAATTGCCAGCTCCAATTTCCTGACCAATAAAAACGTGAAGTGTGTCCGTCTCCACTTTTGCGGAGTCGGAAATTGCTGACTTGAAGGGCGTTATGTTGAGAAATGGAAAACTGTTTTTTCCTTCAAGAATCGTGCTGTAATTGCCCTCGTTTTGCATACCATCGTATGTACTATAAAGCGGCTCAGTGATGAAAGTTGCCACAATCTTGACGGCATACAATATAAAAAATCCAAAAAACATAATACGAAAAATCCACCGAATCTTGTTTTTGCGTTGTTTTTCTGCCGAAAATGCGCCGTTGAATTGTTTTAGATAGTTGCAGACATCGGGATATTGTGCGTAATTGCTTTCAGCGGCGGCAATTTTCTGTTTCATAGTGGATGTATCCATATCAATATCTTCAAAAGTGGTCATCTTTCTCCAACGCAGAAACACTCCCACAATCACCATTGCAGGTGAAACGACGCACGCTCCACGCCCAAAATCGTTGTCGCTATCAACAAATGCGCCAACAAACATCATCACGCCAAGCACTATCATAAACACCGGCAGATTGACCCTTACCATAGAGCCGAGGTTGGTGGGGTAACTGTCCTTGTAACACGATAGAAAACTTTCCAATTCGGCCATATCTTTTTGAAATGTTGTCTTAGTTGTTGTCATAACGTTCTGATTGTTAGAATACTGTAAAATAATATGCGCTGTCAGCTATCTCTTTTAGCCTTTTGACGGAGGTGGTGGCCTTTGGGGATATGAACATCGCGTCAAAACTGCCGCTCCCCTTGCCGAGCATTGTCTGCACATTGTCCTCTTTGTGCACACTCCGTATTATGAGAGGCATAAAATCCTCGCCTACAATGTTTTGCTCCTTGTCCCAAAGTAAGATTCCAAGTACACAAGTGTCGGCATTTTCGAGTTTTTTGCCGGTGGAGACGAGGGTTACTGGCTCTATCCTGATTTGGTACTTCGCTCTGTTTTGATCGATTTCGTCGGTTTTGGGGTATAATACATCAAACATCAGCGATGCGTCGCCCTTCACGTTCATAAAATCTGCATAATCGTCGTTAACGAAGTGGTTGGGCATCGGGCTGATTTTTTTGGAGAATCCAATCATTTCGCTTACCGTGGGTGCCGTGGTTATTGTCGCTTGATACCTTTGGGCAGCGGTGGGGGTAAAGAAATAGATGAACACTGGAATTGTCATCAATATAATCATCGGCACTGCCATTAGGTTGCGGTGTTTGGAGCGTTGTTTTTTGTAACTGTCAATTTCGGCGGCAAACCCCGCAAGCACCTGCCTCGCCTCTTGACTTTCACCATACAATGTCTCTATTTGCCGCTGATACTTCTCGTATGAGTACAACGCCTCGTAAAACACTTCGTCGGCTTCTTGCAAGGGTGATTTTTTCTCGTTAACCAGGAGCACAGCGCCCATTGCATCATATATGGCTTTCTGAAATTTGTATTCAAACTTAGGGTCGTCATTTTTTGTGGTTGTATCTTTTTCTGTGTTGGTGTACATAATCAACAGCAATGCAAACAACAGGCATACTACGGAAACATAGCAATATGAGCCTTGGCTTAGCACAAATGACAATATGATAAATGCTGCCGCGAAATAAAACAATACGATTCCAAGCCTATATTTCAATATTGTGCCGAAGGATGGGCAAGGGCTGTTTTTTAATGTGTCGATGCTTTTGTTGATGTTGTCAATAAGGTTGTGGATGTTTTGCTCCGAATCCTGCTCTTTATGGAACACACGCCCGCAATACGAACATATATTGCTGACGAGCGGCAACGGTGCGCCACATTCGCATCGGGTGCGGTTTTGCTGTTGGAGGGCGGTCCGCTCGTTTTCTGCGCGGATGATGTCCGACTCTTTAGTATAAACGTGAATTGGCTCTGAGTTGAGATGTTCCTCGCGGCGGAGGGTGCAGCCGCAGGCTGGGCATACGTCGGCAATCAGCGGTACAGGTGCACCACACGTCGGGCAGTTGGTGAGTTGTTCCTTATGATAACTCTTGAACCTTTCGCTCTCGGCTTCGTTGATGTAGTGGTCGATTTCCTGAAAAGTTGCGCCCTCCTGCATCGCCATTGCGACAATCACCTGCCGCTCTTTGTCCGTGAGTACGCGGTCTTGAAGCGCGAGGGTTACGTGTTTTTTTATTTTCTGTGATATAGCCATAGGTGGAGGATTGATTGTTGATGCAAAGATGCAAATTGTTTTTTTATTAAACAAAAATTACCGCCAATTTTTCTTTTATATGGAAAAAAATTGACGGTAATTGACGTTCTAATATTTTAGCGGGCGAGCCGCCCGCACTCCAATTCACGTTAGAAATCAGCGGGATATTCGCCGGCGTCGGTGAGTTCTTGGAACTTCTTGACAACCGTCGGGCGGTCTTCCTTGTAGGTAACGCCAAACCATTTTGCATTGCTGGTCAAGACTTTGGTCTTGGCGGTGTTGGTCTTGATGAGTTGGTCAACAACCCACGGAATCAGGAACTCGGCTTTGGGTTTGGAGATGTTGTCGCGGAGGAAGTCTGCGAAATATTTGCCCAAATATCCGAAGAAGTCTGGCGTGAATCCCCAGAAATTCATCGATACGGGAGTGTTGTCGGCGATTTCGGTCTTTTGGTCGTCCTCGATGAAGACTATCTTGCCGTTTTCGCGGATGATTTTGGTGCGCTCCACTACGGTGGTCAGGTTGCCGTCGGCATCACGGTTGCATACGCCGCGCGACACAGTACCGTATTCTGAGAGCGTGTTGGCGACGGGATAGCCCACCATGCAATATTGGTTTTGGGCGCCGTCGGGCAGAGTGTTGAAATATTCGGCGATGGTCTGGTAAGCCTCCTTGCCATAAAAATCGTCGGCGTTGATTACCGCAAACGGCTCGTGGACGTTGTTTCTTGCGGCAAATACTGCGTGTGCGGTGCCCCACGGCTTTTCGCGGTCGGCGGGCAGAGAGAATCCTTCCGGCAGGTCGGTCTTGTCTTGGAAACAATATTCGCAGGCGATGGAGCGGCTCACTTTGGAGATGATTACTTCCTTGAAATCCTTCTCTATGTCGCGCCTGATGACGAACACCACTTTGCCAAATCCGGCGCGGGCGGCGTCAAAACACGAATATTGCAAAATCGCCTGTCCCGAGGGACCGAGCGTGTCAATTTGTTTGAGGCCGCCATAACGGCTACCCATTCCGGCGGCTAATACTACGAGTGTTGGTTTCATATTTTTTAAAGAATTAATTTTTGCAAAGTTACAAAAATAAATCTAATTTTGTTGTGCCTTTGGGCGCAATTTTTTTATAACGTTAATTAAAGCAAATTTTTGTTTATAATAAATGAAATCTATGTTTACGGTTTTGATAATGTTTTTGACGCTTATAATCGGCTCGTCGGTCTATATTTATTTTAGACTGAGGCCGTTGCTGCCAGAGCCGGGCACGTGGCTGTCGTTAGTGGCAAAATGCGTCTATGTGATAGTGTTTTTTTCGTATTTGGTGGGCATGATGCTGCAACGTGGCGGATATTACGCACTCAGCACGCCATTCCTGCACGTGGGCGCGTGGGTATTGGCGGCGATATTGTATTTTGTGTTGATTTTTGTATTAATCGACATCCTGCGCGGCATCAACGCATTTACGTTAAAGGCAGAAATCCTTACATTCCGATACCGTTACGGCGATTCGGGCGGGCATCTGTGGTCGCTTGTGGGCAGCATCGTTGTAGCCGTTGTGCTGATTTGCGGATATTTCAACGCCAAATTCCCGACCACTACGCACCTTGCCTACAAGACCGACAAGGAAATTTCGCGCGATTTCAAGTATGTCCTGATTTCGGATGTGCATTTGGGCATGATTAATTGCGACCATTTTATGGAAGTTTTGAAAGACCGCATCAATGACGAAAATCCTGATTTTGTGGTGATTGCGGGAGATTTTTTTGATGGCGACCCTGAGCCTGTCGTCAATTCTAATGTCGGCAACATCTTGCGCGAAATCAAGACTGGCTACGGAATTTTTGCTGTCAATGGCAATCATGAGTGGATTGGCAATGCCAATGTCGCAGACGATTTTATGAAGAAACACGGCGTTACTGTCTTGCGCGATTCTACGGCGAGGCTGCCATTTGGTGTAACGATTGTAGGGCGCGAGGATTTTTCGGCGGGATCTCCCGGCGGCAAACGCGGCGGTCGCAAGCCGCTCGCAGATGTCGTAGCCAATATCAACAGCAACGATTACACAATCCTCCTCGATCATCAGCCCAAAAATCTCGATGAGGCCGCCAATTCGGGCGTTATAGACATAGAACTTTCGGGACACACCCACGCCGGAGCGCAGTTGTGGCCGCTGTTTGTACTGTCGAGAAGTATGTATGAAAATGATTATGGTCAACTCCGCAAACTCAACACCGACTTTTACACGACATCTGGCTACGGCACTTGGGGTCCGCCAATCAGGACAAGCGCACGACCGGAGATGGTGGTCGTTGAGGTAAGTAAATAAAAAAACGCTGTTGCAGGATTGCAACGGCGTTTTTTGTTGATTTATTATTTCATTGCATTATTCTACTTTTTTACCCCAGAAGGTGTTGGTGTGTAGTTTGTGGAAACCGGCGAAAACGAGTGTCGATTCCACTTTCTTTTCCCAGTCGCGCTCCCGCTCCACGCATACTATCACGGAGCCAAGGTTGTTGTTTGAGCCCTCAAATTTGCCGTCGGAGGATGTTAATTTGAGGTATTTGGTTGATTCGTCGAACTCCCATGTGCCGTTGAAAGGCCCTGTCATTGTGCCGTCTTCGTTGAGTACGAGGTAGTCTTCGTCTGACACCTGCTGCACTGCGTATTTGTAGCCCATGTTGATGAGCTCGTATTTGCCGGCGATTTCGGATGTTTTGATGGGTGTCTGCTCTACGTTGGCAAATCGTTCGGGTAGTGCGATTGGCCAGAGGTCGGTGAGGTCGTCGGCGGTGGCGGGACACCATACAATCTTTCTTACGTGTCCGAGCATTATTGCGTTGGGTGCCCATGAGTCATAGTCGGTGGGGAAGCGTCCCTGCGACATGTAGAACCAGTTGCCTGACAGGTCGCCTTGTCCTTCGAATACGCAGCAGTGTGAGATGCCCACCCAGCCTGGTCCGTCTTTGAATTTGTAGGGGTGCGTTACGATTGGATATACTTTTTGAGCCTCTGCTCCGTCGGTGTAGTTGGCTCCGCGAGAGGTAAGGTACGGGCCTTCGATGTTTTCGGCGCGCACAACCCTCGTGTTGTAGGGTACGTCGAGACCGTCCCATGCCATGAATAGGTAGAATTTGCCGTCTTTTTCAATGATTTCGGGTGCTTCGGCGGCTTGCCAGCGCGATATGCCTCGGGTGGCGATGCGCTTGCCAAAACGTTTTTGGAGGTCGTCGGCGTTGTCGGCCCATGGGTCGCCTACGGGATTGACGGGCTTGCCTGTCGTGGGGTCTATTTTCAGGGCAGAAAAACCGCTGTGCCATGAGCCGTGGATGAGCCAGTGTTCGCCGCTTGATGTCTCGATGTATGTGGGGTCGATGGCGTTGTAGAAGCAGTAGGCGTTCCAGTCGCTGGTACTCGAACGCGCCCAGCCGTCGATGCCCTTGTCGGAGGATGAGCAGGTGACGAAGCCTTTGTCGTACCAGACGTCGTTTTCGGGGTCGTCGCTCTCGCACATTCCGATGAATGCCCAGATGTTCCACGAGCCGTCGAATGTCTTGCCGCCGGTCTTGATGCAGTTGTCGCACACGATGCTGTAATACATGCGGAGTTTTCCGTTGACAACCCTTACCACGGGCGCCCAGTAGCCGAGTTGGTCTTTGATGTCGTTGTATGTCAAAGTGCCTTCGAGTCCCATCTTTGCGCGGAAACTATTGATGGAGTCGAGCATCCACGATGGTGCTTCGTTGAACGGGCCGCCCACATATCCCCAGTTGACGAGATCCTTGGAGCGTTTGCCTTGGAAGTGTTTGCCTATGGTGGCGCTTGCGTGCGCGTTGCCGAATGATGCGTCGGTGCCGTACATGTAATAGTATCCGTTGTAATATGCCACGGACGGGTCGTGTACGTTGGCAAGGTTCCATGTGAGGTGGTTTTCCCAGCCGGCCTGGTTGCGGTAGTCGTCTTTCTTGGAAAGTCCGTCGGTGCCGATGGGACCGGCAGGGACGGTGGCGGCGAGGGTTGGCTTTAAGGTTTCGCCTGTTTCGGGGTCGGTGACGGGGTCGGTGGTCTGTCCGGTGTTGCCGCCATTGTCGGGCATCCAGCCGGTGCCGTTGTCTTCATCGTCGCCGCAGGATGCCAATGCGCCGGAGAGCAAGAGCGCGGCGAGCGATGCGGTGAGTAGTCTGTTTGTTTTCATTGCTTTCAGATATTAAGAGGTTAGTGAAATCATGTTTGTTTTGATGATGCTAAGGTAGGAGTTTTTTTTGTAGTACGGATGGATAAAAGTGTTTTTGAGGTGGACAATTTAGAAAAATGAGGTGGACAAAAGGGTGGAATAGGAATAAAAAAATCCCCACCGACAGATGTTCGCCGGCGGGGAGATTATTGTGAGAGGGATTGATTACGGATTATTCTTTGTCGGCGATACGCTTAGCGATTTCCTCGGCAGAGATTACCCTATCGTAGGTTTTGAGTTTGGCATATTTGTAGCCGGTGTCGGGATCGCCCCAGCCCCAAGCCTGGTTGCCGCCAAGGCAGATGTATGTCAACATTTCGTGACCCTTTGACAAGAAGCCTGTTGTTACTTGTCCATCGCCTTCGCCAGTGTAATCCCAGGCATTGACAACGGTATTGTCAACAATAAACTCAGCGTGTTTGTCGGTGATTGTTACGGTTACTAAGTGCCACTGGTTGTCTTCCAGATATGCGACGCTTTCGGTGTTTGCTCCGGTAGTGTTCTGCGCTCCGGTAAAGTCGTTCCAGCCTTCGATGTTGGTCTGCAAAAGTCCGCGTCCTTGGATAATGAACATTGGGAATGTGTTAGAGTTGTCGACAGGTGCGGCAGCGTAGGCAGCGAAAATCGGAGACCATATAAAGGCTTTGCCGTTGCCATTGACCCAGAATGAAATCGTCATTGCTTTGGATTCGGAGCAATCGGGAATAGTTCCTTCTGGCAGCAGCAAGTAGCTTGTTCTTTGGGCTGAATTGTCATTTTCGAATACAAGTCCGAAGGTTTCGTCTTCAACGAACTTGCCACTACCGATGATTTTGCCTTTAAATAGTATGTCGTCGCCCACCAGCTCAGTAACGGTAACATCTATTGTCGTAGAGATGCCGTCGCTGTATGTGATTGTAACGGTCTGTGTGCCTTTCTCATTTTTTATGTTGCTGAATGTCAGAACATCGTTGGTCAGGACGTCTCCATTGTTGGATTTAACGACAATGCCTGTCGGGTCGAACTTTATGTCTGATCCGTCTGAATTAAGGTAGTAGATAGTGTTGTTCGGCATAGTGGCTACCGTAATGCTTTCAACCTTGTTGACGATGTTGACGTTGTATGTGCCGACGACGGGATTGCCGGCCTCGCCCTCGTTTGTCAGGTAATAAATGGCGGTTACGGTCTTCATTCCTGGTGTTGTGAGGTCGGGGGACACGCTGAGGTGGCAGTCCTTTAAGTCCACTTGCTTTGAGAATGCGTCGTCGTTGAATCCGACGGTAATAGTGGCGTTTTCGACAATCTGGTCGAGTGTGAGGTCTGCCGAAAATTCTCGAGTGGACTTTATTCCCTCCAATTTGATTGATGAGGCTTCGTAGTCTTCGATTGTGGGGCCGTAGACGGCGAGTGTTGTGGTTTTTCCACTTTTTGTGACAAGAACATTTACGACTGACCCCGGAGCCCAATGATACATGCCCATCTCCGAGGTGCTGTATCCGGATGTGGAACCAGTGGCAGTTTCACCTGGTTTCATGTCACCGTCGTCGGCGAACCACCAGTTGCCTTCCGACATTGTTGTCCAATATCCATTGCCGTAGAACTCCCACATTACTACGGCGTTTTCGGTCTGGGGTATGAATGTGAGGAGCAGTTCTTGGTCGAGGGCGAGGTCGAAGTCGGAGCTTGTCCAGTTGCTGCCGTCGGCGTTGGCGTCAATGGATTGGGGAGACCACCAAGCCGAGCCGACAATCTCTACGTCGGTGTATTTGCCGTCGCTGCTGGTGAACTTCCAAGTGCCGACTTGTGCCTCAACGTGGAGTTTGGGCCAGTTCCAGTCGGTTGATGAAAACGTCTCGAAAAGGGTTCCAAGCGAGTTTTTGTCTATGCCCTCTCCTGCGTTTGCGGCGTTTCTTGCCGCTACGGCCGACACAGAGTCTGCAATCCACTCCGGAGCATCTGCACTGTAGAGCTCGCTCTCGTCGCAGCCCGTGGTGAGCGTTGCTGCCACGCTCACTGCTACAAGTGTTGCTGCGAAAATTTTATTTATTTTCATGATTATATTCGTTTTAATATTGTTTGTTTAATGTAGGGAACGTTCCATAATGTACGTCCCCTACGTTTTTCAAAATTTCTATTGCACGCCTATGCCAGGTACTACGGGGTGTATTGTGTAGCCGTCGTAGAAGCTGCGGTTTGACGTGTTGTTGTTTGCCGAGTTGCCTTTGAGGTTGTAGTTGGCGTTGAGATCCTTGTCAACGATGCACATGTATTCATGACCTTCCTGGTAGTACTGGAAACTGTCGTAATCGGCCTCTTCAACGGTAGCAGGCAATTCTGCAACTCTGTCCTTTCCATGGAAAGAGCAGCCGTGTTTGTGGAGTTGTTTCAAGCGCGACGGCTCGTAGAAGAAGCCCCAACGGATGAGGTCTTGAAGACGGCCGTGTTCGCAGCCGAACTCTGTAGGACGTTCTACGTTGGCGATTTGCTCGAAGAGTGCGTCCGCTGTGGTGAATTTGCTTTGGTCGAGATCCGCGAGGTTGGCGCGCTTACGTACCTTGTTGATCCACTTGAAGGCGTTTGCTGTGGGACCATTGACCTCGTTTTCGCACTCTGCTGCGCGAAGCAGGATGTCGGAGTAGCGGAGCAGTCTTATGTTTACACCACAAGTAAGACCTTGCGCAGGTATTGTTGTATAGATGTTTTCACGAGCAGTGGTGTGCTTTGCAATCGACATACCAAACCAGTTTGCTCCGGTGGCAATATGCTCGGTGTAAGCCTTGGTGTAAGCCGTGTTGGAGTAGCCGTCCATATTGTCGTATTCGGATTCGTAGGACAGAAGTGTCCAGTAGAGGCGCGGATCGGGGTTGCCGTTTACCTGTTTCTGGCTCTTGAAAGTCTGATAGAGCCAGGGCTGAGCGGCGAGGTCGTTCCAACCGCCCGCATCGCCGTTGGCAAATACTGTTTCAATTGCATGACCTTGTGTTGCGCTCTTGGAATTGTTGACCGGACCCCACTCGAAGTCGGAGCCACCAACACCGTAGTCGAGGAACTGAACTTCAAAGAGGGATTCTTCGTTGTTTTCGCCACTTTGAGAACGGAAGTTGTCGCCGTAGTCAGCCATAAGTTTGTATGCGCCGTACTTCTGATTGCCGCCGTCTTCGGAACTGAGGATGTCTTTGCAAACAGCGAGAGCGTCGGTGAATTTGCGGCGGAACATCAGTGTCCTTACGTAATAGCCTGCTGCGGCACCGCAAGTTGCGCGTCCTCCAGCCCACTCGCCGCCTTCGTCACGGGATGGAAGAAGTTCCATTGCTTCCTTGAAATCCGCTTCGGCCTGGTCGAGGACTTCCGATTGCGGGCGTGTGGGCATGTACAATCCCTCAAGCGAGCCGTAGTCTTCGTAGTTGGTCGTGAAAGGCACATCTTGGTAGAATGTTGCGAGTTCGTAGAGACCGAGGCCACGGATGAAGAGTGCTTGACCTTTGATTTGCTTGTACTTGTCGCTTGATGCGTCAAGGCCTACTTTGTCCACCTTGTAGAGTACGAAATTGCACTTGTTGATGGCATACGACCACATGTAGAGTGGCGATGTCTGCTCGTCCCAACCGGCTTGTGGAGCATTGTACCAGTCGAAACGGCTCCACCAGAGGTTGTCGTTGAATTCACCCACTTCATCACCGAGGCACACTTCCTCGAGGTAGCCAAGACGTGAGAATGTACCGTCCATTCGGATGTGGTTGTAGCAGGCGATGACCGCCTCGTCAAGGTCAGATGAAGTGTTGCCGAACTCGCTTGTTGTCTGCTGATTGGTGTTTACTACATCGAGTTTGTCTTCGCAGGAAGATAAGCCCGATGCCAGCATCAGTCCCAATCCAGCAACATATATCAATTTATTCTTTTTCATGATTGTATCCTATTTTATATGATTCGCTATGTTTTAGAAAGAACACTTGAGACCGAACATAACGGTTTTAGGTGTCGGGAATGAACAGTAGTTGTAGCCGGGAGTCCAAAGACCAGGAGCGTAATCTACATTGTAGCCCTTGTACTTGGTAAGAGTTGCAATGTTTTGGAGCGACACGTATGCTCTTACGTTGCTAACAATGCCATTGAACCAGTCGTCCTTGAAATTGTAGCCGAGTTCTACGTTAGCAATCTTCCAGTAGTTGGCATTTTGGATTTTGCGCTCCGAGAAAAGGTCGTTCCAAGCCAAAGTGGCTGTATTGGTGTAGTAAACGTTTGGCGAACCAGCCGACATTACTTCGGGATCTCTGTTGCCGATTGAATAGCAGGAGGTCATCTGGTCGTAGATAGCGTCCTGAACCTTGAAGCCAAGTGCGCCGTATGTAGAAACGCTGAGGTCCCAACCTTTGTACTCTACGCGTCCGCTGAGACCGAAGTTGACAGAAGGCATGCCAGAGCCGAGGTCTTCACGGTCGGCGTCGGTAATCTGACCGTCGGGAATTGCATTGCCATTCTCGTCGTATGCGCCAGCGATGTCCACGTAGTAGCAGTCGCCAGCCTTTGCGCCGGGCTGATATTCTGTAAGACCGTAAGTTGCGGCGTATGCGTTGAGTTCGTCGAGTTTTTCCTGGGTGAGGATGCCGGCGTATTTATATCCGTAGAAGCGGCCGAGTTCGTCGTCAAGCCTTGTCATGTAGTTGCCAGTGAGGTAGTAGTCGTTGCCAAAGCCGAGCGATTTTACCTTGTTTTTGAGGGTCGAGGCGTTGAATGAGATGTCGTACTTTACTTTGTGTTTGTAGTTGTGATAAGTGGCAGACCATTCAAAACCGCTGTTTTCCATTTCTGCTGCGTTCATGGTAACTGTGCCGTTGGTTACACCTGCTGTAATCGGTACTGCTACGCCGTAGAGGAGGTCTTCAGACTTGTTCTTGAACCACTCGAATGTAAACTCAATTTGTCCGTTCAACATGCCGAGGTCGAAACCAACAGATGTGGATTTCTTTTTCTCCCAAGCGATGGAAGTATTGACAAAAGAACTGATTGCCGAGCCTGATACGATGCTGCCGTTGAATGAGTACATAAAGTTGTTGCGGTTCATAGTTTCCATATACTGGTATTCGCCGATGTTTTCGTTGCCGAGGATACCGTAGCTGCCACGTATCTTGAAGAGGTTGATGAGTTTGTCGTCAACCGGGAAGAACTCTTCGCGGTCGAGCCTCCAACCGAGAGAAACAGACGGGAACCATCCCCAGCGGTCTTCGCTCGAAAGCCTTGAAGAACCATCTCGACGAGCCGTTACGCTAAGGAGATATTTCTGGTCGAAGTCGTAGTTGAGACGTCCGATGTAAGACGCAAGACGGTGTTCCGATTCGTAGGAAGTAGCGTCGCGGTCAGCAGCCTGAGAAATCTGCAAGTAGTAAGGAGCAGAATAGTCGAAGCCCCAAGCCGCAACAGTGTGGTATTTTTCTGCCTCGTATGTCATGCCGACTACCGCGCTGATGTGATGCTTGTCGGCGATTGTACCTTCGTAATTGATTGTGTTTTCAACGAGGGCGTCGGTATATTGACGGTAGCCTTGATCGAGACGGGAGTCAGACTGCGAGTGTGTGAGTTTTGAGCTCTGGTACCATGTGGGCAACCATACAAAGTCCTTGCAGTATGTCTTGCTGTAAGAGAGATTGAGGTTGTAGGAGAGTTTGTGGTTGGCGAAGTTGAGACCTACCATGTCAAACAAGTCCACATTTGCGCTGGCTGTTCCGAGGATACGATCTACTTGGTATTTGCGTTCAATGATGTTGTTGAGTACCAATGGGTTGGACTGTGCGATGTCGCCGTGTATTGTAGCATCGTAAACGCCGTAGCCGTATGCGTCGTAGGGCAATGCTGCGGCTGCACCTTCGCCTTCTCGTCCATCAAGTACCCACGAACTTTCGTCGTAAGCCGGAATGGTAGGCTGCATTACGAGGATGGAGCTCATGAAGTTGCCTTGGTTGGCGTTGAGGCCTTGAATGTACTCGTTTCCGTTGCCGATTGACATATTGTTTTGGTCGGAGTGGGAATACACGAGACCTGTACGGAATTTGATGAACTTGACGTCCATAGTGTTGTTGATACGCGCTGTGTAGCGTGTGTAGTCGGGACCTGTACCTTCCACAACGCCCTTTTGATCGAAGTAGTCGAGACCAATATTATAGGTGCTGTGGTCGGAGCCGCCAGAGAGGCTCACGTTGTGGTTTTGACGCTTGCCAAGTTTGAACACTTCGTCAAACCAGTCGGTATTCACATAGTTGCCTTCTTTGAGGAAGTATTTGTCAGAGGTGGGGTCGTAGCCAGAAGGAAGCGCCGTGTTTGAATTTTTGGCTGCTGTCTGAATGTACTCAACAAACTGGTCGGTGTTCATTACATCGAATGTGTTTTTGTTTACCCAGTCAATACCATAGTATCCTGAGTAGTCAACGCGGAGAGGCTGGTTTTTCTTGCCGCTCTTGGTGGTGATGATTACCACGCCGTTTGCCGCACGCGAACCGTAGATTGCGGCTGCGGATGCGTCCTTCAAGATTTGGATGGTGGCGATGTCGTTTGGCGAGAAGTCGCGAATGGACGTTCCTACGGGCACACCGTCGATGATGTACAGAGGAGCAGAGTCTCCGAAAGTGGAGATACCACGGATTCTTACGCTCGGGTCTGCGCCGGGCTGACCGTCGGATGTAATCTGAACGCCTGCCACTTTGCCTTCGAGCATTGTGGAGATGTTGGAGTTGGACACTTTCTTCATTTCGTCGGCGTCAACGATTGCCACAGAACCTGTCAAATCGACTTTCTTCTGTGTACCGTAACCGATTACAACTACTTGTTCCAATTCCTTGTTGTCTTCCATCAAGGAGATTGTGCCGAGGTTGGAGTTGTTGTTTACCGCAATCTCCTGAGTGGTGTAGCCCACGTAAGAGAATACGAGAGTGGCATCCGAGGGACAGGAGAGGGAGAAGTTGCCGTCGATGTCGGTGATGGTGCCGTTTGTAGTGCCTTTTACGTAAACCGACACACCCGGAATCGGGCTGCCTGTCTCGTCCACCACCGTACCCTTGACGGTGATGTTGTCGTAGGGAGCGGCAATCGCTGTGGGCATCGCGTCGCCCGAGTAGGCGAGCGCTACCGCCGGCGTGAGTGCCAACAAGCCTGCAATTAGTAATAATTTCTTTTTCATATTGTTAAATTTAAGCATTAAAAAATTTCGTGTTTTATTGGTTCCAACGAGAAATCTACCGTTGTTTTCTGACCGCTAAATTAGGTTAACCGAATGTTAACAAGGTGGACAAATCGCCGCAATAAGTGGATTTAATGTAAATTTTTGGTTAATTGATTTTTTTGCCCCACACTGCAAATCCTTGATTATCAATGCCTGTGAAGAGGACAGTTTGTTTTTGGTTTTCCCAATCGTGTCCGATGTATGATTTTACACCAGAAATTTTTGTGTTTTTCAGTGTGAGGGTGAACACGCCGTCATTGAAGTCGCTGACGTTGTTGCCGTCCAATACGACGCGCTCCGACTTATTGACCTCCTCCTCCAAAAGCACGTTGCTCTGTCCGTCGGAGAGTTCTTTTTCTATGTAGTTGTCAACGATGCGGATTACCTCGTATTCGCCGTAAATGTTTGATTGAGAGAGTTTTTGCTGAGCATCACCCGCAAATCTTTCCGGCGAAACCATCGGCCAACCGTCTTCGCGGAAGTCCATACGGCGTATGCACAAATCCATCATTCCCGGCTCGCTCTGCAATCGTCCCTGCGAGGCGAGATAATAATTGCCGTTGCCGTCGTCGAAACAAGTGCAATGCGCCATTCCCTGCCAACCGCCGTGATTTTCAAAGCGATACGGCGCGGTCAGGACGGGAAAAGTGTTTACTTCGCCCCTTGGGTCAACGCCGAGATAGTCCTTGTAAGGGCCTTCGGGCTTGTCGGCGACGCACACGCGCACATTATAAGTGGTAACGAGAGGACCATAACTTACAAAGAGGTAGTATTTCTTGGTGTCAGGATTGTAGATTACTTCTGGTGCTTCCATATTATCTACTTGATAATTAGCACGATGCGCAATGAGATGACCTTGGTCGCCTTCTTTGAGTGTGAGACCGGTCTTGCGGTCGAGTTCCACGGCGAAGATGCCGCCGAAGAATGAGCCGTAAACCATCCACAGTTGTTTGGTTTCGTGGTTTTCGATGATTGTGGGGTCGATGGCGTTCATTACTGACGCGCTGTCGGTTTTTACTACGCAACCTTTTGGTTGCCAACCTTTTAGCGGGTCTTTTGATTCCGCCAATCCGATGTATGAAACTTTTTCGCCAAAGGTTGAGAGGCAGTAATACATTCTATAAGTGTCGCCCTCCTGATATACGAATGGTGCCCAAAGTCCGCGAGAGGTCTTTCTGCCGCTGATTGGATACACGTGATTCCACGCCTCGGCGGGTATGCTGTCGAAGGCATATCCCGCAAACTCCCAATGTACCAAGTCGTTGGATTTTCTCATCGGGATGTTGCCCATCTTTGGGCGGGGGCGGTTGGCATCGGGCTTTGCGTCCTTTGGTCTTGGCGGAAACCACGCCGCATCGGTGCTATAACAATAATAGGTGTCGCCAAACTTCCTGATGCAGGGGTCGTGGACGTTGTACGCCGCCCAAAACGCCATACTGTCGGGCGAGGCGACGTTTTCGTAGCGGTCTGCCCACGGGTTAGGCGCGTCGGTAGGTTTGAGCGGTTCGCCGCCGCAGCCGGTAAGCACCGCCGCCGCTGTCGCTGCCATTAATAATGTGTTATTGAATCTTTTCATATCTTGTGATTTTAATTTTTTGATAACACAAAATTAACGTTCACAGCCTGAAAAGAGGTGGACAAATTTGCGCGGTGGGTGGATTTTTGGGAATTTTTTGGGGGGAGAAAGGTTTTTTTTCGAGAATTTATATTATATTTGCACTGAAAATCTTTTAAGACAATGGCAAAGAAATTTAATACATCGGTTATATGCGACCCTAAGCGTCACTATATGGTGGACGTTACTGCGAAAATGAAGGTATTTGAAGGTTTGATAGACGACAAATGCTACTTCACCATCACTCGTGCGCGTCAATTTG
The DNA here is from genome assembly GCA_002393195.1 of Bacteroidales bacterium UBA3824. Lineage (GTDB taxonomy): Bacteria > Bacteroidota > Bacteroidia > Bacteroidales > UBA3824 > UBA3824. Next base: position 15,143 of record DGIK01000129.1, on the reverse strand, counting down.
GCAAGACATCGGCGTTGAATTGGATTCTGAGGAATATGTCTGACAGATATTTGGTGATACCATCAAGTTTCGAGTTATATTCTCAAGAAAATTGGGTCGACGACGATTCGTTTGGTAGGTATTTCTGTACCAAGTTGATACTTGCTTGCAATGATATAAAAGATGCAACAAGCGTTTCTTTTTGGGAAAATGCAAAGTCGTTGCAAAACTTTAATTTTGACATCCTTTCTCAAAAAATTACCGAATATTGCCATTTGGTAGAAAAAAAAGTTGTCTTGATGATTGACGAGGTTGACAAGGCAAGCAACAACGAGGTGTTCCTTAGGTTTCTGAGTATGCTTAGAAATCTGTATCTCAAACGCGAACAAAACGGTGATTTTGCTTATACATTTTGGTCGGTGATTCTTGCGGGCGTCTATGATGTCAAGAATCTCAAACTCAAAATCCGTCCCGAAGAGGAGCATCAATATAATTCCCCGTGGAATGTTGCCGCCGACTATTATCTCGATATGACTTTCAACCCTCAGGAAATCAGCACTATGCTTGTCGATTATGAAAATGATTATCATCTTGGCTTCGACATCAAGGAAATTTCGGAGGAGATTTATAAATACACATCGGGTTATCCTGTGTTGGTGAGCCGTGTCTGCAAGGAGATTGACGAAAGGCTTGGCAAGGTTTGGACGAAGGAGAGCGTATTGAAGGCTGTGAAAAATATCTTGAAAGACAAGGACTTCACGCTGTTGGACGATATTTCAAAAAATTTGCAACTTTACAACGGTCTCCATCAATTGATGTATGACATTATTATCAACGGTCGCAAGTTTACGATGTCGTTGATTGACCCAATGGTGAGGGTTGCGTTGATGTTTTCGTATGTCAAGGAGAATGAAGATGGCAATGTTGACATTCATAATTTGATTTTCGAGGAGGCGTTCAATGCGTATTTTGTAAACGAGTTTATTCGCAAAAATTCTTCTGACAGAGAGGATTACGATTCGTCATTTGACTATATTCAGGACGGCGAATTGAATATGGTGATGGTCATCGACCGTTTCAAGGAGATTATGGCAGACCGTTACAAAGACAGCGACCAAAAGTTTCTTGAAAACCACGGCAGGCTGTTGTTCCTGTGTTTCATCAAGCCGATTATCAATGGCACGGGCTTTTGCTATTTTGAACCGCAGACCAAGAGCGGCGGGCGTATGGATTTGATTGTCAACTACAACCGCAAAGAATACATCGTGGAACTCAAAATTTGGCGTGGCTCCAAATACGAAACCGACGGCAAGGTACAACTCGCCAAATATCTCACTCAACGCGGCTTATCGGAAGGCTACCTCATTACCTTCTCGTTCCTCAAAAACAAGGTAGTACAAGAAGAGCCCGAATGGGTTGAGTATCAGGGCAAAAGGATTTATGAGGCGGTGATATAGAGGGGGATTTTAAAGGTTGAGAGCAAAATGTTTGTCTGAATAATGAAGTTCGTCCACCCGCTCCACAGCGCGGCGGTATTGGGTTTCGTTTTCGATTTTTATCATAATTGATTATTTTTTTTACTTTGCACGTCCATTCCGACAACGCCGTTTTTGATTCGAGATACTGCAAAGTAAACTTCTTTAATGTCTCTTCGGTAAAGATTCTCATCGCCTAATTATTTTGCAACAAAAACAGAAACAAAATTTTGTTTTTCCAAATATTTTTCGAAATTTCGGGATTTTTGTAAAAAAATCGAAGCCTCGATTTTTGGGAGTTGAGACTGCAATTTTACCAACGTCTTTGCCACGCCGTATTTAATATGCGATGGCGACCTGAAAGTAGATGGTGCGGCGGTATTATATTACGGGTCAATTATGAGTTTCAGTTAAGTAATGATTTCATTGTTTGAAGATATGTATTTCCTTCTACAAATTTTTTCAATTCGCTTGGCGGGTAAACCTGTGTAAGAGTAAACGTGTCTTTTACCGATTCGATAGTTTCAGGTACACGTAAAAAAACATCTGATGAACGTATTTCGTAATTCATTTTTGTGTTATTGTCCGCTCTCCATTCAGCCGCATGTTTAGTAGCCCACTCTTCTTTGCTACCTGCAATCACAATATATCTAAATTTTTTTACCGCACCAAAGATTCTTGTTTTCTCTAATGGATTTTTGGAAAAATATCTGTCCCATGATTTTACTTGCTCAATGGCATGATTTAAATCTGATGTCGGCTCACCTTTTTGGGTAAAACATTTCATTCTTGGTTTTTCAATCTCAACTAAAACCCATTCAGGACCATCAGAATTGTCATTCAGCCAACAAAAATCGCAACGTAATTCACCACCGAATGAAACTTCGCAAAAACAAGGACACGGTCCAAAATGTCTTGAATATAACTCATAAAACAAAATAGGGTATTGTTTTAATACTTCCAATAGTTTCACTTCAGAATTACTTTCAAAGGCATTTTTTAACTTTGTTTCTATAATATCAATTTCCATAGCTAATATATTCTATCGTTTTTTAGAAATTGAAATCCAATACTTTGTTTGTTGTGTATCATTCGAAATCATAATCCAAGCTACAAACAAATTATTTTCATAGAATGTGGTTATTGTTCTGCCGTCAATGTCTGTATTCTTTTTTTTATACCCTTTTGCTATCATTTCATCATAAATAGATAGATAAACATTCCTATTTATTGTAACGTATTCACAACTACTAAGTTGGTCGTCATAAAATGCAGTCAATATAAACCGAGTTGAGATTGCATTGGGTTGGAATTTATAATTAATTTCAGTAAGACCTATACCTAACTCCTCATCGTACCCCATATCATAAGTACTTTCAAAATCCCATCCCTGTCTAATCAAGACATCTTGGGCATCTTGCCATTTTGCAATACTACTCAGAGATTCTAATTCGCTTAAAGTATATCTTTGCGACGATGCTGACATAGTTAACAATGTTAATACTGCAACAATTAATAGTTTACTTTTCATAATCAATATTTCCTTTTATTTTCTTCTTCACCCTTTCCGGCGGCTCGATTTCTCCTTTTTTGAATGTTACAAAAATATATCAATTATTCTAAACTATCAAAGAATCTCCCTCAGTTTATTTGTAGAGAATCCTATGAATATTTTGCATAATTTTCTACAAAGATTTTGTAGTGTTGCTTGCATTGAAATCATCTGACAGGACTTGAAAAAAATCGTAATTTAGTGCCTGACTGATTGTTTTGAGGAGTTCGATGTCGATATTTTTTTGTTTGAAAATATAATAACAACTTGATTCAGAGCGGTTTATGGCGTGAGCAAACCAAATGTTTGAGCGTCCTTGGCGGTTGAGTTCGTTTTTGATGATTTCGCCTATGTGAATATTTTCCATTATACAATAAATATGTTCCCTGCCAAAATCCCGAAACAGGAACATCTTGTTAATGTAACCACAAAAAAAGACGTGGGATTTTTTTATTCGTCGCTCGCTCCCACACTCTGAGGCCTTGGCATTGCCCTTCCGTCAAGAAACGAGCAACACCGAAAGCCCCACGTTTTATGTATATGACAGACCCTTGGGTCTGAGATTATACATACCCGTCGGGCATTACAATGTTGCTTTGGTTTTGACGGAAATTCTTTGACTGCCAAGTTTCAGAATGTCAAAAACAAAGCGCGATTTGTAACGCCTTTTTATAAATAAAGTCTTTCGCCCTTCCGCCCATCGGGGCTTTCGGAGTCGAATGACATCGCAAATATAGAAAAGTTTTTTATAGAAAGCAATTATTTTTCAAATTTTTTTTCTTTGTCCCACAGCAAATTTTCTCCTTCCTGTATTACAGCATCTCCTTCAACGTCACCACATTTTGAAATATACCGCTGTGGGCGTTGATTTTCAGACCGTAAGTGGTAATCAGGGTGAGGTGGATTGATTGTTTGGGCGAGAGATGCTTTTGCAATTCGGCGATGCGGGAGCGGAGTTTGAGTTCGTCGTCTTGTGTCGGCTCAAATTCGGAGGAAAGAAATTTCATCTCGCAAAGGTTTACCACCCGGTCGTCGCGTATTATGAGCATATCAATCTGTGCTATCGCCTTGCCATCGTCGTCGCTTACTATCCACGACGATTCCGACGAGGTGACGCCCACTACGCCCAATGCCTTTTTTATCTGTGCCACTTGGTTGAAACATATTTGCTCGAAGGCTATGCCACGCCAGGCGTTGATGGCAGGAAGGTTGTGGTTTTTGTGCCAAAAGGCGGTCTCGTTGATGTGCTTACCGTCAACGAAACGAAGATAAAACCTGCAAAAACTATCGTCAAGTCTGTACCTTATTTCCTTGCGGTCTTTGCCAAATGGGGTGTATGCCGCGATGAAATTGCTTGCGGAAAGCGTGTCAAGTATTTTTGTCAATGTGCCGCCTGACGTTATTTTGAGTTGCTGCGAAATTTCTTCACGGGTGAAGCCCACGTTACGTTTCGACAAGAGCCTCACCACTTCCATATAATCGTCAGGATTGGCAAACAACGACCCGAAAAGCCGTTGAAACTCCAAGTTGAGTTTGGCGTTTTTTGCAAAAAACAGCATATCAATGTTTTGGGCAAGGCTTTTGCCGCGTTGGAAATAATTGAGATAATATGGGATTCCTCCCAAAATCATATAACTTTCGGCAATGTCGTAGTCGGAGATAACGATGCCCTTGTATTCAAAAAATGCTTTACATTCCGCTAATGTGAATGGTTGGAGTTTAATCTCCCAAGTAAGACGCCCATAGAGGCCTCCGTGATTGTTGATAAGGTTGTCGAGCATCCACGATGTTGCGCTGCCGCACACTATAAGCATTATTCGGTCGCGCCATACACACCAAGTGTTCCAAAAGTGCTCAAAAGCTGTCAGAAATTTTGACCGGGGTGTGTCCATCCACGGTAGTTCGTCAATGAAAACTATCTGACGACCATTGCCATCGTCAAGATTGTCAAGGAGTTTGCCGAGCAAGGCGAAGGCTTCTGCCCAAGTTTTGGGACATTGGGATTCTTCCATTCCGTGCTGAGTCAACGCTGCATAAAAAGCCTCCAATTGGTCTTTCATTGTTATTTTGCGTTGCTTGTCGTATGGAGATAGCCCGCTGTGGTAAAATGCAAAATTTCCCTTGAACATTTCTTTTATGAGAAATGTCTTTCCTACGCGGCGGCGGCCATATACTGCCACAAATTCGGGTTTGTCGCTGTTATACAGTCTGTTGAGTTCCGCCAGCTCCTCTTTTCTGCCGATGAATTTTTCCATAATTTTAATTATATTCAGCCAAAACGCGACTTTTTTATTAGTTTTGGCTGATTATAACCCCTTATATTCAGCCAAAACGAGACTTTTTTGTTGGTTTTGGCTGTTTATAATGCCAAAACCGCGCAAATTTAACCAGTTTTCACGATATAAAAAACTTTTCCTGCCATTTATTTTCAATTTTTTTATTATATTTGCCGTATCAAAAAATACTATATGAAAAGACTTTTGCTATACTATATAATATTGATGTTGGGGGTGTCGCCTGCCGTGGCGCAGTCCCCTAACAGCGATTTTACAGCCAACTACCTGTTTTCGTACCTGACTGTCGATAACGGGCTGCCCAACAATTTCGTGGACGCTATTTATAAGGACAGCCACGGGTTTATGTGGATTTGCACGATGGGCGGCGGGCTTGTGAAGCACGACGGATACAATTTTGTGCATTTCAACAACCGCAGCGATTACCAAATCAAGAGCAATTATGTCCATTCGGTCTGTGAGGACAATTTTGACAGGCTGTGGATTGCCACCGAAAATGGTGTCAACATTATGGATCTCTCCACATACGGCGCGGCTAAGTCGTTGATGGACAGTTGTATCAATGTAAATGGCATCAACAACACCACTATTTTCAAGATTGTGAAAGATTCGCGAGGCAGCATTTGGGTTACGACGCGGAGTTCGATTATAAGGTTTGATTTTGATTCGCGGGGCAATGTCGCCAATATCAACGTCCTGCATCCAGGCACGAAACTCAATTCTGCCGTTACTGGTATGTATGAACTTGATGGACAGATGCTTGCGGGCATCAACAACCGCCTTATGAAACTCGTTGCCGACGACAAGGGCAACCTCGTGGCGTCGCCTTTTTCGACCCGGCTGCATCTCGACTGCAATTTCATCAAGTGCATAGTTGCCAAAGAAAACGACCTTTGGATAGGCACCGACGATGGACTTTTCCGTTACAATTACATTCGCGAAAACGTCAAGGCATATTATCACGACGACCGCAACCCTCATTCAATCAGTCAAAATCTCATCTCCGACCTCCAACTGATGAACAACGGAATGTTGATTGTAGGCACATTGAAGGGATTGAATTTTTATGATTCGCTGAACGACTTTTTCTATGTCATCAGCCAAAACGACAACGAACAACCCAACAACCGCGCCTTGAACAGCAATTTTGTGAACACGATTTTTTGCGACGACAAGATTATATGGATAGGCACCGAATCGTGCGGCATCAACAAGATGACGCGCCCCGTAATTTCCATAAACGCATATCAATACGTCTCCAACCGCGCCGGTTCGATTGCGAGCGGGCCTGTCAACGCCATTTATGAAGACGAGGACGGCACAGTGTGGACGGGTTGCGTGGAAGGCGGTCTTAGTTGCAAACCCGCCGACAGCGACGATTTTCGTCATTTTACGGTTGCCAACGGTCTGAGCCACAATTCGGTAAGTTGCATTACTTACATCGGCAACAATCAACTTTTGCTCGGCACTTGGGGCGGCGGCATCACCATTTTCGACAAGCGTCAGGGCAAGGTCGTCAAGCGCATCAATTATGAAAACGATTCCATAAATATCAGTTTCATAGGCACTTGCACGATGGATACTATCAACAATGGAGTTTGGGTGGGGTCCAATCGTGGCATATATTTTTATGACATCAATACCGGTGAAATCCAACGTCCGCTGCCCGATTCTGTAACCGCCAACAATTACGGTTCGCTCGGCGATGTCGTACTTTCTGACGGCACAATCCTCATCGGCACTACCGCCGGCATCGTGAGCATCGACCCAAAGACCAAGACCGCCCGCATAGACCGTATGCGCGATATTTCCACAGAATTTTTACGCAAGGTAACGTGTTTTATGGAGGGCAGCGACGGCACTTTGTACATCGGCACCAATGGTTTTGGAGTTGTGAAGCGTACCGCCAATGGCTACGAACAACTTTTCACCACCGACAATGGACTCAGCAACGACATTTGCACATACATCGTAGAAGACAACAGCCGCCGCATTTGGATGGCAACTGCAAAAGGCCTGTCGTGCTACTCGCCGCAGAGTGGCAGGATTTCGTGTTATTATCGTGAAGACGGACTTTGCGACAACAATTTCTTTTGGAACGGCGGCTTTAAGCGTCCTGGTTCCAACATCATCTATCTCGGCGCGTTGCACGGGTTGATGGCGTTGGATACCGAGAGGTCGCACGTCTCGCTTGGCAAAGACCGAGTTTACATCACGTCGCTCTCCGTCAACGACCGCAATGTCTATGCCGGCAGTGGCATCATCAACACCGAAATATCAAGAGAATCAGATATTTACATCCACGAAAGGGACAAGTCGGTAACGTTGGAATTTTCGGCTTTGGACTATAACGCGCCCTCGTCGGTCATCTATCAATATAGGCTTCATGGATTCAGCGACACGTGGATTACAGTGCCTCACAGCCGCAGGATGGCGGTTTTTAGCAATTTGACTCAGGGCAACTACACATTCCAAGTGCGTTGCGCGTTAGGTTCGGGCGAGTATGCCGACCCCACCGAAATCAACATCCACGTCAAGGGCTATTTTTACAAGCAATGGTGGTTTATGTTGATTTTGATATTGATAGTAATTGCAATTTCGCGGCACATTGTCCACCGCAGGATGGAGGCGTTGCGAGAGCAAAAGCAACTGTTGTCGGAGGAGGTCAACCGCCGCACCGCCGCCCTCGAAACCAAAACCGAGGAACTCTCGCGCCAAAACGAATTGCTTTATAATCAGAACGAGGAGATTTCGCGCCAAAAGATGCAGTTGGAACAGATGACCACCAAAATCCAAGAACTCACCTTGGACAAGTTGGCGTTTTTCACCAACATCACCCACGAATTTCGCACGCCGCTCACGTTGATTATTGGCCCCATCGAACGCGCCCTGAAACTCAGCACCAACCCCAAAGTGATTGAGCAACTGAATTTTGTGGATCACAATTCAAAACATCTCCTCTCGCTCGTCAACCAGTTGATGGATTTCCGAAAGGTGGAGACCGACAATATGCCCGTCAATCTTGCGCCCGGCAATTTCAAGACTTTTATGGACGACATTTTGCTGCCGTTCCGCTCATTGACGCAGGACAAGGGCATCGCCCTCAATCTCTATTTTCATATCAGCAATCCGTACATAATGTTTGACCGCGAGGCTATGGTAAAGATTATCACCAATTTGCTTGGCAACGCGGTGAAATTTACGCCCAACGGCGGACGCATCGACGTATATGCCGCCGCGTTCCATTCGCCCGACAAGCTTTACATCGCAGTCTCCGACACTGGCACAGGCATTGTTGAAAACGACATCGACAAGATTTTCAATAGTTTCTATCAGTCAAACAACGACAACACGCTCGCCAAGGGCAGCGGCACGGGCATCGGGCTGTACCTCTGCAAGAAACTCGCCAACCTCCTCGGCGGCGATATTACCGCCGGCAATACCAAACGCCACGGAGCGCGTTTCCGTTTGATTGTGCCGCTCGTGCCGATGGTGGAGAGTGCCGCCGCGCCGGTTTCCAATTACATAAGCACCGCCGACGATGCCGATGATGACGACGATATTCAGGACAATGCCGAACATCGTATGTCGGTGCTCGTGGTGGAAGACAATACCGAGATGCGCCAATACATCCGCACCGTACTCTCCGACCAATACACTGTGTATGAGGCTGTTGACGGCAACAACGCCCTCACTGTGCTACGTTCCAATGTCATAGACCTCATCCTTTCAGACTTGATGATGCCCGGTATGGACGGCGTTACCCTCGCCCAAAATGTCCGTCAAGACAGCGACATTTCGCACATTCCAATCATCATCCTCACCGCCAAGACAAGTCGCGAATCGTTGCTCGACAGTTTCCGCAAGGGTGTTGACGACTACATCACAAAGCCCTTTGACGAGGCGGCTCTCAAGGCCAAAATCCTTTCCCTGATTGAAAACCGCCGCAAGTTTAGTCAGAAATTCCGCGACAATATGGATTCCGAGAGCCTCAACATTCCCGAAGATTCATACGACAAGAAGTTCATCGACAAGGTTTTGAAAATCATCAAGGATAATTACCGCGAACCCGATTTTGATGTCAACGAACTCATCACGCAGATGGGCGTCTCCAAGACGTTTATGAACAAGAAGATGCAAGCCCTCACGCAGCAAAGTGCGGGACCTTTCATCCGTGCTTACCGTCTCAAAGTAGCCCGCGACCTCATCATCAAAAACCGCATCACCCACAATATGAACATCTCCGAAATCGCCTACGAAGTCGGCTTCAACGACCCCAAATATTTCACGCGATGTTTCACCAAACAATTCGGCGTTACGCCGTCGGGAATGTTGGAGGGGTAGGGGCGTACCTCGTGTACGCTCTGTGAAAAATAATTTTGTCCATATATCGGATTTGGTTATATTTGCACAATATTAACCCACAAAAGCATTATATGCTATGAGACGGATACAGATTGTAAATAGGATAAAGATTGCTGCCGACAAGATGCGTCCAATGGTTCAGACGATTTTGTACGGTTCGGAGGCGCGTGGTGATGCACGAGCCGATTCCGATATAGACCTGTTGTTGCTTGTGGATGCCAACAAACATCTGTCGTACAGTGAAAAGGAACAGATTATGTCGCCGTTTTATGATATAGAACTTGATACCGGCATTGCCATCAGTACATTGATAATGACCAAAAGCGAATGGGAAAACCGTCCGTTTGCAACGCCGTTTCAACATAATGTAAAGAGGGAGGGTATTGTATTATGACGAATTTGTATATTCTACCGAAGAAGAAGTTGATGAACTATATCCGAAGGCGGAGAGGTTCATTGCGGAGGTAGATGCTTTGTTGAATGACACAAAATAGCCCCATACATCTCATATCATAAAAACATTTCATGGAGCGTACACGAGGTACGCCCCTACAACATATTGTACAAACCCTAAAATTTAAATATTTCTTAATCCAACCGCAAAATACAATACACGTTGGGTTTATACCTTTGCACCGTTTTTTTAAAAGGAATACAAAACAGTGAAAAGCGTATTTAAACCCGAATTATTCTCTGTTCTCAAACAGGGATACACAAAGAAAATGTTTCAGTCCGACCTTCTGGCGGGCATCATAGTGGGCATCGTGGCATTGCCGTTGGCAATTGCGTTTGCCGTGGCGTCGGGCGTCAACCCGGCTCAGGGACTTGTGACGGCTATCATCGCCGGCTTCCTGATTTCGTTTTTGGGCGGCAGCCGCGTGCAGATTGGCGGGCCTACGGGCGCGTTCATCGTCATCGTCTATGGCATCGTGCAGCAATATGGACTGTCAGGATTGATGGTCTCCACAATGTTGGCGGGCGTGCTTTTGGTGCTGTTTGGATTGTTGCATTTGGGTTCGGTCATCAAGTTTATACCTCATCCGTTGGTCGTTGGCTTTACGTCTGGTATCGCGCTCACGATATTCACCACGCAGGTCAAGGACGCGCTCGGACTCTCGGTTGACAAACTCCCCGGCGACTTCATCGGCAAATGGGGCGCGATGATTTCTGATATTGGAAGTGTCAATTTCACCGCACTCGGTCTCACCGTGTTGACCATCCTGATTTCGGTGTTTTTCGTGAAAATTACTCCCAAAATCCCTGGCTCGTTTGTTGCCATTATTATCGTAACGTTAATTTCCTCGATATTCAACCTCGATGTGGAGACCATCGGCTCTAAGTTCAATCAGATTCCGTCGTCGTTTACGATGAGTATGCCGGAGATTGATTGGAGCAATTTCAATAGTTACATAGGCCCCGCCGTTACGATTGCGGTTTTGGGCGCGATAGAATCGTTGCTGTCGGCTGTCGTGGCAGATGGTATGATTGGTAGCAATCACAAATCGAACACCGAACTTATCGCCCAGGGCGTCGCCAACATCGTATCGCCGATTTTTGGCGGCATACCGGCAACAGGCGCAATTGCCCGTACCGCCACCAACGTCAAAAATGGCGGTCGCACCCCTGTTGCTGGCATCGTACACGCCATTACGCTGATGCTGATAATGTTCCTGTTTGGCAGTTATGCGGAGATGATACCGTTGTCGTGCCTTGCGGGCGTGTTGATTGTGGTAAGTTACAATATGAGCGAATGGCGTTCTTTTGTCTCCATCTGCAAGGGCAGCAAGTACGATACTGTGATTTTGGTGGTAACGTTCTTGTTGACAGTGATATTCGACCTTACAGCCGCTATCGAGGTTGGTATGGTGTTGGCATCGTTCCTCTTTATGCAGAGGATGGCAGCGCAGAGTAGCGTCATCAATGTTACCCGCGACGAGGATTCGCTCGTCAATTACGCGCAGATGTTCCCCAAAGGCATTGAGGTTTATGAGATAAGCGGTCCGTTCTTCTTCGGTGCTGCCAAGAAATACCGCGAGACTCTCCGTCAGTTTGGCAACGAGGCTAAGGTGTTGGTGATTCGTATGAGGCACGTGCCTTTTATGGATGCTACTGGCGCAAGGAATTTCAGCGCGATGCTCGACGACCTCCGCGAAATCAATGTGAAAATAGTTCTTTCAGGCGTCAATGAGAGTGTATTCAAGGAACTCAACAAGACCGGCATCGTCGAAAAACTCGACAGCAAAAACGTTTGCTCAAACTTTGACATCGCCTCGCAGAGGGCTAAGGAAGTGCTGAAAGAGTTGGAGGCGTAAGGTTTGACGCATTGTTGTTTTAGATAAAAAATTACCGATAATTTTCATCAGAAAATTATCGGTAATTTTTTTTGTGCCATTAACATTTTTTGCTAACTTTCGCACCGAGAATGTTAACGAGTAAATTATGGCTATACCGCAAGATGTATTGACAATGACCAATGCAGCGTTTCAGGACGGTGTGTTGACATATTCGGAGATTGAGAAAATCACCGCTGAGGCGTTGCGGCAGGGTGTGCCGAAGGACGAAATCAAGGAATATTTGGATAAGACGTTGCAAGAATCGCTCTTGTTTTACCCAAAAGACGCGCTCAGAGAATGTCCACGTTGCAAGTCGCGTACTCCAAATAGTTCGCCAAAATGCCTATTTTGTGGCTTAGAGCCCGAAATAGAAATTGCAAGCACCCAAAATGAACCACAAGAAATCACACCTCCACCATACGACCCAAGCACGATTGTGAGAGTACCTCGGCACATTGTTGACCTCACCGAACTCGCGTTGCAAGACCGCATATTGACCTTCAAGGAACGGCAGACGATAGTGAAGGAGGCGTTGGATATGGGCGTGGATGTGGCAGTGGTCAACAAATACATCGACGACGCGCTCAACGAGCGGCTCAAAAGTTACCATAAAGAGGATTTGAAACGCTGCCCCACGTGCGGTGCACAGATTCCGCTGATTTCTGTCGATTGTCTTTTTTGCGGACAATCGCTTGAAACAGACGACAGCGAGCGGCGGGTAATCAAAGTTGGCGACCAAGGTGCGATGGGCTATGCGGCAGACATTATCCGCGACGAAAACCGTAATACAGCCGAGCAGCAACAATCCATCACACAATGCCCCGACTGCGGCGCTGCATTGCCGCTTGTCAGCCATATATGCACATATTGCGGACACATCCTCCACGAACAAACCGGCTCGCAATACAACATCCAGCAAATTCTTGACAATATCAACGAGAGCATTAGAGCGTTACGCAGTGCGCCCAAGCCGGGATTTTTCAAGATTTTGACGTATAATATTGATGTGGCGATGGCAATTATCGGCGCGATTATAACGGTGAACGTTGATGCGGATACGAGTGGTTCTTTGGCTGGGAAGGGAGTGTGGTATATATTAGGGTATGTGATACTTGCGGCAAGCCCGTTTGTTGGAATGTTTTTAAATATGAAATCGGAATACTCAAAAGATGACAAGGAGAATCTTTATAAGACTTCGCCCATTGAACTTGCCGACCAGGCGTTCTATAATGCGCTTGCTATGTTCGATAGTTACACGTTGCAGATAGCCACCCTCTACGGCAACAACAGCGAGGCTAAGACAGAACTTGGCTATTTGGACAAATTGATTAAAGAAGCAAAAAAAGAACGTGCAAAGCATCGTGCTGGCGTAGCCGCAGTTTACGTGGGAGTCGTTGCTTTGATAATAATCATCAAATATTTGAGCCTATGAACACTGATAAGACAAGAACTGATTTTTTGCGCGATTTGACAGCCTTGAACCAACAACTCGTTGCGTTCAAAAATCAATATCCAACCAATTTTGGCGCAGTGTTTCGCCATTATTTCGGATTAATATTGATGGTGTTGGCGATGTGGATTTTCGTGTGTGGATACCGTGGTGGATATTCGTTTTGTGATATGCCGGTGTTGCTCGGTGTGTTAGGTTTCGTTGTTTATGTAAAACGGGTAGATTTGAACCAAAAAAATGAGGGACCGATAGAATTGAACAACAAGATAGCCGAAATTGAGCATAATTACAGCCAATATCCTGACGTACAGGATTTTATCAAGGGATTCCGCGCCAATGTTAATGCAATTGACCGCAAGAAAAAAAATATGCGCATCGTTTTCAAGGCTATACTGATGGCGTTTGGCATATTGGGCGCAAAGATGGCATGGTCTGTGTTTTCATATTATGATCAAACAATGAGATAAACGAGTAAGCCTGCAACGAGTTTTTTTTGTGTTGACGATAAAAAAATGTCAAACCACTAAAAATATTTTTGAAACATAGAAAATCCTTTTATCTTTGCAACCGATAATCAGTTAATTATGCCGCTGAGGTTCAAATATCAAGAATTGCTTGACGAGATGTTGGCAAGTGGAGCTAAGATGCCCGAACTTTTCGACATCTCGCATGAACGTGCGTTTAGGTTTGTCAATTCGGACGATGCTTCGCAAAACCATCTTCCTGGATACGTCAGAAATCCGCGCAGGCTCATCCAGGCAAGGGAAAATGGCAAACTTGAGACCACAAATATAGCGTTGTCATGTTTCCCGACTGCGATGTCTGCGGAAAAGTTTTATAAGTATCTGTCTCGTGTTATGAAACACATCGATCAAAAAATTGGCAACGCATTGAGCACCGGATATTTGGAAAAGACAGACGGTGCAAAAACCGCCGAGGACGAAAACCACCATTATGACTTGTATGAGTACGAAGGTTGCGCCCTTGGCTCCAAGTTCAACATTATAAAACAGTTTACACCATGAAACAGTTCCAGGGATTGAACGTTCCGCTTCATATAGCGTCGTTTCGCAAAGTATCTGATTTGATATATTATGATGGACCGTTGCTGTCGCATTACGTAAGTCCTGCGGGGGAGAACTACTTGTTCTATTGGGTTGATTCTGACGACCATTACAATAGATGGCTTGTTGTCAGGACAGATGAGAATACGATAGAAAGGTATGTTTCTGGACAAGTGTCGTTGCGTCGTGTCATTACTAAGCCAAATGATGGGTTTGTATATATGGTGGACATCGACAACGACATACAGTACCACAACATAAAAGTTTTGCCGCCGACGGAGTTTCCTGACGATTATTTGCCTGACGAAGATTCTTTCTATCTCAACGCTAAACAACCGAACTGCGAAGTCATTCGTTCCACTGGCAAGTTTTATTTATTGGACATCCATGCTGGCAGATATGCGTTTGAGTCTGACGGACGTCAAAGCACGTATGGCATTTTTAGTGAAAGTCTGTTGCCTGTGATGGAAACAATCACATTTTCCAAATTTTACAATATTACCGTCGAGCGGTCGTTCCGTAATGTGCCAGGAAAGGAAGTTTGTGTGCGGGATTGTATGATTTCCTTGTACGAGGCGGCTCAGTAGGCAGCAATATAAGTATGCTCCAAACAAAAAATGCGAAACCGCCG